>JBGURT010000088.1:0-25282 GCA_045132115.1 Kiritimatiellia bacterium
TGGGGCAGGAGACGGGACTCGAACCCGCAACCCACAGAATCACAATCTGTTGATCTAACCAATTGATCTACTCCCGCCATTTGGAGCCAGGTAAGGGACTCGAACCCCCGACCTGCTCATTACGAATGAGCCGCACTACCAACTGTGCTAACCTGGCATCTGTGATTGAGGTTGTATTATACCATATTTCCATATCGAAAGTCAATACCCTAAAATCCCTACCCACTCCGCAAGCGTCTGGGGCTTACCTGCACCTGTAAAGCGAATTGTCCCGCAGTATGACCGAATACACAAATCCCGGTTTCAGCACCGACGTATTGTGGTTCGCCATGATCTCCGCCTCCGCCGCCTTTCGCTTGTCCGCCCTCATCTCCAGCCGTTGCCGGCCCTGCGCCCCCTTGATCTCATAGCGCCCCGGACAAGGCATCGTGATCTGGCCATCGAACAGCTCGACAAGTTCCCGCCCGATCGCCGTCTTCTCTTCCTCCGCCATCACCCGGTCCGCACGCACGTCCGGCGACGAAAACAACGTTATCTGGTAAAGCGCCAGATTGAACCTGGAATATTTGAGCTCCACCTTGTTGCACTGCCTGAACGGTTTCGCGAGCTTGTTCGTAACCACCAGTTCCCCGTCTTTGTCAAAACACATCCTCTCGGTAAGCTTCCTCGGGATCTCGTACAGCGAACCAGGCTCATAGCCGAAGAATTTGCGGATGCACCCTTTTGCCGCCGGCAGATCGCATCCCTTCAGCTGCTCCATCAGTTCCCGGACCGCCTGCTCGCGTTCGAGCTGATACTTCCGGGCCAATTCTTGGCATCGCTTGCAATACCTGAACCCCGGCCCCACGAAATTCTCGCAATTCTTCCACTCGCATTGCCGGGAAGAATCGGTACTGGAGTGGACCCTGTATATCCGCGCCTCCGCCGCCCCCATGGCGAGCATCATCGCCGCCAACCCTATCGCCAACTTCTTCATCATGCGGTTATTATACCAAAAATCGCCAACTTCGGCAATAGGGAATATAAAATAAACCACATTCTGAATCCATCCCCCTAGCCCCGCCTGTCGCGCCGAAGCATTGCGAAGGCGGAAGCCCCAAGCCCCAAGATTCCAGCCCTCTATAGACGCAATTGCGAGCACTACGAAGACGACAGTGAAATCAACAGGTTGATTTACAAAAATCAAGGTGTCAATTTACAGAAATCAACGTGTTGATTTACGGCAATCAACGTGTTGAAATCTGTAAATCAACATGTTGACTTCACTAGAGCACACGCAAGCCTCTAAATCCACTCCCTAGCGCCTCCACAAATCCGCCTAAAATGCAATACAAAAACAAAAGGCGCGGGGTTGCCGCGCCTTTCATCAAACGGAAACTATATCCGTTTCAGCCTTAGGCGACCGTGCCGCCGGCCTGCTCGATCTTGGCCTTCGCCGCCGCCGAGCAAGGAACCTTGACCGTGAGCTTCTTCGTGAGCTCGCCCTTGGCGAGAATCTTCACGAGCGGCTTCTTGTTGCTCTCGAAGCCGGCCTTGGCGAGCGTCTCGACCGTCACTTCCGCGCCGGACTCGAACTTGCGCTCGAGGTCGGAGAGGTTGACGGCCAGCGCCTTGGCGTTGAACGCGGCATTGTTGAAGCCACGCTTCGGCAAACGGCGCACGAGCGGCATCTGGCCGCCTTCGAAGCCGAGCTTCTGCTTATGGCCCTTGCGCGCCGCCTGACCCTTGTGGCCGCGCGTAGAGGTCTTGCCCATGCCCGAACCGCAGCCGCGGCCGACGCGTTTGCGGCGCTCGCGGGCTCCGGGGGTGTTCTTGAGATTGCTGAGATCCATTTTCAAGTTCCTTTCCTTATGCCCTGAGCGCGGCGATTTCCTCGGCGCTGCGGAGCTTCATGAGCGCGTTCATCGTGGCCTTCACCACGTTGAGGCGGTTCTTGGAACCGAGCGACTTGCCCACGGCGTCGCGGATGCCCGCGGCCTCGAGCACGGGACGCATGCCGCCGCCGACGATAAGGCCGGTGCCTTCCGGAGCGGGCTTGAGGATCACACGGCCGCCGTCGCACACGCCTTCTACGTCGTGCGGGATCGTCGTCCCGTGGAGCGTCACCTTGCGCATATCCTTGCGGGCAGCCTCGCCGCCCTTGCGGATCGCGTCGGAAACCTCGTTCGCCTTGCCGAAGCCCACGCCGACGCGGCCTTCCTTGTCGCCCACCACGATAACCGCGGAGAAGCTCATGCGGCGGCCGCCCTTGACGGTCTTCGCGCAACGGTTGATGAATACGGTATGTTCGTCGAGCGCGTCTTCCGTGCCCGCGTCACCGCGCTTGTCACGATTCATTGCCATGTTACTTCTCCTCCGCGGTGATGGAAACGCCGTTCTCCACGGCAGAGTCCACGATAGCCTTCACGCGACCGGCAAACTTGTTGCCGCCACGGTCGACCACTACCTTCGTGATGCCAGCGGCCTTCGCCGCCGCGGCAGCCGCAGCACCGACGCTCTTCGCGGTCTCGAGGTTCGCCTTCGCCTCCTTGAGGCTCGAGGCGGACGCAAGCGTGCGGCCGGCGTCGTCGTCGATGAACTGGACGTAGAGATTCTTGTTCGTAATGCAGATCGCCATGCGCGGACGCTCCGCCGTGCCGACTACGCGGCGGCGGAGGCGCAAGTGGCGCTTCTGGCGCTGTACTTTGCGGTTGAAGCTCATTATGCGACCTTCTTTCCTTGCTTG
Source organism: Kiritimatiellia bacterium (assembly GCA_045132115.1). Lineage (GTDB taxonomy): Bacteria > Verrucomicrobiota > Kiritimatiellia > RFP12 > UBA1067 > UBA1067. The sequence goes on from JBGURT010000088.1 coordinate 2,726, forward strand.
CGGCGGATGTGCTCGCCGACATACTTGATACCCTTGCCCTTGTAGGGCTCGGCCGGATAGAACGAACGGATGCGGGCGGCGGATTCGCCGACCACAGCCTTGTCGATGCCGGTGAGCGTCACCTGCAGACCGTCATTCTCGACCGTCACGGTGAGACCCTCGGGGATCGCATAGATCTTGGGGCTCGCGAAGCCGAGCGAAAGCGCCAGCTCCTTGCCCTTGAGCACCGCCTTGAAACCGGTACCCTCGATCGACAGCTTCTTCGTGTAGCCCTTGGACACGCCAGCCACCATATTGTTGATCAGCGCGCGGGCAAGGCCGTGGAAGTTGCCGTACTTCGCGTCATCCGCGCAAGCAACGACGATCTTTCCGTCTTCGACCTTCGCCGTGATGCCTTCCTGCATCGTGTAGGACAGCTCGCCGAGCTTGCCCTTTACCGTCACCTTCTGGCCCGCGATGTCGGCGGTAACGCCTTCTGCGAGCTGGACGGGTTCTTTACCGATTCGAGACATTGTCTTCAAACTCCTTAAATTAAGCGACCGTGCAGATGAGTTCGCCGCCGATGCGCGCCTTCTTCGCCTCCGCGCCGGACATGATGCCCTTGGAGGTGGAGAGGATCGCAAGACCCATGCCGTCGAGAACGGCGGGGATCTTTTCCACGGGAACGTACTTGCGAAGACCCGGCTTGGAGATGCGCTTGAGCTCGGTGATCGCGCTCACCGCCTTGTCGGTGTACTTCAGCTGGACGATTAGTTTCTTGGGGAATTCGCTGGTGACGACATACTCGGCGATGAAGCCGGAAGCCTTGAGCACCTTGGCGATTTCCGCCTTGACCTTGCTCGCCGGCATCGTCACGGAATAAAGGCGGGCCTTGATTCCGTTGCGGATGATCGTGAGCATGTCGGAAATGGGATCGTTTACCATAAGATGATTCCTTTCCTTTACTTTACCACGACGCCTTGGTTACGCCGGGGATGAGGCCGGAGAGCGCGAGTTCGCGGAAGCACAGACGGCACACGCCGAACTTGCGGATGTACGCATGGCGACGGCCGCAACGCTGGCAACGGTTGTACTTGCGCACCTCGAACTTGGGCGCCTTCTTCTGCTTCTCGATGAGACACTTCTTCGCCATGATTAGTTCCTCCCTGCGAACGGCATGCCCATGGCGACGAGGAGCGCCTTGCACGCCTTGTCGTCCCTGGAGCTGGTTACGAACGTGATGTCCATGCCGGAGTGGCCCGCGCCGCCTTCCACGAGTTCGGGGAAGATCGCGTGCTCCTTGAGGCCCATCGTATAGTTGCCCGCGCCGTCGAATCCACGGTTGGAAACGCCGCGGAAGTCGCGAATGCGGGGAAGCGCCGCCGAAATCATGCGCTCGGCGAATTCCCACATGCGCTCGCCGCGCAGCGTCACCTTCGCGCCGATCACCATGCCTTCGCGCAGCTTGAAGTTCGAGATCGACTTCTTCGCGCGGCACAGCTGGGGCTTCTGGCCGGTAATCGCCGCCAGGTCGTCCACGAGCTGCTTCTGCTCGTCCTTGCTCACAATGCCGAAAGCCATGTTGAGCACGATCTTCTGCAGACGCGGAACCAGCATCTTGTTCGTGATCCCGAGCTCCTTCTCGAGCTGGGGAACCATGCGGCTCGCGTATTCGTCTTTGAGTCTTGCCATTTTTCGCAGTCCTTTTAGATGGCCTTGCCGCTCTTCACCGAGATGCGCGTCTTCTTGCCCTCGACAACTGCGGTGCGAACGCGGGTACCCGCCTTCTTCTCCGCATCGTAAGGCATGAGCTTGCACAGCCGGATGGGCATTTCCTTGTCGATGATTCCGCCGGGGGTCTTCTCCGTGCGGCGCATCGCCTTCTTGTGGACGTTGATCCCGCCGACGATGGCGGTTCCGTCCTTGGGGTCGACGCTCATCACCGTGCCGGTCTTGCCCTTGTCGTTGCCGCTGATCACGATGACGGTGTCGTTCTTCTTGATTCTTGCAAGTGACATATTCGTGTCCTCCTAGTCTTTAGACCACTTCCGGGGCCATCGAGAGGATCTTCATGTAGTTGCGCTCGCGAAGCTCGCGCGCCACCGGCCCGAAAATACGGGTGCCGATCGGGTTGAGCTTGGAGTCGACGAGCACGCACGCGTTCTGGTCGAAGTGCACGGTCGATCCGTCCTCGCGGCGGATCGGCTGGCCGGTGCGGACGATCACCGCAGTGGCGACCGAACCTTTCTTCACCGAACCCGTGGGGCTCGCTTCCTTGATCGCAACGCGGATGACATCGCCGAGGTGGGCGTATTCCTTGCGCTGCTTGAGGATGCGGAAGCACATCGCGCGCTTGGCGCCGGTGTTGTCCGCCACGACAAGATTGGAGAGTTCCTGTAGCATTGGCTTCTTCTCCTTACTTCACGATGCGCCAGCGCTTCGTGGCGCTCAGGGGGCGCGTTTCCATGATGGTGACGGTATCGCCGACCTTGGCCGTGTCGTCCTCATCGTGTGCATGATACTTCTTGGTGCGCGTGACGATCTTTCCGTAGACCGGATGGCGTTCGCGGTAGCTCACCGCCACGACCACGCTCTTGGCGCCCATCTTCGACGCCACCGTGCCCTTGCGGACCTTGCGGGCGCCGCGGGTGTTTGTGTTTTCCGTGCTCATCAGATTTTAACTCCTGCGCGGGTGATGAATTTCGTGTGGATGCCAAGCTTGGTCGCCGCGAGACGGAAGCACTCCTTCGCGACTTCCTCGCTGACGCCGCCAACCTCGAATAGCACCTTGCCGGGGAGAATCACGGCCGCCCAGAACTCCGGGTTGCCCTTTCCTCCGCCCATACGCACTTCGATAGGCTTGCGGGTCACGGGCTTGTCGGGGAACACGCGGATCCACAACTTGCCCTTGCGCTTCATTTCACGGTTTACCGCGACACGGCACGCTTCGATCTGCGTGGCCGTGAGCAGTCCGCGGGTGAGCGCCTTGAGGCCGTACTCGCCGTAAGCGAGCTCGGTGCCGCTGGTCGCGTAACCGGCGCGGTTGCCCTTGGAAACCTTGCGGAACTTTACTCTCTTAGGCATGAGCGGCATGGCGCTTACCTCCTTCGCGGTCGCCGCGGCGTTCGCTCCTCGGAGCGCGCGCCTGGAAACCTTCCTTCTTGCAGATCCAGACCTTGATGCCGATCTTTCCGGCCGTCGTGTTGGCCTCGGCAAAACCATAGTCGATGTTCGCACGCAGCGTGTGCAGCGGAACCTTGCCCTCGCGGGACCACTCGACGCGCGCGATTTCCGCGCCGTTGATACGGCCGCTCGCATGGATCTTGATTCCGTCCACGCCCATGTCCATCGCCACCTTCATGGCGCGCTTCATCGCGCGCTTGAGCGCAATGCGGCGCTCCAGGTTCTGCGCGATGGACTCCGCCACCAGCTGGGCGTCGGCGTCGGCGCCGGCGACTTCCTTGATCTCGAGGTAGACTTCCTTCTTGGTCATCTTCTCGAGCGCGACGCGCGTAGCCTCTACATCCTCGCCCTTCTTCCCGATGATCACGCCGGGACGCGCGCTGAACATCGTGACGCGCACGCGGTTCAGGTAACGCTCGATCATGATCTTGGAGATGCCGGCTTCCGCAAAGCGCTTCTTGCAGGCTTCACGGATCTTCTGGTCTTCGATAAGGTAGGCGCCGAACGTCTTCTTGGGCGCGAACCAACGGCTGCCCCAGGCGTGGGTCACGCCAACGCGGAAACCGATAGGATTTACTTTCTGTCCCATTACTTAGCCTCCTTCTTGGCGTCGGTAAGCACGACCTTGCAGTGGCACAGGCGACGGGCGACCGGATGGGCCGAACCGCGGGCCGTGGGCCAATAGCGGCGCATGCGCACGGACTCGTCGAACACGCACTCCTTGATCGTGAGCGTGTCGAGGTCGAGACCGTTGTTGTTCTTGGCGTTGGCCATCGCGCTCTTGATGGTCTTCTTGAGGATTTCAGCGGCCTTCTTGGGGCTGAACTCCACGACCTTGAGCGCATCGGCCGGCTTGAGACCCTGGCAGGCGCGCGCCAAAGGACGGCCCTTGAAGGCCGACATGCGCGCATTGCGGGTGATTGCGATAACTTCCATTGTTTACACCCCTTACTTGGCCTTCTCCACCGAGTTGCCGTGCGACTTGAACGTACGCGTGGGGGCAAACTCGCCGAGACGGTGTCCGACCATGTTTTCGGTTATGAAGATAGGCATGTGCTGCCGACCGTTGTGTATCGCGAACGTGAGGCCCACGAATTCCGGGAGCACCATCGAACGGCGGCTCCAGGTCTTGATGGGCTGCTTCTTGCCGCTCGCCTGCATCTTCTCGACCTTGCGGAGGAGGCTGTCCTCCACGTAGGGTCCCTTCTTGAGAGAACGTGCCATGGATTATTTCCTCCTCTTGACGATGACTCTGTTGGAAGCCTTGCGCTTCGGACGGGTCTTGCCGCCCTTGGCGAGCTTGCCCCAAGGCGAACGCGGATGGCTGCCGCCGGAGGTGCGGCCTTCGCCGCCGCCCATCGGGTGGTCAACCGGGTTCATCGCCACGCCGCGCACCGTAGGACGGATGCCGAGGTAGCGCTTGCGGCCGGCCTTGCCGAGCTTGATGTTGCCCCAATCCTTGTTGCCCACCGCTCCGACGCACGCCGTGCAGCGGCCGTCGAAGATGCGCACTTCGCCCGAAGGCATCTTGAGCGTCACGCGGTTGCCGTCGCGCGCCATGATCTGGCAGCCGTTGCCGGCGCTGCGCGCGATCTTCGCGCCCTCGCCCGGAACGAGCTCGATCGAATGGACCATGAGGCCGAGCGGGATCTTCGCGAGCGGCACGCAGTTGCCGACCGTCGCTTCCGCGTTGGGACCGTTCATGATCTTCATCCCGACCTTCAGACCCTCGGGGGCGAGGATGTAGGTCTTCTCGCCGTCGGTGTACTCGACGAGCGCGAGATACGCGCTGCGGGTAGGATCGTAGGCGATGTCCTTGACGGTCGCCTCGACGCCGGTTTTACGGCGCTTGAAGTCCACGATGCGGATGCGCTGCTTGGCGCCGCCGCCGCGATGGCGCACCGTGATGCGGCCCTGGTTGTTGCGGCCGCCGGTCTTGCGCTTCGCTACCGTGAGCGACTTCACCGGCTTTTCTTCGGTGATCTCCTCGAAAGTCGGGGCTACGCGGAAGCGCATTCCCTGGCTGCGAGGCTTGAATGTCTTGAGTGCCATATCTTAAGTCTCCTTAGACCTGCTCGATGCGCTCGCCGGCCTTGACGGTCACGATCGCCTTCTTCCAGGTTGCCTCGGTGTAAACACGGCGGGTGCCGCGCACGAACTTGCGCGCCCCCTTCATGTTGGCGGTACGGACCGCGAGCACGTGCACGCCGAACTTCTTCTCGACGGCATCGGCAATCTGCGGCTTCGTGGCCTTGACGGAAACCTCGAGCATGTAGCGGTTGTCCGCAGACATCGCCGAGCCCTTCTCCGTGATCAGCACGCGCTTGATGATTTCTTCGTTCGTCATGACATCCTCCTTACTTCGCGAGGCGCGCGACGAGCGCGTCGAACCCCGCCTGGTCGCAAACGATCTGACGGTTTGCCATGAGCGTGTAGACGTCCAGCGCCTGGGCCGTCGTGTAGTCGATGCGCGGCAGATTGCTCATCGCCATGAGGACCGTCTCGTCGACGTCCTTCTGCACGATGACCGCGGTGCGCTCGACGCCAAGCTCCTTGAGCGCCTTGGCCATGAGCTTCGTCTTGGGGGCTTCGAGATCGAACTTGTCGACCACGATCACCTCGCCCGCGACGAGCTTGTCGGAAAGCGCGCGCTTGAACGCAAGCGCCCAAACCTTCTTGTTGAGCTTCTGCTCGTAGCTGCGCGGCTTGGGGCCGTGCGCCACGCCGCCGCCGCGCCACACGGGGCTCTGGCGGAATCCTGCGCGGGCGTTGCCCGTGCCCTTCTGCTTCCAGGGCTTCTTGTTGGAGCCGGCGACTTCGCCCTTGCCCTTCGTGCAGGCCGTGCCCGCGCGCAGCGCATTGAGCGTCGCCACTACCGCATCCTTGACCGCCTGCTCGCCCTTATCGGTAACGAGGAGGGCCTGATCGTAAGCTGTTTCAACCTTCGTCATCGCTTAGGCCCCTTTCTTGACGTTGTTCTTGAGGCTCTTGCGCACGATAACCGTGCCGTTCTTCGCGCCGGGGATGGAACCCTTGACGAGAATCGCGTTGTCCTCGGGGCGGATCGCCACGACTTCGAGATTCGTGACCTTGCGGTTCACGTCGCCCATGTGGCCGGGCATCTTCTTGCCCTTCTCGATCCAGCCGGGGAGGTCGCGCGCCGCCAAGCCGCCGGTGCGGCGCTTGGAGTGGCCGCCGTGCGTCATGTTGCCGCCCGCGAAGTTGTAGCGCTTCAAAACGCCCGCGAAGCCGCGGCCCTTCGTCACGCCCGAAACGTCAACATACTTGACGCCTTCGAAATTCTTAACCGTGAGGACGTCGCCCACCTTCACCTCTTCGCCAGCCTCGGGAGCGAACTCCTTGAGGACGCGCACGCCGGTCGTGAGACCGCCGGTCTTGGTGAGGTGGAAGCTCTCCGCCTTGGAGATGCGGTTGCGGGCTCTGCGGCCGCCATGGGCCTCCTTGTCCGCCTCGGGGTCCTTCCACAGCTTCTGCACGCCAAAACCGAGCTGCGCGGCCACATAGCCGTCCTTCTCGAGCGTCTTGACCTGCACAACCGGGCAGGGACCGACTTCAATGACCGTCACGCACAGACGCTTGCCGTCCGCATCGTAAACCTGGGTCATTCCGACTTTCTTGCCGATCAATCCTTCCATCTCGTCCCCCTTACACCTTGATGGCAATATCCACGCCGGCAGGGAGGTTGAGCTTCTTGAGCTCGTCGATCGTCTGCGCCGTGGGGTTGACGATGTCGAGAAGGCGCTTGTGGGTGCGCATTTCGAACTGATCCATTGACTTCTTGTCGACGTTGGGGGAACGGTTGACCGTCCAACGCTCGACGCGCGTGGGGAGCGGAATCGGCCCCACCACCTGCGCACCCGTGCCGCGGGCCGTGTCGATGATCCCACCGACGGCCGTATCCAGCACACGATGATCGTATGCCTGGAGGCGGATGCGTACTCTTTGCTGCTGCATTGTTGTTTTTCCTTAGTTGTTTTCTTCTTGTTTCCTGCGCTCCGGCGGCTGCACCATAAGCGGTCTCAGGGTTGCCCCAGGTTGCCGCTCAAGGCCCTTTGCGGCGCCTTGCATGCAGTTTTGCCTTTGCCCAGTCCCCTCACTAGAATCAAGCGCCCGCGGTGCTTGTCGCGCCGCGGGCCGTCCGGTCCTTGAACGCGACGCAGCCGGTCCGACCGGCCCGTATCGCACTCTTTCCCAATGAAAGTTCGTTAATTATATCATATTTCTACCCGCTTTGTCTAGGGGGTATTTCATTTTTTCATGAGCGCAAAGATCTTTTTGAGACCTTTGCGGGCAAGAGCGCGGAGCGCGTCGAGCGATTCTTCCGTGAAGGGATTGTGCTCGGCCGTGCCTTGGAGCTCCACATAGCGCCCATCATCCGTCATCACGACATTGAGGTCCACCTCTGCCGTGGAGTCGTGCGCATAATCGAGATCGAGCGTCGGTTTGCCGCCGCAAACGCCAACCGAAACCGCCGCCACGCGATGGACGATGGGGTTTTCGGCGAGCGCGCCTTCTTTCACAAGCTTGGCGATGGCGTCCTCAAGGGCGACCATTCCCCCGGTTATGGAGGCGCACCGCGTGCCGCCATCGGCCTGCAAAACATCGCAATCTATCGTGATCTGCCGCTCGCCCAGCTTGGCAATATCCACGGCGGCGCGAAGCGAACGCCCGATAAGCCGCTGGATCTCCGTGGAACGCGCATCCTGCTTAAGTTTCTTGATGTCGCGATCCTTGCGGCCGCCGCCCGTCGACGAAGGAAGCATCGAGTATTCCGCGGTGACCCAGCCTTTGCCGGTATCCTTGAGGAACGGCGGCACCTTGTTCTCCACGCTCGCCGTGCAAAGAACCCACGTATCGCCCCACTTTACGAGCACGCTCCCCGCCGCATGCTTCGTGAAGTTGCGCACAAATTCAATCGGGCGCAACTGATCGCTCTTCCTGGACATGCAAAGTCTCCTTTTCCCTTTTACTTAAGGCCGGATTATTCCCATCTTGATGGCGGAGGTTACGGCGGAAAGCGTATTGGGGACGCCAAGCTTCTTCATGATTATCCTGACGTGCGTCTTCACCGTTTCCGTACCCAAGTCCAGGGCTTGAGCCACTTCCTCGCGCGTCATGCCCTTGGAAAAGAGCATAAGCACCTCGCGCTCGCGCATCGAAAGAATCGCGGGAATGTCCTCCTTCGCGTCGCACACGAATTCGCTGCCGGCGGCGATTTTGCGGACAACTTCTACCAGACGCTCGAGATCTGCAGACTTGGACATATACCCCGAGGCCCCCATCGCCTTGGCTTCGTCGCGCTCGGCGGCGGTGGGCGAACCTGCGAGCATCAATACCTTGATCTTCGGGTAGCGCTTGCGCACCTCCTTGAGCAGCGTGAAGCCATCTCCGCGCGGCATGCAGACATCGGTTATCAGCACATCTGGGGTGCAAGTTTCCAGCGTCTCAAGCGCTTCGGTGGCGTCAGCGGCGGTTCCGAGGCTGTCGAAGTCCTCCTCGCTCATCAGCATCGCTTCCATTCCGTCTCTAACGACAGGATGGTCGTCAACCAAAAGAAAGTTAATCGTTTTTTTCATTTTTCCTGGTTCTCCTTCAAAATGGGGATTTCCGCGACGATCTTCGTGCCTTCGCCCGGCGCCGATACTACCCGCAGCGTTCCGTTAAGCTGCTCCGCCCTGAGGCGCATGGACACCAGTCCCAGCCGCGAAGGATCGCCCGCGAAATGCGCGGCGTCGAATCCGCAGCCGTCGTCCTTGACGCTCATCGTTATCTTGTCGTCGCCGAAAACAGTCTCTACCTCAACATGCGCCGCGCCGCCGTGCTTGAGCGCGTTGCCCACCGCCTCTTGCATGATCATGAGCAGGACGCCGGAATAGCGCTTCGCCGCCGCGGGTTCTTCGCCGCAAAAGCGCATTTCCACCTTGTCCTGCCACTGCGCGAAACGCCGCGCGGCATATTCGAAAAGCCTGCGCATGCTGTCGCCGCTTTCGGCGGAGTCGTGCATCTCCCAGAGGATTTTCCTCAGCGCCGTTTGCGTCTGCCCCACGGACTGGCGCGCGAAGGCGAGCTGTTCCTTGGCTTTCTCCTCGTTGCCCTTCGCGAGGTGGTTGATTCCCGCCTTGATGCGGCACATCGTGCCGGCCAAGAGCTGCTGGAGATCGTCATGAAGGTCGCAAGTGATGCGCAACCTCTCGCGCATCACGGCGGACGCCTCGATATCCGCCCTTGCCGCCGCAAGTTCCGCCGCCGCAAGTTCGCGCGTCCGCCGCTTGACGAGCCGGTCGAGGAACAAGACGAGCAAGAACGACACCGCCAACAACACGAGAACGATCGCAACCGCATTCCTGAGCCGCGCTTCGGTCCACCATTCGGGTTTCTTGAGAAGCCGGAACGCGTTTATGTCCTTTACATACAAATATGCGCTGTCGATTATCGCGTCGCCGGGCGAAATGCGATAGTTGTAGAGGCATTCGAAGATCCCCGTCGCCTCCACCTCCGCCCCGGGTTCGATGAAATCCGGCAACACGGGATTGTCGCCCTTGATGAACACGACGGTGATTTCGTCATCGCCTTTCGCGAGCCCTATCCTGATCTCGCGTTTGTATTCGGCTACCGACTTCACTTCGCCCTGCGTTCTCACCTTGCGGCCGCTGCGCATCGTACCCATGCCGCCTGTGCCCGGCGGCTTCGTCAGGTCGTCGATGTCCGCCGCTTCCACCGGAACTTCAATGTGCCCTTCCACGGGGACGATCCGGAAGTCGGCCTTGATATAGTTGTCTAGCCCGTTTGCCTCTTGCGACGGCTCCCCGGAGACGACCAGATAGTCGCCCTCTTTGGGCCCTACTTTGCCGTATTCGTAGGTAAAGCGCACAGTGCGGTCGCGCGGATCTAGCACATAGAAGAACCTTCGGCTGGTATCGCAAAACGTGACCACGCCTTCTGCCGCCTTGCGAATCGCCGGCAAGTTTTCGGCGGCGTTGGCGGCTGCGCAGGCCGTCGCGGCGAGGAACAGAATCGCGGCAAGACATTTTTTCATTTCGCGCCCAGAAGTCCGTCGAGTTTGCGGCGCGACGATTCGCGCACCGAATCGAAGAGCGACACGCCATGGCTGTCCATCGCGACGACGCCCGTAAAGTTTTCCATCTCGAAATGCCACACGGCTTCCGCCGCGCCGAATTCCTCGAGCATGCTCACGCCCGCGACGCGCTTGACGGCCGCTGCGCTCACCGCCGCCGCGCCGCCTGTGGCCTGAACATAAACGCAGCCATGCTGCTTCATCGCCGCGAGCGTCGCCGCGTCCATGCCGCCCTTCCCGATTATGATCCTCACTCCGCTTTTCGCGATGAAGTTTGGCTCATACGGATTTTCGCGCACGGAGGTCGTGGGGCCGGCCGCCTTGACCTGCCATTCGCCGCGAGCGTCTTTCACCACCACTGGCCCGCAATGATACAATGCGCCATCGCGAAAATCCACCGGGAGCGCGCCGCCATCGGCGAAGAACTTGTGGAACTTGTCGCGCCCGGTGTAGACAAGCCCGGAGATGGAAACGGTCTCCCCGGCCTTGAGCGCACGCACCGCCTTTTCGCCGAACGGATGCTTCAGGCAAGCCATAACGTCCTCCGCCTCAGAGCCCAGCACATATACGCCACCGTCACGAAAAAGCTCGCCGGGACGCGCGGCCGCTCCGCGATCTTGAGCGCCAGGAGCGTAGTCTTGCCGCCAAGTCCCATGGGCCCTATCCCCAGCGAATTGGCTTTTTCCAAAAGTTCTTTCTCGAGCCTTGACGGCTTTTCGTCCAGCGGCCTTAGGAGCTGCGCTTTCGCGGTCTCATACCCTACCGCGCGGTCGCCGCCCACGCACACGCCTAGAATCCCCGGCTCACAGCCATATCCTTGCGCGCGCCATACGGCGTCAAGGACGCACTTCTTCACGCCCTCTTCGTCGCGCCCGGCGGCGAGTTCCGCGTCCGGCAGCGAATATTGGCGCGACATATTCTCGCTGCCGCCGCCTTTCATCACCAATGTGACTTGCGCTTTGCCGTCCTTCTTGGGGTAGTCTCCGTAATGGACGACCGGCGCGCCTTCGCACGTATTGTCGTCGAAAGATTTTCCGGAAACCGGCGCGAGCGTATTCTTCCGCAAATACCCAAGCCGCGTCGCTTCGCGAACCGCCGCCTTGATCTTCGCCTCCGTGACCTTGCGCCGCAGACTGAAGTCCACGAAGAACGTGAGCGTCCCCGTGTCTTGGCAAACGGGCGTGGACCCCTTGGCCGCGAGCGAAATGTTGCCCAGGATCGTCCGCAAGACCGATTTCGCCGGCGAGTTCTTTTCCTCGCGGCGGAAGGCGCGCTCGAGCGCGGCCTTCACGTCTGAAGACATCTCGCAACTGGCGCGCCGCACGAGTTCGACCAATTCCCGCTCGATCGTATTCATGCCTTAAGCGCCTTCTTCATTTTGTAAGTCATCATGCGCGGGCTCACGCCAAGCTCGCGCCCGGCGGCGCTGCGGTTGCCGCCATGGCGGCGGATCGCGTCCTCAAGCACCTTGCGCTCGAACGCCGCCACCTGCGCATCAAGCGTCACGCCCTCTTCGACCATCCCGGGAACCGGCATTAAATTATCGACGTTCACCGTGGCCGACTGCACGCTCGGCGGCAGATTGTAGCCGTGCACTATGCCGTCGGTCGAGGTCAACACCGCGCGTTCGATGCAGTTCTCCAGCTCGCGCACGTTGCCCGGCCACTTGTAAGCCAAAAGCATTCCCGCGGCCGGCTGCGAAATCTCCTTCACCTTCTTGCCGTATTTCGCGTTCATCTTCTTCACGAAATTTTCCGCCAGCAAAATGATGTCGCCCGCGCGATCGGCTAGGTCCGGCAGGGAAATCGGGAAGACCGAAAGCCGGTAGTAGAGGTCCTCGCGGAAAAGCTTCTTCTCCATGAGCTCCTCGAGGTTGCGCGAAGTGGCGGCGATGAAACGCACATCCGCATGAAGCTCTTCGTTGGACCCCACGCGACTGAACGTGCGCTCCTGCAAAAACCGCAGAAGCTTCACTTGCACGGGAATCGAAAGGTCGCCGATTTCGTCGAGGAACAGCGTGCCGCCGTCGGCGGCTTCGGCACGGCCGATCCGGCGCGAAACGGCATCTGTGAATGCGCCCTTTTCGTGGCCGAAAAGTTCGCTCTCCACGAGGCTCTCCGGGAGCGCGGCGCAATTGAGCGTCACGAACGGCTTGTCCTTGCGCGGGCTCATCGACTGTATGGCCTTGGCGACGAGTTCCTTGCCGGTTCCCGAAGCGCCGCGGATGAGCACCGTCGCGCCCGATGGCGCCACGACCTTGATCTGTTCGTAGACCGCCTGCATCTGGCGGCACTCGCCAAGCATCTCGCCGTGGCCAACGTTAAGCCGCTCGCGCAAACGCCGGTTTTCGTCCTTGAGCGCCATGCGCTCGGCCACGTCTTGGCGGCAAAGCGCGGCGGCGTCCGCCGTGATGTTCGCGATGATCTCCAGCAGCGCCACGTCTTTCTCGAGCGTCGCCTCGTTGCTCCCGGACATTTCGCGATCCACCGAGAGCGTCCCGATAACCTGATCGAGATGCACGAGCGGCACGCACACGAACGCGATATGCTCGTTCGCGTCGCGCGCGCCGGTGCGGTTCAAAAAGCGCTTGTCCTTGCGGATGTCGCGCACGACCTCCACCTTGCCGGTGCGCGCCACCGTTCCCGTTATGCCCTCGCCAAGCCGGTACACGCCAAGCGCGCGCTCCTCGGAGTTCAAATCGCCGGTCGAGGCCTCGATCTTCAGCTCGTCGCCCTCGAGGAGCGTGATCGTCCCCCTGAGCATTCCCATGCGGTCGTGGAGAATCCCCACGACTTTACCGAGGAGTTTGCGCACATCGCGCTCGGATACGAGCACGCGCGAAACTTCCTGCAGAACCGGGATTTCGGGCGAGAGCGAGGTCTTCACTTGTCCTTCTTGTCCAAGGACGCCTTGAGACTCTCTACGGCCTCGAGCATTCCTCTGACGTGTTCCACGAGCGCGGCCTTCTCTTTGGCTATCGCCTCCGGGACTTCGATCGCTTCGATTTCCTTGACGAGCTCGGCGACCTGCGGCGCATAGACGCGCGCCATTTTCGCGGGCCCGTTCTTGCCGGACTTGAAGACCTTGTTCATCTGCGACGCGAGCGCACGCACCTTGTCTTGCCAAGGCTTGATGTACTCGTTTATCGCCGCCATGTTTTCCTTGAGGTAGACGAGGTTCTTGGCGTATGCCGCGCCGCCGCCTTCGTCATAGCCAAGCCGCGTCAACACCTTGCCTTCCGCATCGAGGATGTAGCAGGTAGGGAAGCCCTGCACCTTGTACTGTGCGCAGACCGCCTCGTTGTGCGCCTTGCCCCATTCGCTCAAAAGCGACTTGTCTTGAGGGATGTCGATGTAGACGAGCTCGAAGACGTCCTGAACCGCCGGCACGAAAGCCGGGTCCGACAGAACCTCCGCCTCGAGCTTCTTGCACCATCCGCACCAGTCCGACCCCGAGCACACCATGAAGACGCTCTTGTTCTCCGCCTTGGCCTTTTCGAGCGCGGCGGGAAGATTGTCGGTGAAACCCGCGGGCGTGGAGACCGCGAGCAACAGCGCTCCAAACAACAAGCCCGTCATGTCAGTCGGCCCCCAGGCAAAGTCCGGTGGCCTTGAGGTCCGCCGCATCTAGCGCATACGCGGGATCGATCTCGATCGCCATGTCGCGCGAAACGAGCACGCCGGCCTCCGCGAGCCACTTGGCCCACTTCTCCTGCATGTCCGCCTTGCAGGTCGCGGGCGAATCGCCGCCCTCGGCGTTCTTGACGGGGCTGAACTCGTCCTTCTGCTCGAAGGCGAGGAACGCCGCCGTCTTGGCGTTGGGGAGAATATCGAAGATGAACTTCTCGAACTTGTAGCCGTTGGGCTCCGTGGGCTTCACGGCCTTGCCGGAGTCGTCCACGACGGGAATCTTCTTGAACGCCAGATGGAGCGGCATCGGGCGCGACGCCTCGCGGTCGAGGAACGCGCGGTCGAACACGTGGATCGCGGGCGAGCCGTACTTGAAGTAGAGGTCGCCGCTCTTCGTCTTGCGCGTGCACTGGGCCTCGGTCATCTCCGAGTATTCCACCATGCGGTACTTGTCGCCGAACTTCATCGGCATGCCGACCTTCTCGAACGGATCGCGCTTGGCGCAAAGCTTGAGCGAATATTCGCTCTTCATGCTCACGTGGTAGCCGATGAACGCGGGGTCGGCGATTTCGACGAGCGGATTGTCCACCTGGAAGAAGAAGACGCTCTTGATGCCGCGCTTCTTCATGTCCGCGAGCGCGCCCGACTTCTTGAGCGCGGCGAGAAGTCCGCCATGTCCGTCCGGGCTCATGAACACGTGGCCCGGCGCATCGAGGATGATCTTGCCTTCCTTCGTCATTCCCGGCCACATGCCCTGGGTGAAGAAGAAGACGTCCTTTTTGTCGAGGCCGAAGTAGTTGTTGTCCTCGAAGCACTTCACCGTGGCGGCGTTGTTGGCCTCGCTCGTCATCACATAGAACGGAATCGGCTTGCCGTAGCGGTTGCCGCGGGCGAGGATCTTGCGCGCATGGAAGTAGAAAAGCGGCGCGCCCGTGATGGGGCCGATAGAATAGCACCCCTTGGGGCCGTCGTAGCCGAGGCGGGATCCCTGTCCGCCCGCGACGAGAAGCGCCGCCACACGTCCGGCCTTGAGCTCCGCTTCGCCGGCCGCCACAGCGTCTTTCAAAGCCTTGCCCTTGAGGACCGACACCTTGGGCGCGACGCCCTTGGAGTTGTCCACCGCCGCGGTCCCGGCCTTGAGCGCCGCCTGGCACGCCTTCACATTCTTGGGTTCGATCGTCGCCACTTGTCCCAAAAGCGCCGCCTGCTCCTTCTTGCCAAGCTTCTTGAAAAACTTCAGCACATGCTCCTGGCCGCAGCTCTTGAGCATCTTTTCCGCTTCTTGTATAGTCATTTTCGTTTCCTTATTTAGTTTGAAAGTTTTGTCGAGGGAACGGGGGAGGGGGAACGGGGAACGGAAAAGAACTTGTCTCCTATGTTCCCTGTTCCCTGTTCCCTGAGTATACCGGCTCCAGAATCCACCGTTTGTTGTACCAGAACCACTCTTCCGGGTGTGCCATCACGTGGGCGGAGAGAATCTTCATCGCCTCTTGCGTCAATTCCTGCGCCGTTTTGCCTTCAGGCCGGAGCGTCGCGAGATGGTTGTAGACGTGTTTGCCGCCCTTTCTGGACATCGCCGCCACCACGACTGGCGAGCCGCATTTCACCGCGAACATGCACGCGGCGTGCGACACGTTCGCCTTGTGTCCCAGGAACTCGACTTCCGTATCGGGCGTGGGCACGCGCAAATCCGGCAGGATCGCGAACGCCCTGCCACCCTGGAGGTAGTCTTTGATGCGGTTCAAGGTCCCGCGCTCGGAGCGGCAAAGAACCTCGATATCGCCATATTGCCGGTTCATCCACGCGTCGATCTTCGGGTTGCGCTGGCGCGCCGCGATCGCAAAAAGCGGCAAGCCGTATTTCGCCATCGACCACGCCGCCATGTACCAGTTGCCGGAGTGCGGCACCATGATCACCACGCCCTTGCCTTCGTCCACATAGCGTTGAAGCTTTTCCTTGTATCCCGCGCCATCCTGCACGTGCTTATCCATCCACTTGCGCGAGAGTTTCGGGGCGCGGACCATTTCGAGCCCGTTTGCAAGCACATTGAAAAGCGAAAATTCCGCGATCTCGAGTTTCCGCGCCTTGGTCGAACCGGGGAACACCTGCTCGATTCTCGCGAAGGTGCGTTCGCGTTTGAATTTGAAGACTCTCACTGCGATCTTGGCGAAGAGGCGCACAATCCCCATCGCGACAGGATACGGAATCGCGTTCACGATTGCGCACGCGGTGCGCAAAGCGCAGTATTCAAGATTTATTGCCGTCCGGCTCTTTTTCATTTATTGGCATGTATTATATCATAAATCGCGACAAAAGTCAAAAGCCTTGAGGCCGCCCGTTCGGGTCTCTCACACCTTGCGGAACTCGACACGGCGCAGGAAGCGGATCTGCAAATACGCAAAGCCGATCAAAGCGACGCCAAGAAACC
Organism: Kiritimatiellia bacterium; assembly: GCA_045132115.1. GTDB lineage: Bacteria > Verrucomicrobiota > Kiritimatiellia > RFP12 > UBA1067 > UBA1067. The sequence continues at coordinate 19,041 of JBGURT010000088.1, forward strand.
ACGCCATGGTCGTGGCGGTGGAGAAGCGCAAATTGTTGTAGGCCTCTTTCCAAATCTGGAGCGACAAGACTTGGGTTGCATCGCCAGGCCCGCCGAACGTCAAAAGGAAAATGCTGCCTATTCCCTGGAAGGCGGCGATAAACGCGCCAACAAAGTTTATGACCATGAGCGGCGCGAGCTGCGGGAAAGTGACATGGCGAAAACGTCCCAAAATCCCCGCGCCGTCGATCGCCGCCGCCTCGTAATAGTCTTGCGGCATGGACGAAAGCGCGGCGACGTAGATAAGCGAACTTATGCCGGCTCCGGCCCAAACTCCCGGCAGAATGCAGCACGTCATCGCCAGCGCGGGATCCAACAACCACGACTGGCGCTCGAAGCCAAGCGACATTATTATTTGGTTCAGGATTCCGTTTTCGGTGGGGTCGAACATGAGCTTCCACAAAAGCGTCACCACCAGGGCCGAAGTCAAATGCGGGAGGAAGTAAAGAAAGCGGAAGAAGACTTTGCCTTTGGGAATCTCGCAAAGCATAAGCGCGAGAAAGATCGGCGAAAGGAAACCAAGGACTAGCGTGATGGCCACATATTCGAGCGTCCTGCCCCATGCCGCCCAGAAATTGGGGTCTATCGCGACACGGATGAAATTGTCCAGCCCCGCCCAAGAGGAAGAACCTACAATGCGATAATCCTGAAACGCCATGAGCGCACCGCGCACCAGCGGATAGTACGACCACAGCAAAATGCTTGCGCAAGCCGGCAGAAGAAAGAGGTAAGGGCTTAATTTCGGGGCCCGGGGCTCGGGGCTCGGGGCTTCCTCCTTCGCCGAGGCTACGGAGGACATGGAGGGCTGAGGGGTTCCCCGTCTCGACCTCCGTTTTATCCTCAGTAGCCTTGGCGCAGGAGGAAGCCTTGGCGCAGGAGGTTCCCTATTCCCCAAAACCATAGCCGCAACAACAAGCACCGCACACAAAATCACGCCCAATATGACGCGTGCGTAAGGCCGGGCGGCATCGATGCGCGAAGAATCTGAATCAAACATCAAGCCGCGATTGGCATCCTCGTTTATCGCTTTGAGCGCGGCGGCAAAATCGAAGGTTTTTCCGGCATCCGAGAGCATAAGCCCCAAGAAGCGGCGCTGCACCAGGTCTGACGCCGCCTGCCAAAATCCGGCCCAAGGCTCGGTCACCGGCTTGATCGAACCGTCTGCGAGGCCTTGGCGAATATTGTCGGCGAGCCAAAACGCCCTTCCCTCGCGGATGGCGCGCTCGGTTTCCTCTCGGGCGAGCGATTCGTCGCTCATGCGCTCGAGGCACTTGAAGGCAAGATCGCGCTCTTCCTTGGGTTTGCGTCCGAGCGATTCGCTCAAGGCGTAGAAATGTTTGTGCGCCTGCAAGACGCGCGGCAGATCTTCGCGTGCGGCGGGGAAAGGCATCATGCCGATAAGTTCGACGGGGAAGTTTTGCGCCTCCAACAGGCGCTTGACGAGCGTTTCGCCGCCGAAGACCATGGCGATATCGCCGGTCGCGAAGCGCTCGCTGATTTCGTCGGCCTGCGTTAGCGTGGGAAAGCCGAGGACCAGATCTTCGCGCACGAGCGACTGGAGAAACGCGGCGGCCTCGAGCGCCGCCGGAGAATCGAAGGTTGCGGCGGTCCCTTCTTCGTTCACGACATCGCCGCCCGCGGATTGCACCCAAGGCAGAAATCCCCAAGGGCGGTTCTCGATCGCAAACGGACGCATTCCGGGCTTTTTGAGCTTGCGGCACCACTCGCGGAAACCGTCCCAGGTTTTCGGGGGAGAATCCGGATCAAGCCCGGCGGCGGCGGCAAGATCGCGGCGGTAGATGATGCCGTAATATTGGATGCCCGGCGTGGTGACGGCCCAGACATGGCCATCCTTGACGCGGACTTTGTCCCAAATCGAATTGGCCGGATCTACGGACGCGGGGTCTATCCATTCGTCAAGCGGATATACGAACCCCTGCTCGATATCGTTGCGCAGGATGTGGAACCACGCCTTGTAGATGTCGGGCGCGGTGCCGCCCGCGAGGGCGAGCATGAAAGTGGAACGTCCGCCGGCGCCCGGCAGGACAAGCCCGCCCCATTTCACGGGGCAGATCGCCTTGTCTTCGCGCGCAAGCTCGAGGATGGCGCGGGTTACAGGTTCTTCAGGATGCTCCGGATCGTAGGCCCAGAAGAAACTGACGGCGAGCAGGATCGCCCTGAAAATCATCCGAGGACGTTAGTGACCATGCCTGCGGCCACCTTGGCGGCGACTTCTTCGCCGGCGAGAGCCTGCAGGACGACGAGCGCAAAAAGCATCGCCGCGCCGGGGGCCTGGCCGGTAATGATATCGTGGTCGGACACGACCTGGACCGGCGCCACCGGGCGGTCCATCTCCGGCGCCATGGAAGGATAACACGTCACATGGAGACCTGGATCTATGACTCCCGCCTCGACGAGTACGGTCGGGGCGGCGCAAATCGCGCAATTGAGACGCCCGGCCTCCTTCTGCGCCTGCAGCCGGCGGCAAAGAGCGTCGCAATTCAAAAGGTTCTCGGTTCCCTCGCCGCCGCCGGGGAGGACGATCGCATCGTACTCGTCGTCTTCGGCCTCGGCGAAAAGCGCATCGGCCTTGACGACCATGCCGTGGGCGCCTTCAACTTCCGTTTGCTGGGAAATGGAGGCGGTCACGACCTCGACGTCGCCGCGGCGCAGGACGTCGACTATCGTCACCGCCTCTATTTCTTCAAAGCCCTTGGCGAGAGGAACGAGAACTTTGGCCATATCAAGCCTCTACATTCTTGGCTTCGTTGCACTTCATCTTGCGGCCGAGGATCTCCTTGTCGTTGAGAGCCTTGATCGCGGCTTCGGCCTCGGCGCGGTTGGGCATGTGCACGAACCCGAAACCCTTGGACCTGCCGTTGAAGCGATTGATGATGATGCGCGCGGAGTTGACCTGACCGAACGCGGCGAACTCCTTGTTGAGCTGCTCGTCGTTCATTTCATAGCTGAGGTTGCCCACGTAGATTTCGACCGAACCGTCGGCCGGGGCGGGGTGCATCTTCTGGATGCGCTCCGGCTTGCGCGCCTGGCGGCGATCGCCACCCTTGGCGCCCTGAGCCTTGCAGCGGCATTTTAGCCGGCAGACCAAAGCCGTAAGTACCACTCCGGCGGCGAATCCGCAACCCGCGGCGATCGCCAGAGACTTGATGCATGTCGTATCCATTTTCTCTTCTCCTTTTTCTTCTCGTGTTTCTTCGTTTTTCTCTTTTCTTCTTTTCTTTTTCTCCGGACCAAAAGCCAAGCCTGCTTCAGTTGTCCTGCTGGCTGCGGTAGTCCATCAAAGTTTTCATGCGGCTCGGGTGTTTGAGTTTTCTCAAAGCCTTGGCCTCGATCTGGCGAATGCGCTCGCGCGTGACGTTGAAAATCTTGCCGACCTCTTCGAGCGTGCGCGCATACCCCGCGGTAATGCCGAAGCGCAAATCGATGACCTGCTTTTCGCGCTCGGTGAGCGTGCTCAAGATCTCGGTCAGGCGCTCGCGCAACAGGTGGCCTTCCGTCGCTTCCGAAGGATTCTCGCTGTTGACGTCGGCGATAAAGTCGCCGTAGCTCGCGTCCTCGTTGTCGCCCACCTTGCGCTGGAGCGAAATCGGCTGCTGGGACATCTTGCGGATGGCGCGGATCTGGTCCGGAGCGAGGTTCATCTCGGCGGCGATTTCGGCCTCGGTCGCCTCGCGGCCGAGCTTCTGCACCAGGCGCTTCTGGGTGCGCATGAGGCGATTGATGTTCTCGATCATGTGCACGGGAATGCGGATCGTGCGCGCCTGGTCGGCGATCGCACGGTTCGCCGCCTGGCGGATCCACCATGTTGCGTAGGTGGAAAACTTGTAGCCGCGCTTGTATTCGAACTTCTCCACCGCCTTCATGAGCCCGGTGTTGCCTTCCTGGATGAGATCGAGGAAGCTGAGGCCGCGGTTCATGTATTTCTTGACGATGGAGATGACGAGGCGCAGGTTGGCCTCGACCATCGTGGTGCGGGCCTGCTGTCCGCGCTTGAGGATCTTGCGCAGCTCCGCGAACGACGTGACGAAATCCTCCGGCAGCATGCCGAACTCCGCTTCCATCGCCGACATCTTTTCGCGCAACGCCGACACTTCGCGGTCGCGGCGCTTGCTGGATTTGGACTTGAGAAGTTCCGCAAGCTGCGCACGGTAGCGGCGGTAGGGAAGATAGAACTGCTCGTCGGCATCGGCGCAAAGCACCTCCAAGGTCTTCTGCTTGAACTTCATGTCGCCGAAGAGATCGAGCAGCGCCTTGCGGGCGTTGGCGAGCGATGTCTCCGCGCCGCGCATCTTCACCGCCGGCACGTTTTCCTGCGCAATAAGCGAAAGATACTTCGCGCTCGATTCGCGAAGACGGCGTTCCGCCTCCTTGAGGCGCTTGCGGAACGCCGGGATCATCGAGATGTAGCTCTCGCGGTCGTCCTCGTATTCGTCGTTGACGATGCGGTCGAACCGGTCGATCTGTCCCTCGAGGCGGTTCAAGACGTTGTTGTACATCGGCGGCACGAAAAGGAAGCGGTTGAAAATATCGCGCGCCTTCGTCTCCGCTTCGTCGATCGTCTCGTAGATTTCAACTTCGCGTTCGCGCGAGAGCAGCTCCACCTTGCCCATCTGGTGCAGATACATGCGGATCGGGTCTTCGATCTCCGGGCGCACTTTCTCGTTGAGCTGCTGATTCTTGTTGTCCTGCCACTGCTTGACGTCTTCTTCGCGCATTACATGCACGCCAAGCATTTCCAGCAACTTGAGATAGTGCTCGGTCTGGACCGAATCGAGAATGTTCTGCGGGAACATCTTGTTCAGGTCCTCGTAAGTAACATAGCCGCCGTTCTGCTCGCTGCGCGATACGATCTCGCGCACGACGTCGTTCATTTCCTTTTCGCGAAGGACGGAAAGCCCGCCCATCTCGGATCCCGGCAGCACCTCTTCGCCTTCCTCGGTCTGCTCGCGTATCTTGGCTGCGATATTGTCGTCTTCCGGCGTCAAATCCTGTGCATCGCCGGCGCTGTCGGCATCGTCTTCATCGCTCAAGTCGTCGTCGGACCCGCTCAAGATGCCCTTGGCTTCCTGCTTGTTGATCTGATCGGTGAGCTTGTCGGCATCGAAATTGCGCACCTCTTGCTGGATCTGCTCTTCGTCGTCCTGTGCGACATCCCCTTCTTCGCCGCTATCCTGCTCGTTCTCCATGGCCGCTTTTGGCTTGCGCCCGCGCTTCTTGGGACTGACAGGCCCCTCATTATTGCGGCCTTGGACTTTGCTTCCGGTTTTTTTGGTTCTTGCCATTCTTACAGCTCCAGTATACAGTTCTCCCAACTGCAGTTTGTCAACTATTGATGGAAATTTTACCAAAAATCGTCTATTTTGTCAAGCCCTTTTCATTTTGCCGAGCCCTTTTCGTAAAGAAAAAACAAGAGAGGCGAAGGTTTCCCTTCGCCTCCTTGTCGTTTTGGCTAATTGGCCGTAGCCGCTTAATCCACCACATCGAGCGCGGTGGGCGAAGCGAAGATCTGCCAGAACTTGGCGGTATCGCCGTTGCCCTTGGCAGGCAGCGTAACCGTGACCGTGCCAGTAGTGGCCATGTTGCAGCTCTTAACCTGCATGCCGCTCAGCGACGTGCCGGCCTTGACGCCGTAGTAGAGTCCGGGTTTGGCCGTAATGGTGACGGTAGAGTCCGTGGTCTTTGTCGCGAGTTCCGCAACATCGATATCGCCCTCGTCGCCATCGAAGGCGTCGGCGATTTCTCCGGCGATCTCCGTTTCTTTGTCAGCCTTCAGCGCAACCACAACCTTGTAGGTCCCCTCGGTTTCGCCGGCGACAACCTTGCCCTCGAAGAGCGCCTTGTAGGCGGTCTCCTGCTCGTCGGTCAGCGCCGTCGAAACGGCAGCCGGCACCGAAACCGTCACCGTCGCCGCAGCAGCCTCGGCAGCAGCCTCGTCATCGTAGGTCTTGCCGTCGTCCTTGCCGGGCTCCGTGCCAGACTTCTCGACGACGGTGTAGGTGCCATCGCCATTATCCTTGGGCTCGTAGCCATCAGCGCAGTAGACTTCCGCAACCGGAGTGTTGAACTCGCCGCCTGCGACGTTCACGTTGGTCGCAGCATCCTGAGGTGCCGTCGTCCCTTCGAAGTCGTAAGCCTCGATGCCGGTGCAGTTCGTCGTGTCGGTCACCGTGATCGTGCCGCCG
>JBGURT010000089.1:0-2061 GCA_045132115.1 Kiritimatiellia bacterium
TCCCCAAAGTCGCAATCGTTTTTTAACGGACGATGGGACCGGATAGAGACAAGAATCTCGAAGAACTCGGAAGCGCGCGTCCGGGAAAACTGTTGTTCAAATATTCGTGGCCGGCGTTGGTCGCGATGACGCTCAATGCCCTCTATGTGGTCGTGGACCGCATATTCATCGGGCAGGGATGTGGAGTCGACGCCATTGCCGGCATGACGCTCACGATGCCGCTGATGATGCTCTTCGGGGCATTCGGAGTTTTTGTGGGAGCGGGCCACAGCTCGGTTTTGTCGATCAAGCTGGGAGAGGGCGACAGGCCTGCGTGCGAGAAGATACTCGGTCAGCTCATCGCGTTCAAACTTGCGTTCTTTTTCGTCATTCCGCCTTTGGTGTTCGTTTTCCTCGACGAGGTATTGGGGCTTTGCGGTGCGGACAAACTGACGCCCGGGGCGCTCGCGAACGCCAAGACGTATCTGCGGCTTGTAATTTTCTCGCATCTTTTCTCGCATCTCGCTTTTGGCCTCTCTGCGCTGCAACGTGCGGAGGGCGCCGCAAAGAAGTCGATGATGGCAATGGTGGTAGGGTTCGGCACGAACCTCATACTCGATCCCATTCTCATTTTTGGGTTTGATATGGGCATCGCGGGTGCGGCGTGGGCCACTAATATCGCGATGGTCTTGTCGTGCGCTTGGGCAATGCAATATTATTTGCGCGGAACGACGGCGGTAAAGCTGGACTTCCGCAAAATAGGATTCTACCGCGAATATGCGGTCAAGGCCGCGGGAATTGGTTTCGGGCCGTTTCTCCAGCAGTTGCTTTCGGCGACGATCGCGGTTTCGATGCAGTTGGCGTTCTCCAAATGGATCGCCGACAAGGCGCAGTGCACGGCGCAGATCGCTTCGCTGGGAGTGTTCCAGTCGGTTTTGATTCTCGTCGTGCTCCCGATCCTCGGTACGCAACAGGGGTTGCAGCCGATTATCGGTTTCAACTGGGGGGCGCGGCAATTCCGTCGGGTGCGCGGCACTATGGATCTCGGGTTTTGGGTGACCGGCGCCTTGTGTTGCCTTGCATGCTTTGTGCAAGTGGTGCCGCCTTTCCCGCAGCTTCTGTCGCGCATGTTCGTTTCTGACCCGGCAATGGTGTCGCTTGCGGCAAAGGATCTCCAGCTTTCCAATTGCATGCTGTGGTGCATCTGGCTCAATATCGTGGCTACGACGTATTTCCAGTCGATCGGCAGGCCAAAGACGGCGATAATGCTTTCGGTTTTGCGGCAGGGCGTGATAATGATTCCGTGCATCCTTTTCCTGCCGTATTTCATCGAGGACAAGACATTTGCGATTTGGCTATGCATGCCGGTTTCGGATGTGGCGGCGTTCTTGGCGACAATCCCGCCGATCCTGTCGCATCGCAGATTTTTGGGGAAGGTAAGAGACTACAAGAGAAAGACGACAATATGAACAATGCGGCAGATAGAGTGCGCAAGGCGGAGATCGAGCGCAACACGCGCGAGACGCAGATAAAGCTGTGTTTGAATCTGGACGGCTCCGGCGAGGGGAACATTTCAACGGGAATCGGATTTTTCGACCACATGCTGGAGCTGCTCAAAAAGCATGCCAACATAGATCTTGACGTGCAGGCGAAAGGCGACATTGAGGTTGATTATCACCACACGGTCGAAGACGTGGGGATAGTGCTCGGCAAGGCAGTCAACGAAGCTTTGGAGGATCGCAAGGGGCTGGTGCGTTACGGCTTTGCGTCGATCCCGATGGACGAGGCGCTTTGCGAGACGTCGCTTGACCTTGGCGGCAGGCCTTTTCTAGTTATGGTCTCGCCGATGAAACACATGATGGTGAGAGACTTCGAGGTCAAGCTAATCGAAGAGTTCTTCCGCGCATTCAGCGTTGAAGCGAGGGCGAACGTGCACATGCGGCAGATTTACGGCGACGAGACGCATCATGTCTGCGAGGGCTTTTTCAAGTCGTTTGCCCGTGCTTTGCGGGCCGCAATCAAGATAGATCCTTCTGAGAAGGGTGTTCCTTCCTCGAAAGGAGTGATATGATCGTTCTTCCT
>JBGURT010000090.1:0-5387 GCA_045132115.1 Kiritimatiellia bacterium
GAATGGTCGTGTGCAGTGGGGTCGATATGCCCGGTCGCGGTATTCCGTCCTGTGGAACTTGAAGGCACTACGGTCAAGCGCGCCAGCTTGGTGAACGTCTCGGAATGCGAGCGGCTTGGCATTGGCGGGAAAGGCTCTTTGCTCGATGTGATCAAGTCGAACAAGATAATCCCCAAAGTCGTGGCGGTCGCCGCCAAGAAGGGAGATCTGGAAATTCCTTCGTCGTGCCCCGTGTGCTCTGCACCTACGAGAATCGAAACGGCCGAAAGCGGCACTAAGAAACTTGTCTGCACCAACCCGGATTGCGCCGCGAGGACGCTCCGCAAATTCATGCGCTTCGTATCCAAGGAGGGCATGGACATAGACGGTCTCGCCGGAGAGACGATCGCACGGTTCGTCCGCGAAGGCTGGATAAAGTCGGTTGCCGATATTTACCGTCTCGATTCCCGCCGTGACGAAATCGCCGCACTCGAAGGATTCGGGGAGAAATCCGCCGACAAGATCGCCGCCGCAATCGCCGCTGCGCGTTCGAACCGCAAGCCGGAACAACTTATAGTCGCGCTTTCGATTCCGATGTGCGGAACTGAATTCGCAAGGCTCCTTCTTGCCGAATACCGCGACCTCAAAACGCTTTTTGGTGTTGCCGCAGAGGCCGGCAGCCCAGATATCTTTACCGGCATCCATGGTATCGGCCCGCAGATCGCGAAGTGCTTTGTTGACTGGTGTCGCAATCCAAAGAATCTCGATACGGTCGCGTTTCTGTTGGACGAGATTGCTTTCGAACCTTTCAAGGATGCGGCGACAACGGGTTTTTGCCAGGGCAAGACTTTTCTTGCCACCGGCTCGCTAAAGGAGGATGGAATATTCAAGACCCGCAAGACGCTCAAAGATTACGTACTCTCGCAGGGCGGCAAATGGGCATCGTCAGTGTCGAAATCTGTCGACTTCCTGATCAACAACGATTCCGCTTCGAATTCATCCAAGAACAAGTCGGCAAAAGAGCTCGGCATCCCGATCATAACCGAAGACGAATTTGTCGCCGCTTATGGTCCTTACCGCTAGACACTTGTATCCAAACCCGATTTTTGGTATAATTGCAACATAAACAATCAAGGAGGCAAAGATGAAGGCTTTCGTCATAGCAATGGAAAACGAAGCTCGATGCGTAATCGACAATATGTCGGACGTAAGCGAGACGCGCGAGTTCGGCCGGCGGGTGATAAGGGGGAATCTTTGCGGCGAAGGCGTTGCGGTAATCATTTCCGGAATAGGCAAATCGAATGCTGCTGCGGCGACGCAGATGGCGATAGGTTTCGGGGCGGATACCGTTCTGAATATCGGGGTTGCCGGCGGTCTCGATCCCGAGCTCAATGTCGGCGACATCTACGAAATCGAAAGCGCGGTGCAGTATGACTTCGATCTGTCGGACGTTACCGGCACCATGGTCGGGACGCTTGACGAACGCGATACGCCGTACATACCGCTTTTCACGCCAGGCAAACGCAAGGCGATGGTTATCGGGAGCGGAGACCGGTTCAACGACAGCGACGACGACAACGATCTTCTGCTGAACGTGCTGGCATGTTCGCTCAGGGATATGGAGTGCGCAGCGGTTGCACAGGTTTGCGAGACGGCGGGCGTCAAGTGCATCGCGTTCAAGTGCATAACCGACGTGCGCGGCAAGGGTAAGATGACCGGACAGTATGTGGACAACCTGCACGGCTGTCTTGAGAAGCTCGCCGCCGCCATTCCGGAACTTGTTTCTTGACGGAAAACAATTGACTAATCGGCGGAAAAATAGTATAATATTCCCAAATATATGGAGGAATGACATGTCCGAAGATCTGCAGAGCCTGCTGGAGAAGATCAATCGCGAAGGAGTGGAGAAAGCTGAAGCCGCCGCCGGCGAAATAATCGCCAAGGCGAAGGCGGAAGCTGCGGCAATCGCAAAAGGCGCGGAAGAAGCGGCGGCTAAAACCAAGGCGGAAGCCGAAGCAGCGGCGGCAGACTATGCCAAGCGTGCGGAAGAGACGATTCGCCAAGCTGCGCGCGATACGGTGATTTCGATCGAGAATGCGATTACGGCAAAACTTGTCGGCTTGCTCGCGAAGGACGTCAAGGCGGCGCTGGCCGATCCCAAGACGGCGCAGGAACTTGCGGCAAAGGTGGTCTCGGAATTCGCGACTGCCGGCGAGGTGACGGTTTCCGCGGCGGCGGAAACCGCGGCGGCGCTCAAGGCCCGTCTTGCGGCAGAAAAGAATATCACGATCGTTACCGACGAAGCGCTCGGCACGGGATTTTCCGTCAAGCTCGACGGCGGCAGGGTCGAGCATTCGTTCACTGGAGCCGCAGTGGCTGAAGAACTCGCCAAGCGTTTGCGCAGCGACCTTGCCAAATTGGTCAAGTGATGTCGGTAGACTATATCGTTTCGAGTCTTCCGCGTCTGGCGTTTGGAGAGGGTGCGCCAATGACGTGGGAGACTTTTGTGTCGGTGGCGGGCGAGGTGGAGATGCCGCCGCGTTGGATGGATCTCGAAACTCAGCTAAGGAATGCCATGGCGTCGGCACGCGGCGGCGGCGAGGAGTTTCGCCGTCCGGCCGAAGGATGCGACCTCTACTGGCAAGGGCGTATCGCTCAGGCCTTCCAGGAAAAAGACGTAATGAAGCGCGACGAGCTCATCGACAGGGTATGGTGGGACGCGGCGGGCGAACTTACGCCGTCGGCGAGTCCGCTTGGCGCCGGTGCGCTCGCAACTTACGCGGTCAGGCTTAAAATCGCGCTGAAGCGTTCGCGCATCGACACGGACAAGGGCGGCGAAGCGTTCGACCGGCTCGCCGCAGAAACGAAAATCAAGCTTTAAGGAGCAAGAAAGATGACTAACGGCAAAATCGTGGCAGTAAACGGCAACATGATCACCGTCAGGTTCGACGAAGCGGTGGCCCAGAACGAAGTAGGCTACGCGATCCTTGGCGACAAGCGGCTCATGGCGGAAATCGTGCGTGTGCGCGGGGTCAATTGCGATATGCAGGTTTTCGAGTCTACGACCGATCTTGCAGTGGGAGACAAAGTCGAGTTTACCGGCGAACTTCTGGCGGCGGAACTAGGGCCGGGCATGCTTGCGCAGGTGTACGACGGATTGCAGAATCCGCTGGCGGAACTCGCGAAGGAGGCGTCCAAGATTTCCAAGGACGCGGAGTTCTTCCTGCAGCGGGGAATGTATCTTCCCGGTCTGCCGCGCGACAAGAAGTGGGATTTCCATCCTACGGCGAAGGTTGGCGACAAGGTCTCGGCCGGCGAGCCGATCGGATGGGTGACCGAAGGCATCTTCGACAATAAGACGATGCCCGGGCACAAGATCATGGTGCCGTTCGCGCTTCGCGGCGTGTACACTTTGAAGTCCATCGCTCCCGCCGGCGACTATACTGTTGCCGAGGATATTGCCACGTTGACAGATTCCGAGGGCAAGGAAGTAAAAGTCCAGATGATGCAGCGTTGGCCGGTAAAGGTTCCGATCAAGTGCTTTGTCGAGCGCCTCGAGCCTACCGAAACTCTGGAGACGACGGTCCGCACGATCGATACTTTCTTCCCTGTGGCCGTGGGCGGTACGTATTGCATTCCCGGTCCGTTCGGCGCCGGCAAGACGGTCTTGCAGCAGACGACCGCGCGCTATGCGAAGGTGGACGTGGTGATCAGCGCTGCTTGCGGCGAGCGCGCCGGCGAAGTCGTGGAGACGCTCAAGGAGTTTCCGGAAATCATCGATCCCAAGACGGGCCAGTCGCTCATGAAGCGCACGATCATCATTTGCAACACTTCATCGATGCCCGTCGCCTCGCGTGAAGCTTCGGTGTATACTGCAGTGACTTTGGCTGAATACTTCCGTCAGATGGGACTGAACGTTCTCGTATTGGCAGACTCCACCTCGCGTTGGGCGCAGGCAATGCGCGAACTCTCCGGCCGTCTCGAAGAAATTCCCGGAGAAGAAGCGTTCCCCGCCTACCTCGAGTCCCGCATTGCGGCGTTCTACGAGCGCGCCGGACGCGTGCGGCTCAAAGACGGCAGCACGGGATCGGTGACGATCGGCGGCACGGTTTCGCCGGCCGGCGGCAACTTCGACGAACCGGTGACACAGGCGACACTAAAGGTCGTAGGCGGATTCCATGGCCTTTCCCGCGCCCGTTCCGATGCTCGCCGCTACCCTGCGATCGATCCTCTCGATTCCTGGAGCCATTACAACTCGGTAATCGACCAACAGCGTGTCGAAAGAGCGCGTTCAATCTTGAGAAACGGCAACGAAGTAGGCCAGATGATGAAGGTCGTCGGCGAAGAAGGCACCTCGCTTGCCGACTTCACCACCTATCTCAAGGCCGAGTTCCTTGATGCCGTGTATCTCCAGCAGAACGCGTTCAGCGAGTCGGACGCCACGACGCCTGTCGAGCGTCAGCAGGTCATGTTCGATGTAGTCGAGAAGGCTCTGCTGGCGACATACAAGTTTGCCGAAAAGGACGAGACGCGCAAATTCTTCATGGATCTGCAGCAAACGTTCATCGACTGGAACGACAAACCATGGCAGAGCGACGAGTTCAAGGAGCTTGAAAAGGCGCTCGAAAGCAAGATTGAAGCAGCAAAGGCATAATAGAAAATGGCACTTAATATCGTAACCAAGACGGATGACCGCGTTCCGGTCAAACACGTGCTTATGTCGGTTTCCGACAAGACCGGGCTTGAAACCTTCGTTCCTGCGCTTGTCAAAGCGTGCCCCGGAGTGAAAATCTACTCCACTGGTGGCACTTACGCTAAAGTCAGGGAGATTCTTGGCGACAAGGCGGACGAGACTTTGGTGGCGGTGAGCGACTATACCGGGCAGCCGGAAATGCAGGGCGGACTCGTCAAGACGCTAGACTTCAAAATCTACCTCGGGATTCTTTCGGAAAAGTACAACGATGCGCATCAGGCCGACATCAAGCGTCTCGATGCCGTGGCGCTGGATATGGTCGTGGTGAATCTCTACCCATTCCAGGCTACTGTGGCCAAGGAAGGCGTTACGCCGGAAATGGCGCGCACGAATATCGATATTGGCGGACCTTGCATGGTTCGTGCGAGCGCGAAGAATTATTTGCGCGTCGCCTCGGTAACCGATCCTTTGGATTATGCCAATATCGCCAACGAACTCGAGGCGCACGGCGGCACTGTCGGCTTCGACACGCGCTTCAAGCTCATGAAGAAGGCGTTCGCCCATACGGCGCAGTATGACGCGGCGATCACGGAATTCTTCACGACAAGGACGTGGGAAGAGGTAAAGAACACGTATACGTATGAAGCCTAAAGAAATCAGGAGGGCGCTTCGGCGGCCTTTTGAGTGGCTGGGAATCTGGCTGGGGATGGTAATT
>JBGURT010000091.1:0-27213 GCA_045132115.1 Kiritimatiellia bacterium
TTCATGCGTCACGGTCATGAACGAGCAGTTTTTGCCGGCATCTGCTTATCCACAGGGATATACGCTCATACCAGTTCACATGCGGGGCTTTCAGGATTGCGATGTGGTTTTTGACCGCATCTTTGGAGACGATACGGGGCATCTGAGATGTTTTCAGCACTTTAATGAATTTAAGGCATTTGCTGAATTCACAGATGTTCTGTCGGGGAAGGCGGTTGGCAGGCAATCGGCTGAAGAGCGAATAATCAGTTATAACATAGGGTTGGGGCTCCACGATGTCTGGTTTGCCTCTAACATTTACGACATAATGATTAGAGCAGGCAATAATGAGCGAAATTAATTTGAAACCTGTATGGGACGCCACGTTGAACGTATATCGCGATGTTGCGAAGGTATGCGACAGATATGGGCTGCGCTATTATGAGTATTCGTAGAGGCATTATGTTATTATTTCGATTTTTACGGAATCCAAGGCCATATCTTGATGTGTGGCCGTATAAGTTCTTTGGTGACATTAGGGTTATTAGATTCTACCGAAAGTTTGTTTTGCCTTTTCTGGTATGGCGAGTTCAGCATAAAAAGCGAGTCAATGTTGTGTTCTTGGCGATGAACCCGGATATGTGGAAATACGACAGGGTTTATTGTAAGTTGGCTAATGATGCCCGATTTAAGCCTGTTATCGTTACCGCCATGCGTAATATCCCCAATATGGAGTTGCGGATGCAAGAACAAGAAGCGATGGTATCATATTTTTCGGCAAAAGGCTATAATGTTGTTAGGGGCTATGATGTAGAGTCCAAGAAGTGGAATAAATTAGGAAAACTTAGGCCAGATATCATTTTCCACACACAACCCTATTCGAAAGTAATAGAACGAGAGCTTGAATTTTTTAACCACCTTGGTGTGTTGCACTGCTATTCGCCATATTCGTTCCAGTTAAGTAATGTTAACTGGAATTGGGATAACAACCTACAACAATATTGCTGGAAGATTTTTTATGTTTGTCAGAGGCACCTTGAACAAAGTGAGTGTTTTTCGCGTGTGGGAAGAGTAAACGCTGTTGCCGCAGGCTATTGCCTTGAAGAGGAATATGCTGAGGCTGTGAAAGATACTGAATCGGCCAATGCGGCGTGGAAGAATGATCGCAGAAAGCGTGTTATTTGGGCGCCGCATCATTCCATAATGGAGAAGGAGATGTTTAAGGTTTCCTCTTTCCTCGAGATTGCCGACTTTATGGTTAAGTTGCGCGAGGAATATAAAGATAAAGTAGTGTTTGCCTTCAAGCCGCATCCTGTCTTGAAAACGAAGCTATATAAAATATGGGGAACTGAGCGTACTGATGCGTATTATGACGATTGGGCAAGAGCGGAGAATTCATTTGATGCTCAAGGTGATTACAAGGCGCTATTTGCCGGATCTGACGCAATGATTCATTGCAGTGGATCGTTTATTGTGGAGTATTTGTACACTGGGAAACCTGTAGCGTATGTTTACAGTAAGTCAAGAAATCCGCCAGACATAGGAGTAATTGGCGATGCTGCTTTGAACGCACACTACCCAATGCACTGCGAAGCGGATATTAGGCGCTTTATTGATGATGTCGTGCTTGGTGGACATGATACTATGGCTGATGTCCGCAAGAGTGTTGCCGATAAATACCTCAAATCGCCGAATGGCAAGATGTTCTCTGAGAATGTCTATGAAACCATATTGCAAGGTCTTGGCAAGAAATGTCCGACTCACTGAAGAGCAAGACGATACGCGGAGCGGCGTGGACTGGCGTTGAGCGCATAGCCAACCAAATGGTTGGTTTTGTGGTCTCGATTGTTCTCGCGCGCCTGCTTGTGCCATCCGACTACGGTGTGGTCGGAATGCTTACCGTGTTCCTCAGCATCTCGCAACTCTTTATTGATGCAGGCTTTTCTTCGGCACTAATCCAGAAGAAGGATCGCACCGATGCCGACTTCTCGACAGTATTCTGGTGCAACCTGGCGATTTCGTCTGTCTGCTATATAATTCTCTTTATTGCGGCCCCATGGATTGCCGATTTCTATCACATGCCAGTTCTGAAGAACCTGATGCGCGTCCTTGGTCTGGTGCTTGTGATAAATGCCGCATACACTATTCAGGTTACTCGTCTTACGACGATTCTAGATTTCAAGACACAGGCCAAGGTTTCCTTCACCAATTGCATCTTGAGCGGAACTGTCGGCATAACGATGGCCGCTCTTGGCTTTGGACCATGGGCACTTGTCTTTCAAAGTATTTTCTCCAGCACATTCAGCTGTATCGCATACTGGTTACTGACAAAATGGCACCCTCAGTTTCTGTTTTCCAGAGACTCGTTCAAGCGCCTCTTTGCCTTCGGGTCGCGCATATTGGCTGCGAGTTGCCTGCACACGCTTTACACCAACATTTCGCCAATCATCATTGGTAGGAAGTATTCTGCTGCGGCACTAGGCGTCTACTCGCGAGCGGATTCCCTGGTTGCTTTGCCGGGCGGTATTTTCCAGTCAACGCTAGGCCGAGTAATCTTCCCAGTTCTTTCCTCAATTCAGGACGATGAACCGAGGCTCAGGGCCGCCTACAACAAATATTTGCGCATCATTACTTCTGTTGTTGCGCCCTCAATGCTCCTGATGGCTGCCGTATCTGAGCCTCTTATCTATACGCTCATTGGCGAAAGGTGGCTTGCGTGTGTGCCATATATTATGATCTTGGCAGTAGCATGGATGGTTGATCCGATAATAGTTGTAAACCTCAATATGATTTATGTAAAGGGGCGCTCTGATGTAGTTCTCAAGTTGGAAGTGGTAAAGAAGGTGATAGCAATAGCGATTGTTGTAGTCGCCGTGCAGTTTGGGGTGATATGGCTCTGCGTGGGTAGGACTGTGTATAGCTTTATAGCGTTGGGTCTCAACCTTCATGTTTGCGGACCATTCATCGGTATGTCTTTCTGGCGGCAGATGCAGGAGGTGTGGCGAATCTATGTGAGCGGAATCATTGCCGCCCTTTGTGCCTATGGCATCATCATTGCGTCCAAAATATTTCTGCCGCAAACTAGTAACTGGTGGCATGGCTTCGGCACGCTCGCCGCTTCTGGACTCGTTGGCCTTGGCGTCTACATCCTTCTCGCCGTAATCCAGCGTTTTGACGTTGTTGCCGAGACCTTGTCTCTTATAGACAAGGCGAAAGGGCGCCTATGCAAATAACATTTGTCGTATTGCTCCTTATTGTACTTTTTGCCAAGTCCAGGCCTACTGGATGGAATGAATACTATATTGGGAAAGAGACGACATCTACCATAAACGGGCTCTTCATTTGGCTTGTCTTTTTGAGCCATTTTACACAGTATCTTCCATCAAGCGCCGGGAATATTGTCGGCGGCAATCTCGGCCAACTCGTTGTCGTCATGTTTTTGTTCTATTCGGGCTATGGGTGCACCGTTCAGTATCTTACAAAAGGTGAGTCGTATCTGCGAGCATTCCCACGTAAGCGCATTCTGCCGACACTCATCAACTTTGACATTGCTGTTTGCGCGTTCGTTGCTGTTGGTCTCTTGCTCGGCAAGTCGATGATCGCGCGCAAAGTAGTGCTTTCCTTAGTCTGCTGGGATTCTGTCGGCAACTCCAATTGGTATATATTTGTGATTATGCTCTGCTACGCGCTGTTTTGGTTTTCCGCAGGGGTGGTGAAGAGAAAAGTGGATGTTATTGACGGGGGGGGCAGAAATGGCAAATTATCATGATGTTGCTTTTGGCGACTTCAGTTGTTGCCCTCTCGCGCGTCAGACCAAGTTGGTGGTGTGATACTCTGATGGCATTTGGTGCAGGCGCAGTTTATGGGCTCAATCGCAATTGTATTGAGGATTACGTTAAGAAGAACTACTGGATTTGTCTTGCCCTTGCGGTTGTGTTGTTTATCTCTGTTGGGTATATTCCTTTCATCGGTCAGAAGTATTGGATATCACACAATATAAAGAGCATTGCATTTGCCGCAATAGTTGTTATGGCATCTATGAAGATATCGGTTGATAGCGTGTTGCTCAAGTGGAGCGGCGAGCACCTTTTCCCGCTTTACATCTATCAACGGATCCCAATGATAGTATTTTCAGCATTGTTCCCGGCCGCATTTGAAGACGCACGTTGCTGGATATATTTCTGTATCTCTGCGTGTATTGCTATCGCACTTGCAGCCCTATATCCCCGTTTCCAATTTCATGGGTAATACAATCTTCATACACTCCCACACTCATAACTCATCCACTTTCCCAATGCCATTCTTTTCCATTATCATCCCCGTCTACAATGTCGCGCCGTATTTGCGCGAATGCTTGGATAGTGTCATGGCACAGACATATCCAAACTGGGAGGCGATTTGCGTCGACGACGGTTCGACCGATGGTTCCGGCGCGATTCTTGACGAATACGCCGCGAAGGATTCCCGGTTCAGGGTATTCCACCAGCAAAACGCCGGCGTCAGCGCGGCACGAAACAAAGGCTTGGACGAAGCAAAAGGGGAATATATTTGGTTTGTTGATGGTGATGATACTGCCGCCGTAAATGCGCTTAAGTCGCTTCATGGCTTGATCCAACTTTTCGATTCCCCGGATAGTATCGTATTTTGCATCTCTGGAGACAACGAAAATCGCGGCGAAAGCAGTGCCGAACGGTCTTATTTGCTACAGGACCGCACGCTAGACGCATTTTGGCGCGTGCGAGGAGGTGTATGTCGTTCGCTTTTGAAGAGAGAGGTTCATGGAGACTTGCGATTTATGCCTATGGCCATGGGAGAGGATACTCTCTTTTCGGTTTTGAGCTATTACCGTGCAAAGCGTATAGTTATATCCCATCAGGAGTTGTATCAATATCGCAGAAGGCCAGGTTCGGCTTCAACCAAGATGGGCACCATGAGGATGCTTCGAGATTGGATGAGTTTGCAAATGCGACTTATTCGAATTTTGCGAGACAACGGCGAACCGACCAATCCACAAATGGAATTCTTCTTTAAGTGGAATGCGCAGTATGTTTTTTACACGCCAAGTCTTTATATGTTTGATTTGCCGCCCCAAGAGTGGCGAAAGTGCCGCAAATCGTGGCTGAAGTTGGTAGAAATGGCAGGGAAAATCCACAAGCATACATGGTGGAAATATCCGGTTCTAAAGGCGATTTCATTGTTCCCGCAGGCGATAGTGGCCAAGATGCTTATTGTGTGGCCGTACAACGCCAGAATGAGGCTTAGACGCCTGTTCTCCGCCCCTGAAGTAGTCGGGGGGGGGGGGTAATCTAACATCCCTTAGCGGCGAATATAATCGCGATTGGAGGCTTGCGGCGTGATGCCCAAGTTCTCCATAATTGTTCCTGTCTACAATGTCGCGCCGTATTTGTGCGAGTGTCTAGACAGCGTCCTCGCCCAGACCTTCACCGACTGGGAGGCGATTTGCATTGACGACGGCTCAACCGACGGCTCCGGCGCTATTCTCGACGAATACGCTACATCGGATAAAAGATTCCACGTCATTCATCAGCAAAATGCCGGGGTAGGTGCTGCCCGAAACGCTGGCTTGGATTGTGCAAAAGGAGAGTGGATTTGTTTCGTTGACGGCGACGATTTACTAGCACCAGTTTTTCTTGAAATTTTTAATTCTCAAATCGCGCTTTATGGGGAAATTAAATGTTTTAGGGTTGGGTTTAAGAAATTTTATTCCAAGCAAGAGTGGTTCATAGTTAAGCAAGACACTATCGAGTTCAAAGAAATTGATATTTCCAGTTCGATTTCAATGCGCGACTTCAGTTCCTACTTGTTCGTTTGTTACGCTTATAAGCGAGAATTGTTTGATGAAGTAAGATTCCCTGGATATGTACGCGGGGAAGATTGGTGTGTGCTTCATAAGATATTGCTTGAAAGAGTAGATAGATTAGTTGCCAGCGAGGCACAACTTTACGGATATAGGCAAAGGCCTGGTAGCGCAATGCACCGAGAGGTGAGCATACGCATTTTGTGCGATGAGATGGATCATCGTCTAGATTTGATGGAAATGATCGATAACAACAAGAAAACGGTAGTATATAACGATAGCCCATGGCTTGAAAGCTATTTTACACAAAGCATGTATTGGATTTCGCGTGAGCGCGGCAAGGATAAAACAGAAGTGGTAAGAGTTTGGCGGCAAAAGTTGAAAAGGATACGGCACCTCAAAGGAATTTCCGGCTATGCGCGTTTCATGAGTTGCACTTGCACGATTATGAGAAACGCGGCGTGGGATTATTTTGTTTGCAGAGTCATTCCGTCACTTCGTCAAAAGAATGTCGTAAAGCGTATATTGAGAAAGTTTAGAATAATATGAGCCCCAGACTTTCTGTTATTGTGCCGGCGTTCAATATGGAGAATTATCTCCATAAATGCTTGCAGAGTCTAGTTGGAATAAGCGAAGGTTTGCGTTGTTTTCTCGAAATCATCGTGGTGAACGATGGATCAAACGATTGCACTCTAGAAATTGCGAACAGCTTTTCAAATCAATTTCAAGGCATTATCAAAGTCGTAAATAAAGGGAACGGACACTATGGCAGCTGCATAAATGCAGCATTGAGGGCGGCGCGGGGGAGATTCGTCAAGGTTCTGGATGCGGATGATACATTCGACTCTAAAGGGTTGGAGATTCTTCTTCGGAAGATTGGTGAAATCGAGGCGAATGATGTTGATATGCTTTTGTCTGCATATGTGTGCGTTGACGGCGAGGATGCAATAACGCAAATTAGGCGTTTTAATTTTGCGGAGGACAGAGTGCATGAGCTGGCGAAATTGAAGCCGGAGTTTGAGTGGCTAGCTATGCACGCTGTTGCATATAAAACCGAAAACCTGCTGAGGATTGGGTACAGGCAGACTGAAGGCATTGCCTACACCGATCAGGAATGGATGTTTTTGCCAATGACGACCGTACAAAAATTCGCATATTGCGATTCGGTAGTCTATAAGTATCTGATAGGGCGCGAAGGTCAATCAGTAATGGCTGCGGCAGCGAAAAAGTTTGCCGACCATATGAAGGAAATGACGGCGTTGATTGAGCGTTTTGAGGGCTGCAAGACAGATGAGATGCACAAGAAATACCTTGAAATACGCTTGCGGCACTTCGTTTCATTGACCTTCAACATTTTGATCCAAGATATGCCAATATTAGAATCCTTGTGCAAATTCGATAAGTTTGTCGCACTTGCCGAACGAAATCCATTTGTCTGGGACTCGGCAAACGGGTTCTCGTATTCAAATACGTTGCATTTCCATCCTTTTAGATTCATGCGTAGGCATAAGATAATGCGATTGCCGTATTTGCTGATTTTCAGACTGTATATTTATTTGTCCAAGCTGAGATTTGGTAAATAAAGACGTGTAAGCAGGTTATGGTAAAATTGGGAAATAGGTAGGACTTGTTTCCCTGCTTTTGTGTATTTCGTGTATTTCGTGGTTTTAGGACAGGGAAATGGTAAAAGTTTGAATGCGTATGCAATCAGGCTTGCAAGCGTAAGAAATGAAGTTTGCATGCGTATGAAATCCAGGTCGACTACGTAGTCAGTCGGGCTCGACTGCGTAGCAGAAATGGATTTACTACGTAGTAAATCGTGCTTGACTACGTAGTGAAGCTCTGCTGACTACGAGGTGTTTTCTGTGGATTTGTTGTGCGATTTATGGTATAATACGCGCGGAAACACGAAAGTAGGGACAGAAAGAAGGATTTTGCGATGACAATACAAGAAAGACTGGAATATGGTGCCGAGCTGAAGCGCAAGATGAACTGCTGCCAAGCGGTGGCGAAAGCGTTTGGCGATACGCTTGAGGTGCCGGAAGCGACGCTTATGCAAATTTCCGCCGGATTTGGATCGGGGATGGGGACGATGGAAGGGTCGTGCGGAGCGCTCGTGGGCGCGGTTATGGTTGCGGGACTTCGCACGGGCGGCAATGGCACGATGATGCTTTCGCGCAAGATCTTGCCGCGATTCAAGGAGCTTTGCGGAGCGACGATTTGCCGTGAGCTCAAGGGCATGGGAACGGGCAAAATCCTGTGTTCGTGCGAGGATTGCGTGCGCAACGCGATTCTTGCGGCCGAAGAGGCGCTAGCGGAACATACCTGAAATGCGCGCGAAACTTTTAGGGTTGACGGCCGCGGCAGGGCTTTGTGCGGCAACCTTTGCCGCCGGAGAAGCCCCGGTCAAGATAGCCCTTACCTTCGACGATGGATTCAAGCACCATTTGACCGTTGTGGTACCGCTACTTGAATCGCACGGGTACAAGGGTGCGTTCAGCGTCATAACCGATGTCGTGGGTAACGAGGAGGGACGCATGGACTGGGGCGAAGTGCGTGAACTCAAAAAGCGTGGGCACGACATCTTTTCGCACAGTTGCTCGCACCCGAACCTCTCCAAGCTGTGCCGTGAGCACAATCAGGAGGAGGCGAAGCGCCAGATCGAGGAGTCGGCGGCGAAGATAAAGGAGGAGACCGGCGAATATCCCAAGGTTTTCTGCTTCCCGTTCAATGCCGAGCGTCATGTGTGCCAATTGGTACGGGACGCCGGCATGATCCCGATGCAGGCAAAGCGCGTGAATTTCGGGGACGGAACGTGGCCGGGAGGCAAAGCGGACATAAATGCGCATATAGATTCGCTCATCGCGCGCGGCGTCAAGGCTGATGCCTTGATGATTCATGGGATAGGCCGCTCGTCCGGGGCGCACCGTCCGTTCAAGGACGAAAAGCATTTCGCGCGGTTTTTGGACGAACTTGCGGAACGGGAGGCGAAAGGCGACATAAAAATTGTCCCGTATATGGAAATCGCCGACGCCGTCGCCCCCGACAGGCAATAATAGGGACTAAGGGACTTGTGCTTTGGAAATTTCAACGCAGAGTTGGAGTAACCGCCGCGCAAGCGGGGCCGCAACCTGTAGGGACGCGGCCAAGCCGAGCGAAAGCGAGTGCCGAGAGAACGCAGAGACGCAGAGTATTTTGAGAGCGGCTTATGGTGAGAAAAAGGCAAGTCTAAGACGGCATGGAATTGGGATGTGGAACTCGCAGGGGAGGTGAAAATGCAACTCGATAAAGTTTATACTAGACAAGCGACGGCAAAATATGGTATAATACACACATAATCTCGAAACAAAGGAGAAAAAACAATGGCTGGAAAGCTTGAAGATCGCGTAAAAGACATCATCGTCGAACAGCTGGGCGTCAATGCCGAGCAGGTGACCGCGGAGGCGTCGTTCATCGACGATCTCGGTGCGGACTCTCTCGACAGCGTAGAGCTCATCATGGCGTTCGAGGAAGAATTCGGCGCCGCAATTCCTGAAGAGGATGCAGAGAAGCTCACGACCGTCGGCAAGGTTGTCGAGTACCTGAAGTCGAAGGGCTACGGCGACGACGGCAGCGCTCCCGCGAAGTAAAAGAATTTACCTTTGCAGGGATTATAAGATCCGGGCGTTGGCGGCGTAAATTGCTGCCCGCGCCCGTCTCTCGTTTATCAAGTCATGGACTCCGACCTAAGCAACATACGCAACATCGGCATCGTGGCGCACATCGATGCCGGCAAGACCACCACTACCGAGCGGATTTTGTTCTATACGGGCAAGATCCACAAGCATGGCGACGTGCACGACGGCAACACGACGACCGACTTCATGGTGCAGGAGCGCGAGCGCGGCATCACGATACAGTCGGCGGCGATCACGTGCGAATGGAAGGGGCGGCAGATCAATATCATCGACACGCCCGGACACGTGGACTTCACGATGGAGGTGGAGCGTTCGCTCCGGGTCTTGGACGGTGCGGTGTGCGTATTCTGCGCTGTCGGCGGCGTGCAGCCGCAGTCGGAGACGGTGTGGCGCCAGGCGGACCGCTACGGGGTGCCGCGGCTTGCGTTCGTGAACAAGATGGACCGCATGGGCGCGGACTTCGCAAGAGTGGTCGGCGAACTCAGGACCAAGCTCAAGGCGCAGGCGTGTCCGATCGTGTTGCCGATCGGCAAAGAAGACGGTTTCAAGGGGATTGTAGACCTCATCTCCATGAAGGGGATAATCTACGATGAAGCCTCCGAGGGCAAAAACTTCAGCGAGATCGAGATTCCGGCGGAATTGAAGGATGATGCGGAGTTGGCGCGCGCAGAACTCGTGGAGAAGATCGCAGACCTCGACGAAGATGTGATGGAGGCGTTTCTGGAGAAGGGCGATCTCTCGAATGAAGAGCTCGTTCCCGCCATCCGGCGCCAAACTGTCGCAGGGCGATTCGTGCCGGTTTTGTGCGGCACGTCGCTGAGGGACAAGGGCGTGCAACCGCTTTTGGACGCGGTAATCGAATATCTCCCGAGTCCGTCAGAGCGTCCGCCGGTGAAAGCCAAGGATTTGAAGAGCG
Organism: Kiritimatiellia bacterium; assembly: GCA_045132115.1. Classification (GTDB taxonomy): domain Bacteria; phylum Verrucomicrobiota; class Kiritimatiellia; order RFP12; family UBA1067; genus UBA1067. The sequence continues at coordinate 10,391 of JBGURT010000091.1, forward strand.
GCGAGGACGTCACGCGCAAGCAGGATCCTGGCGAACTTTTGACGAGCCTCGTTTTCAAGATCGCGACCGACCCTTATGTGGGCAAGCTGTTTTTCGTGCGCGTCTATGGCGGCGTTCTCAAAAAGGGCATGAACGCCTTCAATCCGCGCACGAAAAAGCGCGAGCGGATCATGAAGATCGTGCGGCTTTTTGCGGACGACCAGATCGAAACGGACGAACTCAAGGCAGGCGACATCGGTGCGATCGTGGGGCTCAAGGAGTGCACGACGGGCGATACGCTTTGCAGCGAGATGAAGCCGTGCTACCTCGAGCGCATTCAGGCGCCGCAGCCGGTGATGTTCATGGCGATCGAGCCCAAGAGCTCTGCCGACAAGGAAAAACTCGTCGAATCCATGAAGGCTTTGGCGGCGGAAGACCCGACTTGCCAGGTGCGCGAGGACGAAGAGACCGGGCAGACGATTCTCTCGGGCATGGGCGAGCTCCATCTGGAGATTCTAGTGGACCGCCTGAAGCGCGAGTTCAAATGCGCGGCCAACACCGGCAAGCCGATGGTGTCTTATCTGGAGACGGTCACGAAGGCGGCGGAGACGACTTTCATGTTCGACCGCGAGCTTGGCGGCAAACGCCATGCGGCGGGGCTCGTCATCAAGATCGAGCCGCTGGAGCGCGGCAAAGGGCGCGTGGTGGAGCTTTCGCGCGAATTCCGCAACACGGTAAACTCGCATATTATCGAAGATTGCGTGCGGCAGGGACTCGACGACGGCATCGCGACGGGCGTTTTGGCGCGTTATCCGATGACGGATTTGAAGGTCGTGGCGGAACGGGCGGACATCGTGGACCCGGAGGTTTCCGACGAAGTGGCGTTCCGCAGCGCGGCGATGATGGGGTTCCGCGAGGCGGCGGAAAAGGCCGCGCCGGAGTTCCTCGAACCGATCATGAAGCTGGAAATCACGACGCCTCCGGAGTCGGTGGGCGAAATCCTGGGCGATTTGAACGGTCGCCGCGGCACCGTGCTCAACATGGACATGCGCGGCGATATGCAGATCGTGAGCGCGCGCGTTCCGATGGCGCAGATGTTCGGCTACGCGACGGCGATCCGCTCGCTTACCAAGGGCCGGGCGGGATATTCCATGGAGCCAGACCAGTTCGAGCTCGCGCCCAATAACGTAAAAGAGGAGATCCTGAGCAAATGAAGAAGATGAATATGGTGATTGCGCAGTCCGGCGGCCCTTCGATGGTGATCAACGAGTCGCTGGTCGGTGCGGTTCTCGAAGCGCGCAAGAGCGCGAAGATCGGCAAGATCCTCGGCGCGAAACACGGGATTCTCGGGATTCTCGGCAACGACTATATCGATCTCAAGAAGGTGAGCGAAAAGAAGCTCCTCAAGATCGCGGAAACTCCGTCTTCGGCTCTGGGCAGCTGCCGCAAGAAGCCGGATGCGGACGACTGCAAGGCGATATTCGAGGCGTTTCGCAAACTGGATGTAGGCTACTTCTTCTACATCGGCGGCAACGATTCGGCCGATGCGGCGAGGATTGTGGCGGAAGAGGCGGAGAAGGCGAACTATCCGCTAGTGGTCTACCACATCCCCAAGACGATCGACAACGATCTGCGCAGCTGCGATCACACGCCGGGATTCGGTTCGGCGGCGCGTTTCGTGGCGTCGGCGATCCGCGGCGACGATCTCGACAACCGTGCGCTCTTGGGGGTTAAGATCGATATCATCATGGGACGCGACGCTGGATTCTTGACGGCGGCATCGGCTCTCGCCAGGGCGCATGAGGATGACGGCCCGCATCTCATCTATCTCCCGGAAGTTCCGTTCTCGGAAGAAAAATTCGTGAAGGACGTGCAGGCGGTGATGAAGAAGCTCGGGCGCTGCGTCTGCGCGGTGAGCGAGGGTATCCGCGGCAAGGACGGCGTGCCGATCGGCGCGAAACTTGGGTCGGGCGAGACCGACTCCCACGGCAACGTCCAGATGTCCGGCACGGGAGCTTTGGGCGATGCGCTCGCCAAACTCCTCAAGGCGAAAGCCAAGATCAAGCGCGTTCGCGCCGATACTTTCGGCTATCTGCAGCGTTCGTTCCCCGGCGTCGCGTCGAAGACCGACCAAGCCGAGGCGTTCCAGGCCGGTGCGGCGGCGGTGAAGGCGGCGCTCGCGGGAGAACTCTCGAAGGGCACTATCGCCATTGTGCGCGAGACCGGCAAGAAATACAAGGTCGCTTTCGCGCCCGTCCCGATCCAGAACGCGGCGAAGTATACGCGCAGCGTCCCCAAGGAATATATCGCCAAGAACGGCCATGACGTGACGGCGGCGTTCATCGAATACGCCAAGCCCATTGTCGGCGAATTGCCGCCTTGCGAAATCTTCTGAAAAGCCTGAAATGACCTCGATAATCCTAGGCGTGTTTCTCGCGATGTTCTTCAGGCCTTACTATGAGGTCTGGAGAAAATACGTGCACAATCCCGCGCTCGCCGGAGTGCTGATGCTCGTTTCGGTGCTTTTGCCCGTGGGGTTCGTCGCCTGGTATGGCGGTGCGCGAATCGCCGCCGAGGTTTCGAGCCTCATCGACAAGTGGCCGGCGATCGTCGCCAAGTACCAGGAGTGGACGCAGGAATTCCTGCCGAACGTGAATGTTTCCGACTACTTCGACGCGATCCGCAAGCCTGCGATGGGCGTAGGGAAGAGCGTAATGTCATTCTTCCAAGGTGCGCTCGTGTGGTTGCTAGCGCTCGTGTTCATGCTGTATTTCGTTACGCGCCCCGACATGCGCGGCGAGGATGTGGCCGAGAAGATGCCATTCCTGAAAGACGAGACGAAAAGCTTCGTGGCCGAACAGCTCAACGCCTTTCTTGACATAATGATCAGTTTCTTCCAGCGTCAGACGAAAATCTGCCTTTTGGAAGGGTGCATCTATGGCGCGGGATTCTGGCTTGTCGGGTTGCCGTACGGGTTTCTGATCGGCTTTGCGCTGGGGGTGTTGAACCTCTGCCCGTTTTTGGGGTCGATCGTGTGCATGCCCGTGGCGTTGCCGTTGGCGTATTTCTTCGGCGGGTCGTGGTTGCGGATGGTTTTGGTCATTGCCGTGTGGGCGCTGGGGATGCTTCTTGACGGATATGTGATCACCCCTAAGATCCAGGGCGACAAGACGGGGCTTGGCTACGCCGGCGTCATATTCTCATTCATTTTCTGGGGCAGCGTGTTCAATTCGATGCTAGGTCTACTCCTCGCGATTCCGCTTTCGGCGTTTTGCGTGGTGTTTTGGCGGGCGGTGAAATCAAGGTATCTGAAACCCGTATTATGAGCTACGAAGGAACGGTTTTCGGGAAGCTGGACGGAAAGCTCCAGCAGGCGATAAAGGAGGCGGGATACGAGACTCCCACGCCCATCCAGTCGGAGGCGATGCCGCATGTCTTGGGCGGCAAGGATCTGATTGGTTGCGCCCAGACGGGAACCGGCAAAACGGCGGCGTTCATGCTCCCGATCCTGAACCGGCTTTTGCGCAATCGCAGACCGCGTAAAATAGGCCATCCGCGTGCACTCGTCCTTTCGCCTACACGCGAACTCGCGGCGCAGACCGGAGAGAACATCCGCAAATACGCGAAGTTCGCGGACCTGCCGTTCGCGTGCGTGTTTGGCGGCGTGAGCCAGTTCGGCCAGGTGAAGGACATAAAGCGCGGCGCGGAGACGATTGTCGCATGCCCGGGGCGGCTTATCGACCTAATGACGCAGGGGATAATCTACCTCGACAAGGTTGAGGTGTTCGTCCTCGACGAGGCCGACCGGATGCTCGACATGGGATTTTTCCCGGACATCAGGCGCATCATCTCCAAACTCCCCGTAGAGCGCCAGAGCCTGTTTTTCTCGGCCACGATGCCCAAGGAAGTGAGGAAGCTCGCTTCAGAGCTGGTGCACGATCCGGTGACGGTGACGATCGCGCCGGAAGCTCCGGCCGCGGAAAAGATCAACCAGAAGGCGATGTTCGTGGAGAAGGCCGATAAAGACCGTCTGCTCATCCATCTTTTGGAAGAGCACCCAGAATGGGACAAGGTTATCGTCTTCACGAAAATGCGCCATGGCGCGGACCGCGTGAACCGCAAGCTCTTGCGCGCAGGCGAAAAGACGGCGGCAATCCATTCGGACAAGACGCAGAATCAGCGCACCCGGGCGCTTGAGGGTTTCAGGCGCGGCGAGGTGCGCGTTCTGGTCGCGACCGACATCGCTTCGCGCGGGATTGACGTTCCCGAGGTGAGCGCGGTCATAAACATGGAACTTCCGCTGGAGACGGAGAGCTACGTGCACCGCATTGGACGCACGGCACGCGCCGGCGAGAGCGGTATCGCCATAAGTTTCGTGGCGGCAAACGAGCGCGGGCAACTCAAGGCCGTGGAGCGACTTTTGAAAAAGACGATCCCGGTAGACCGCGACCATCCTTTCCATCAAGGAGCGGACGCGTTGCCGCCCGCGGAATGGACGAAGGAAGGTGCGCGCGAAGCGGGAGCAGGAGGCCGCGGCGCGGGATCCGGGAACCGCGGAGACGGCAGAGGCAAAAAGAAACGCAAATCGTTTTTGGGGCGGCGGCAGCCGGACTTCGGACAGAAGAGGAAAGATATATAAATGGATGGCAATTGGCTGAAGACTTATGCGGACAAGGCCCGCAAGGCAAACTGGATAGATCCGGTATTGTATCAGCGCTACGGGGTCAAAAGAGGCCTTCGCAATCAGGACGGAACCGGCGTGCTCGTGGGGCTCACGACAATCGGCAATGTTCACGGCTATGTCGTGAGCGAGGGCGAAAAGCAGCCGGTCCCCGGCCAGCTTTTCTACCGCGGCATTGATGTGGCGGATATCGTGGCGGCGAAGTCGCGCGAGCGCCGTCCCGGATACGAAGAGACGGCGTATCTGTTGATGTTCGGGGAACTCCCCACCAAGGCGCAGCTGGAAGACTGGAATGCGACGCTGGGGCGTCACCGCAAGCTCTCCGAGAGCTTCAAGGAAAACGCGCTTTTCTCGAATCCTTCACAGGATATCATGAATGCGCTGGCGCGCGCGGTATTGTTCGCGTATGCGTTCGAGGACGAAGACCCCAAGTCGAGCCCTGACGACTTGTCGATCGAACACTGCCTTTATCAGGCGGTGGACATGATTGCGGCGTTTCCGACGATTGTCGCCTACGCCTATCAGGCGAAGTCCCACTATCACAAAGGCCGTTCGCTCATCATCCGCAATCCGGACCCGGAAAAGTCTACGGCGGAGAATCTTCTATTGATGCTGCGCGAGGACGGCAAGTATACGAAACTCGAGGCGGACATTCTCGATCTGGCGCTAATTCTCCATGCCGAGCATGGCGGCGGCAACAACTCGAGCTTCACGACGCATGTCGTAACGTCTTCCTATACCGACATCTATTCGAGCGTGGCGGCGTCGATCCTTTCGTTGAAGGGCGGGCGTCACGGCGGTGCGAATCTGCGCGTCATGAGGCAGATGGAAGAAATCATGCGCGAAGTCCCGGACTGGACGAAAGAATCGCAGGTAGCGGATTATCTCGCGAAGATTTCGGACAAAAAGGCGGGCGACGGCACGGGACTCATCTATGGCCTTGGCCACGCGGTCTATACGGTAAGCGATCCGCGCGCGCAGATTCTGAAGAAGAAGGCGCGCGAACTCGCCAAGTCCAAGGGCCGCACGGACGAGATGAAACTTTTCGAGATGATCGAAAATCTCGGACCGGATATCGTCCGCTCGCGCCATCCCAAGGCCGAGGAGGTTTGCGCGAATGTAGACCTCTATTCGGGTTTTGTCTATCAGATGCTTGGAATCTCCAAGGATCTCTATACGCCGATCTTCGCGATCGCGAGGTGCGTGAGCTGGTGTGCGCACCGCATGGAGGAGCTCATCAACGCGGGGCCTATCATCCGTCCTGCATACAAGCCGATCATCCGGCCGAGGGATTATGTCAAACTGCAAGATCGTTAAAGGCGGCGTAGCCTCAGCGAAGGGATTCCGCGCAGCCGGCGTCCCGGCCGCCATCAAATACGAAGGCCGCAACGATGTTGCGCTTATCTTCGCCGACGAACCGTGTGCGCTCGCGGCGGTGTTCACGACTAACAAAGTGGCCGCGGCGCCCGTCGTCTACGATCGCGAGGCCGCGAAGCGCGGCACCGTGCAGGCGATTCTCGTCAACTCCGGCTGCGCCAACGCCTGCACCGGCGAGCGCGGAATGCGCGACGTGAAGAAATCGGTCGCCGAAACCGCAAAGCACTTGAAGATAGATCCCGCGAACGTGCTTGTAGCTTCGACCGGCGTCATCGGGCGTCCGCTTCCCATGGACAGACTCCTCAAGGGAATGAAGGCGGCGGCGGCGGCGCTGGATGTTGGCGTCGAAGCCGGCCACAACGCAGAACTCGCGATCATGACTACCGACACCAAGCCAAAAGAAGCTTGCTGCACGGTGAAGATCGACGGCAAGACGGTTACGGTTGGAGGCATGACCAAAGGCTCTGGGATGATCGAACCCAACATGGCGACGATGCTCGGCTTCATCACGACCGATGCCGCCATTTCGCGCCGGATGCTAAGGCGTGCGCTGCTTATCGCCCTCGACAAAAGTTTCAACCGTGTCGTCGTCGACGGCGACGAGTCCACGAACGATTCGCTGTTCCTCATGGCCTCGGGCAAGGCGCTCAACAAGCCGATAACGAAGGACGGAGCGGACTTCCGGCTTTTCCTTGAAGCGCTGGAGACGGTCGCCGTTTCGCTCGCGAAGCAAATGGCTGCGGACGGTGAAGGCGCGACCAAGTTCGTGACCGTCAAGGTGAAGGGCGCGAAGAGCGAGAAGGATGCCGAACGCGCGGCGCGTTCGATCGCCAAAAGCCCGCTTGCCAAGACCTCTTGGTTCGGCAAGGATCCAAACTGGGGCAGGGTGCTTGCGGCGATCGGTTACTCTGGCGCCGAGGTGGAGGATCTCAAGACAGAGATATTCTACGATCGCGAGTGGGCGTTTCGCAAGGGCAAGGTTGCGGACGCAAAGCAGCTCGCCAAGCTCGCGAAGGTGCTCGAAAAGAGCGAGTTCACCGTCCTTGCGGATCTTCATCTGGGCGAGGGCGAGGCGACCATCTATACTTGCGACTTCTCTCTCGATTACGTTCATATCAACGCGGATTACACGACATGAAGAAATTTGCGGTTTGTTTGGCGGCGCTCGTGGCGCTGCGGGTTTTCGCCGAGACGGTAGTCGACGTGACCGGCGAGGGCGTGGAAAAAATTTCGGTCTCGGTCAGTTGCGGCGGCGGGACTTACGAAAAGACGCTCAAGCGAAATCTCGATCTCTCGGGTGCGTTTACGATTCGCCCGGAAGGCGCGATCAAGATTTCCGGGACTCCCGGAGGCACGGTTACGGCGAGCGGCCGCGGGCGCACGATCTCGCAGTCGGCAGCCGGCGGCGACGACAAGGCGATGCGCATGGCGGCCAGGCGTTTCGCCAATTCGGTCGTCGAGACATTCGCCGGGCAGAAGGGCTTTGCGCTCGACAAGATCTGCTTCGTGAACCGTCGCGGCAGCAACAATGCCGACATCTGCGAATGTTACCCTGACGGCGGCGACATCAGACAGCTCACAGGAGACGGCAAGGCGGCGGTGGGGCCGCGCTGGAAGGATGCGGAGTCGATTTTCTACACCGGCTACCGCAATGGCGGCCCGGCGATCTGGGAGGTGAATACCGCTACCGGCTCGCGCAAACTCAAATGGAGCTTCAAGGGCCTTACTACCGGCGCGAGGGTTTCGCCAGACGGCACGAAGGTCGCGATCATCCTTTCTGTCCACGGCAATCCCGATCTCTACGTGATCGACATCGCCACTGGCCGCTATCGCCGTCTCACCAAGACTCCTCAGGCTTCGGAAGGCCAGCCTGCGTGGTCGCCGGACGGACGTCAAATCGTCTACGTCTCCAACGAGACGCGCCATCCTCAGCTCCATATCGTCGATGTCGCGAGCGGGGTGTCGCGCCGGCTTACTTCAAAGGGCAGCCAGAATGTCGATCCCGACTGGGGCCCGGACGGACGCATTGCCTACATTTCAAAGCGCGGTGCCAATTACGTGGCGGTGATCGATCCCAAGGTCGGCGAAAGTTCGACGCGGCTCGTGACGGATGGCCGCAACTGGGAAGACCCGTCGTGGTCGCGCGATGCGCGGCATGTCGTGGCGGGACGCGACAAAGCGCTTTTCCTTATCGACACCGAAGACGGCGGCGACAAGCCGCGCCAGATCTTCGGGGCGAACGGCAATTGGATCGATCCTTCATGGAGCAGATGATGGCGGAAAACAAAATAGACGTGGCCTATGTGGCCAATCTGGCGAGGCTGGAGCTGAGCGACGGCGAAAAGGCGCTTTTCCAGGGCCAGCTCGAGGGAATCGTCAAGTATGTGGAGATGATCCGCAGGGCGGACGTTGCCGGCGTGGAGCCGATGATGCACGGGCGCAAACTCGTGAACGTCATGCGCGAAGACGAGATTGCGCCTTCGATGGATCGCGAGGCGGCGCTCGCGAACGCGCCGGCCAGAGTGGGCGAGGAGTTTCTCCTCCCGAAAATCGTGGAAGGAGCGGAGAGTTGACATGACGCTTTGCGATTTGACAATCAAGGAAGCGCGCGCGGGACTCGACAAGGGAGAGTTCTCGTCTACGGACATCGTCAAGGACGTGATCGCGCGCTATCGCGAAAAGAACGGCGAGATAGGCGCGTATCTCACGTTCGACGAAGAACAGGCTTTGCGGCTCGCGGCGGAAAACCCCAAGAGCGTCCCGATCGCCATCAAGGATCTAATCAATGTAGAGGGGCAGCCGTGCACTTGCGCCTCGAAGATCCTCCAAGGCTACGTCTCGCCCTACGACGCCACGGTTATCGCGAATCTCAAGAAGAACGGATTCATCCCCTGCGGGCGCTGCAACATGGACGAATTCGCGATGGGCTCGTCGACCGAGAACTCGGCCTTGGGCGTGACGCGCAATCCTTACGACCTTTCCCGCGTTCCGGGCGGCAGCTCCGGCGGCAGCGCGGCCGCGGTAGGCGGCAACATGTGCATCGCGGCGCTCGGGTCCGACACCGGCGGCTCGATCCGTCAGCCGGCGAGCTTCTGCAATTGCGTGGGCGTGAAGCCGAGTTACGGCCGCGTTTCGCGCTATGGCGTGACGGCGTTCGCGAGTTCGCTCGACCAGGTCGGCCCCATGACCAAGACCGTGGAGGATTCCGCCATATTGCTTCGCGCTCTCGCCGGGCGCGACGAGCATGACGGCACGACTCCCGATGTCCCGGTGCCAGATTACGCGGCGGGGTTGGCCGGCGCGTCGCTCAAGGGCGTGAAGATCGGGCTTCCCAAGGAGTATCTCGAAGTAAGCGGCATGGATCCGGAAGTAAAGCGTATCACGCAAGAGGCTATCAAGCGTTGCGAAGCTGCGGGCGCGGAGCTCGTCGAGGTTTCGCTTCCGCATACCGAATACGCGATGGCAGTCTACTACATCATCGCCCCTGCGGAGGCGAGCGCCAACCTTGCGCGCTTCGACGGCGTGCGCTACGGCCATCGCTCGGCGGAGTCTAAGGATGTCTCGAGCCTTTATCTCAAGTCTCGCGCCGAAGGCTTCGGGCCGGAGGTCAAGCGCCGCATCATCATGGGGACTTACGTGCTGTCTTCGGGCTACTACGACGCATACTATGGCCGCGCCCAGAAGGTCCGCACGTTGATCAAGCGCGACTTCGATGAAGTATTCGCCAAGGTGGACGCGCTCATAACGCCTTGCGCGCCGACGCCGGCGTTCAAGTTCGGCGAGTTGCAGGATCCGCTTACCATGTATCTCAACGACCTCTTTACGATTCCGTCGTCGCTCGCCGGGGTATGCGCGGCTTCCGTGCCGGCCGGCTTCACCGCCGATGGCTCGAACCTCCCTGTCGGCGTGCAGTTCGTCTGCGGCGGATACGAGGAGGGGCGACTTCTCAAAATCTGCAAAGCATTCGAGGAGACCGGAAAATGAACGCAAGAATAGAAACGAACCTCGGCACGATTTCGCTCGTGCTTGACGAAGCCAAAGCCCCGGAGACGGTGAGGAACTTTGTCGCGTATGCCAAGAGCGGCCATTACGACGGCACGATTTTCCACCGTGTGATCGACGGCTTCATGATCCAGGGCGGCGGCTTCACGAAGGAAATGAACCAGAAGCCGACCGGCGAGCCGATCCGCAACGAAGCCATGAACGGACTCAAGAATCTTCGCGGCACGATCGCCATGGCTCGCACGATGGTTGTAGATTCCGCTACGAGCCAGTTCTTCATCAATCTCGTGGACAACGACTTCCTCGATTTCGTCTCGCCCACGCCCCAGGGCTTCGGGTACGCCGTCTTCGGCCAGGTCGTAGACGGCATGGAAATCGTGGACAAAATCGCGAAAGTCCAGACCCGCAACGCGGGAATGCACCAGAATGTTCCGGTCGATCCTATTGTCATCCGGAAAATTTCCGTCGATTAATGCTTGCAAATCTCGCCAAAAAAGCGTATAATATCAGTAAACGTAACAGGAGTTCTATACCCATGAAGAAATTGTTTGCGCTTGTCGCCTCTATTACGGTGGCCGCTTCGGTCCTCGCGCAGAATGCGGAAACCAAGGAGAAGATCGAAAACGATGACGTCTTGTGGCCCGCGTGCATCGCGCTTTGCGAGTGGCCCAGCACGCCCGATCTCGTCGGTCTCAGGCTTACGATTCCGTTTTCCACCAAGCAGGAGTGCGTGACGGGCGTCGATCTCGGCTTTTGGGGACGTTGCAAGGACTTCGAGGGTATTGCGCTCAATGTCCTGCGCAACGACGCCAAGGATACGCTCGGCGGGTTGCAGATCGGTCTCTACAACACCGCGAACCGTGCGGATCTCGGCGCGTTGCAGATCGGTCTGTGGAACGAAACGCAGTCAGTGCGCGGCCTGCAGGTTGGCCTCGTGAACGTCACGGGCGACGCGCAAGGCTTCCAGGTGGGTCTCATCAACCGCGCGGAGACGCTCTACGGTTTCCAGGCCGGCCTCATCAATGTGATCCGCGATGGCGAGTATCCCGTCATGGTTGGCGTAAATATCGGCTGGTAAAGAAATGCGCATATATCCATTTGCGGCCGTACGGCCGAACGGAGAGGACGCGGCGGCTGTCGCGTCCGTTCCTTATGATGTAGTGAATACGGCGGAAGCCGCGGCGCTCGCCGCGGGCAACCCCAAGAGCTTCCTTCACGTTTCCCGCCCGGAAATCGATCTCCCGCAGGGAACCGATTCTTCTTCGCCGGAGGCTTATGCCCAGGCGCGCAAGGCGCTGGACGCGCTCGAGGCGCAAGGTGTTCTCGTGAAGGACGCCGCGCCCGCTTTCTATGCCTACCGCCAGGTGATGGGCTCCCATTCCCAGACCGGCATCGTCGCCTGCTTTTCCACGCAGGAATATCGCGACGGCGTGATCAAGCAGCACGAACGCACGCGCAAGGACAAGGAAGACGACCGCACGCGCCATATCGAGATTCTCGGCGCCCAGACGGGCCCGGCGTTCCTCACTTATCGCGACGACAAGGCGATCGACGAGCTGGTGCGCGTCGCTTGCGCGAATGCGCCGCTTTACGACTTCACGGCCGAAGACGGCATTCGCCACACGGTTTGGGAAATCGCCGCCGGCGCATCCTGCACGGCCGACGAACTTCAGGAACTCTTCGCGCGCATCAAGACGGCGTACATTGCCGACGGCCACCACCGCAGCGCCGCCGCCACGCGCTATGCCGCCGCGAACCCCGGCAACGAAGAGGCCCAGCGCTACATGGCGGTCATCTTCCCCGCTTCGCAGCTCAAGATTTTCGCGTACAACCGGCTTGTCAAAGATCTGAACGGCCTCGCGCCGGAAGAGCTTCTCGCCAAAGTGCGCGAGGCTTTCCCGGGCGGCGATCGCCATTGCCGCATGTATTTGGGCGGCAAGTGGCACGCGCTTGCGTGGTCGATTCCCGCGGACGCGGATGTCGTAGATTCGCTCGATGTCTCCTACCTGCAGAACCGGCTCTTGGCGGCGGCGCTAGGCATCGACGATCCGCGCACCAGCCCGAGGATTTATTTCATGGGCGGCATCCACGGCGATGATGCGCTCGCGGCGGAAGTGTATTCCGGTCGCGCGGCGGTGGCGTTTTCGATGGAGCCGGTGACGGTGGAGGAGATGATGGCTATCGCCGATGCCGGCGCCATCATGCCCCCGAAATCCACTTGGTTCGAGCCTAAACTCCGCAGCGGACTTTTCATCCACAAGGTATGACGTTTACATTCGCCCAGCGCATGCGACTTGCCATGCACCGTCTGCACAAGCGGATGGTCAGGGAGCCGCTGTCGCCGGAGGATATTGCCGCCGGTTGGGCGCTGGGCGTGTGCATCGGCTGCGCGATTCCGTTCGGGATGCAGCTGGTGATTTCGGTGCCGCTCGCGATCATGTGCCGCATCTCCAAGGTGGGCGCGACCTTGGGGACGCTCATTTCCAACCCGATCACGGTATTCGTCATTTATCCGGTGCAGACTTATTGTGCCGGGCGGATCGTGTTCGGCAGGTCGCTGTCGATCGAGCGCCTGATGGATACGGAGTGGACGTGGCAGGCCGTGCGCCAATTGGGAGTGGAGACGATTGTCAGTTTCTTTCTGGGCGGCATGTTTCTTGCGATAATCATGACGCCGCTCACCTACTTTTTCGTGAAGCGCATGGTGATTCGCCACCGCGGGCGTGCTGCGCTCAAGAAGGGGCGGCAAAAATGATTTGTCCCGGCAAGCAGGCGCAAATCGCCGCGATGATGCGCGAGGCGGAGGTTTTCGAGGAAGACCTCGAGGAGTCGTTCATCCTTGGCGGCGGCCCCGGCGGACAGAAGACGAACAAGACGTCGTCGGTCGTGCGGCTCGTGCACGTCCCTAGCGGACGGCAGGTGAAGTGCGGCGAGACGCGCAGCCGCGAAGACAATCGCTGGCTAGCGCGCCGCGCGCTCGCAGAGCTCGTCCTCGCGGAGCGCGACGGACGCAAAACCGCCGCGCAACAGGAGGCGGAGAAAATCCGGCGCCAGAAACGCCGCCGCTCGCGCAGGCAGCGTCAGATCGTGCTCGCGGACAAAAGGGCGCATTCGGAGAAAAAGCAGCGCCGCCGCAAAGTCACTGGAGAAGAATAAGCATGCCGGCGCATATTCCGCTTTCGCTAAAGTACCGCCCGATGACGTTCGAGGATGTCATAGGGCAGGAGCATGTCGTCTCCACGCTCAAGAACGCGATAGCCTCTGGCCGCATCGCCAACGCATATCTGTTCGTGGGGCCGCGCGGCATCGGCAAGACCACGCTTTCGCGCATTTTCGCAAAGGCCCTCAATTGCACTTCGCCAAAGGGCGCCGAGCCTTGCGGCAAGTGCGTCAATTGCCAGGAGATCGCCGCCTCGCGTTCGATGGACGTGATCGAGCTCGACGCCGCGAGCAACAACAAGGTCGATGACGTCCGCCCGATCATCGAGGCTGTGGAGTTCAAGCCGGCGTCTTCAGCCTACAAGATTTTCATTATCGACGAATGCCACATGCTTTCCAATGCGGCATGGAACGCGCTTTTGAAGACACTGGAAGAACCGCCGCCTTATGTGCGTTTCATTTTCGCGACGACCGAGGGCGACAAGGTAATCCCGACCATCGTCTCGCGGTGCCAGCGCTTCGATCTGCGCCGCATCCAGACGAAGGATATCGTATCCAGGCTTGAGGCGATATGCGCCAAAGAAGGATTCAAGGCAGACTCCAACGCGCTGCTTGCGATCGCCCGCGCCGCCGAGGGCGGCATGCGCGATGCGCTTTCTTCGCTGGACCAGCTCGTTTCGTTCAAGGGCACGACAATCGGCGAAGAGGATGTTCTCGGCGTGTTCGGTCTCGTCTCCCGCTCGGCGCTTGAGACTCTCGCGCTCTCGATTCTCGACGGCAATACGGCGGGAATCCTCGATGCGATCGAGACTTTCGAGAGCGCGGGGAAGAGCATGAGCCGCGTCGCGGCCGAACTCATGACGCATTTCCGCAATCTCGTCGTCGTGAAGGCGCTCGGCCCCAAGGCCAAGTCGCTCGAGGTCCCCAAAGACCAGATCCCGACGCTCGTGGCCCAGGCGGAAAAAATCGACGCAGGCCGGCTGTTCAGGATTTGCGATCAGCTTGCCGACATGCAGGACAAGCTACGTCACGTCCTTAGCGTGCGCACGCTCGTCGAAATGACGCTGATCCGCTGCTCGCGCATCGCGAGGACCATGACGATAGACGAGGCGCTCCGTCTGGTCCGCTCGGAAATGGGGGAGGCGGGAACAGAGCCTCGGGGAAATGAACCACACAGAGGCACAGAGGCACAGAGATCATTAGCGCTCGGCCCGCAGCCTCGAACCCCGAAAAAAACAGAGCCTTTAGACAACGCGAAAATAATGGACGACCCGATGCTCAACGCGACGCTTGCCGCGTTCGGCGGCACGGCGGACGTGGTGGACATAAGAAAGGAGTCTTGAAATGTTCGACCCCATGTGGCTTTGGATCTACACCGGATGCGCCCTGATGCTCATGGAGCTCATGGTTCCGGGTTTCATCATTTTCTTCTTCGGTCTCGCGGCGGCGAGCGTTGGCGCGATCGGGCTTTTCGTGGGCGACGCCTTCACCTCCTCTTGGCAAGTCGCGTCGTTTTCGGTTTTCACGGTCGTCTATCTCGTTGTCGTGCGCCAGTATCTCAAGAAGATCTTCGCCGGCAAGACCGAAGTTTCGGGGACTGACTTCTGCGACGAATATGTAGGCCGCAACGCGACGGTCGTCAAGGCGATCGGGCAAGGCCTCGAAGGGCGCATCCTCGTGGGCGACGCCGAATGGAGCGCGGTTGCGGATTCTCCCGTGGCCGAAGGCAAAACCGTCAAGATAGTTTCACGCAAAAACCTAACAATGAAAGTGGAGGAAACAAAATGAACGCAGGACTGGTGTTTCTCGGCCTGGTGGCCGTAATCGTGGTTGTCGCGATCTTGAAGACCGCGGTGATCGTGCCGCAAAAGAGCGCCTATATCGTCGAGCGCCTGGGCAGATACCGCTGCACGCTTGACGCGGGATTCCATATCTTGATCCCGTTCCTCGACCGTATCGCATACCGCCATACGCTCAAGGAAATGGCGATCGACGTGCCGCCGCAGCAGTGCATCACGAAGGACAATATCGCCGTAGACGTGGACGGCATTCTCTATATGCAGGTCATGGATGCGGCGAAGGCGTCCTACGGCATCAACAACTACATCTTCGCGTCTACGCAGCTCGCGCAGACCACGATGCGTTCGGAGATGGGCAAACTCGATCTCGACCGCAGCTTCGAGGAGCGCACCGCGATCAACGCGGCGATCGTCGAGGCGGTGGACAAGGCGTCGGATCCGTGGGGCATCAAGGTGACGCGCTACGAGATCAAGAACATCACGCCGCCGCAGACGATCCGCGACGCGATGGAAAAGCAGATGCGCGCCGAGCGCGAGAAGCGTGCGATGATCGCGGAGTCCGAGGGCGAACGCCAGTCCAAGATCAACCGCGCGGAGGGCGAACGCCAGTCGCAGATTGCGCTTGCGGAAGGCAAGGCCCGCGAAATCACGCTCGTCGCCGAAGCCCAGGCCGCCGGCATCACCAAGGTCGCCGAAGCCCTCAACGGCCCCGGCGGCAGGGAGTCGGTGAACATGCAGCTCGCGCAGCAGTACATCAAGGAATTCGGCAATCTCGCCAAGACCAACAATTCGATGATCATTCCTTCGAATCTCGCCGATGTCGCCGGCGTCATCAAATCTTGCACAAAAGTCATCCAGGAGACAAAGTAAAATGAAACCTACACTCGTGGTTCTCGCGGCGGGCATGGGCTCGCGCTATGGCGGTCTCAAGCAGGTGGATCCCGTGGGTCCTTCCGGCGAGGCCATTCTCGATTATTCCGTGTTCGACGCCGTGCGCGCCGGATTCGGCAAGGTGGTCTTCATCATCCGCCGCGATTTCGAGGCGGAGTTCAAGGAGAAGGTCGGCAGGAAGTACGAGGGCGTCGTGCCCGTCGACTACTGCTACCAGGACATCAACGACCTGCCCGCGCCCTACAAGGTGCCGGAAGGCCGCACCAAACCGTGGGGCACGGGTCACGCGACGCGCGCCGCCCGCACTGTAGTCGCCGAGCCTTTCGCCGTCATCAATGCCGACGATTTCTACGGCCGCGACGCCTTCGAGCGTCTGGCGAAGTTCCTTTCCGAGGATCGTGCCGCCGACGGCAAACTCCATTTTGCGATGGTCGGCTACCGCCTTTCGCTCACCTTGAGCGAGAATGGATCGGTTGCGCGCGGCATCTGCACCGTGGATGGTTCCGGCAAGCTCCTTGGCGTCACCGAGATGACGAAGCTCGTGCGCGCCGGCGAGACGGCCGAAAACCGCGAAGACGAGGCCAACCCCGTCAAGGTGCCGCTCGATGCGCGCGTTTCCATGAACCTCTGGGGCTTCACCCCTGGTCTCTTCACCGAGCTCGAGGAGCGCTTCCCCAAGTGGCTCGCCGTCAACGGCACGAAGGAGAAGAGCGAATGGTACATTCCGTTCGTCGTCGACGAACTTATCAAGGAAGGCAAGGCCGACTGCGAAGTGCTGCCAACCGAATCCAGCTGGTTTGGCGTCACTTATCGCGAGGACAAGCCGTTCGTGATGGCGGAAATCGCCAAGCTTGTGGATGCTGGAGAGTATCCTCGATCTCTTTTTTCCGCGTGAGTGCCCGGTATGCGGCAATCCGTCGGACAGGCCCGGGCGC
>JBGURT010000092.1:0-4272 GCA_045132115.1 Kiritimatiellia bacterium
GGGACCGGAACTGGCGCAATAATCCTTTCGATCGCAAAGGAGGCGAAAGGCGGCGGACTGTTCATCGGAACAGATGTTTCCGAAGACGCGCTTTCCCTGGCAAAGGAAAACGCCCGCTTGGCCGGGCTTGAAGACAAGGTGAGATTCATCGCGATGGACGGGCTTGACGATTTCGACGAGCCGCAATTTGTGGATGTCATTGTTTCCAATCCCCCATATATAAAGACGGCGGATTGCATGAGACTCGACCGCAACGTGCGTGACTTCGAGCCGCGCATCGCACTTGACGGCGGCGAATCCGGGCTTGATTTTTATGAGCGCTACTTAGGAGACGCGGTAAACCTTCTCAAGCCGGGCGGCAAAGTGTTCTTCGAGATTGGGGAAAGCCAAGGCGAAGAAGTCGCTGCCCTTATGCGCAGTTACGGGTTTGAGAACATCAAAATCGAGAAGGACTACGCAGGGCACGACCGCTATGCGAGCGCGGAGTTGAATTATGGCTGATAAGCGGCGGGGATATGAATTCGGGACTTTCGCCGGCGTGTTTACGCCGTCGATTTTGACGATTATCGGTGTCGTCATGTATTTGCGTTTCGGCTGGGTTTTGGGAACCGTGGGCCTCGCCAAGACGCTGACGATCGTAACGCTCTGTTCCCTCATAACTTTCTTCACCGGGCTTTCGGTTTCGGCGCTGGCGACGAATATCCAGATGAAGGGCGGCGGCGCGTATTTCATGGTGGCGCGTTCGTTTGGATTGGAGATCGGGGCGGCAATCGGAATTCCGCTGTTCTTGTCCCAGGCAATCGCCGTGGCGTTTTATGTCGTAGGTTTTACCGAAGCGCTGACTTTGGCGTTTCCTTTCGCCGCCGACTGGGATCCGCGGTTCGTGGGGTTGGCGGTTCTTGCGGTGCTTTCTGCAATCGCGACGCTGTCGGCTTCGCTCGCGCTCAAGACCCAGTTCGTGGTCATGGCGTTCATTGCCGCATCGCTCGTTTCGTTTTTCCTCGGTTCTTCGCCGGCGGTGGCGGAGGCAGCCGTCGCAGAGGTTGCCGAACCTACGCTTGGTTTCTGGGCGGTGCTCGCGATTTTCTTCCCTGCCGTTACCGGCATTCTTTCTGGTGTAGGGATGTCTGGGGATCTGAAGAATCCTGCCAAGTCCCTGCCGCTCGGCACTATTGGTTCGGTATTGACCGGGTATGTCGTTTACATGGCGGTTCCGGTCGCGCTATATATGTTTGTAGGCGAAAACCGTGCGTTGCTGCTGGGAGACTCGATGGTGATGGCGAAGTGCGCCCGTTGGAGCTGGATGATTATCGCGGGCGTTTGGGCGGCGACGCTTTCTTCTGCTCTTGGTTCGCTTCTGGCCGCTCCGCGCACATTGCAGGCGTTGGCAATGGATAGCGCGGTGCCGCGCTTCGTCGGTCGTGGCTTCGGGCGGCAGAACGATCCGCTTTTTGCCGCCGCCTGCACGATCGCCTTGGCCGCTGTATGCATTTGGCTAGGCGATATCAATGCCATTGCGCCGGTGCTCACGATTTTCAACCTTTCCGCCTATGCGCTTTTGAATCTTTCCTCGATGTTCGAGGAAATGATGGGCAACCCCAGTTGGCGCCCGTCATTCCGCGTCCATTGGATTTTCTCGGCGCTTGGCTTCGCCGGTTGTTTGGGCATGATGTTCATGATTTCGCCTTTGGCGACCTTGACGGCAGTGGTGTGCTGCTTTGCGATCTGGTATGTCCAGTCGCGCCGGCGCCTTGTTTCGGCCTGGGGCGACATGCGCACCGGGCTTTTGATGTGGCTCGCCCACGCCGTGCTTGCGCGACTTTCGAAGATGGAGGAATCGGCGCACGCCTGGCGACCCAATCTGCTTGTTTTCGCCGGGCGCAGCGAGAAGCGTCCGCGGCTTTCGGCGTTTGTGAACGCGGTGTCTGGGTTTGGCGGATTTGTGCGTACCGGCGATCGTGCCCGCGCCAAAGGCATGATCGAACACTATGGCTACGGTCCCTTGAAGCCAAACACGGTGGTCTTCGGCGATTCCGACCCCGCGCATGCGGAATCGATCGCCCATGCGCTCAGATGCGGAAAGAATGTTCTCGTCTTCAATGGCGAAACAGGTGGCGAATTGTTTACCGATACCGATTTTTATCTCGACGTATGGTGGCGCGGCAAGAATGGCAATGGCGCGTTCATGCTCGCGATTGCGCAATTGGTGCTGCGGTCCCAGACTGGCTCCAAGGCGCGGCTCAGGCTTTGCCACATCTTGGAACCGGGCGAAGATATGGCCCAAACCGAAACAGAAATGAAGGAATTTCTCGATGGCGAGCGCATCAAAGGAGAAGTCGCCATCTCCGAAGCGAAGGTTGATCCGCTCGGCCGCATTGCCATCGTTTCGGCGCAAAGTCCTGTTGTGCTTGTTGGTCTGAGGCGTCCATTCCTGGACGAAACGATTGAAAACTACGGCAAGTATCTTGCCGACCTCCGCGCCAAGGTCAATTTGCCCAACGCCATATTCGCTTGCGCGGCCGATGGAATGATATTCAAGGAAATGTTCAAATGATTGCGATTATCGACTACAAAGCCGGCAATCTCACCTCTGTGAAGCTCGCTTTCGACGCTCTTGGCGCAGAATCGCGTATCACCTCCAACCCCTCGGAGATTGTGGCGGCAGAGCGCGTCGTCTTCCCTGGTGTAGGCGCTGCGGCATCGGCCATGCGCAATTTGCGGGAATTGGGGTTGGAAGCGACCGTGCGCGAATGTGCCGCCCAAAAACCATTTCTCGGCATTTGCCTCGGGATGCAAATCCTTTTCGATCGCACCGAAGAAGACGGCGGAGTGGATACGCTGGGGCTTATCCCCGGGCAAGTGCGCCGTTTCCCCGATCTTCCAGGCTTCAAGGTCCCAGAAATCGGTTGGAATCAAGTGGATTTCAGGCCGCGGGGAGATGCTCGAATCCCTCTTGCCAGAGTCTCGGGTCTCGAGCCACGATCCCCCAATGAGTACTATTTCGTGCATAGCTATTATGCGGAGATTTGTCCGTGGACTGTTGGCGAAACGGAATATGCCGGGGTTAGATTCACTGCGATGGTGAAAAAAGACCGCCTTTGGGCTTGCCAGTTCCACCCGGAGAAATCCGGGCGCGTCGGACTTGAATTGCTTGAGAATTGGCTGAAGGTGTGAATACATCCGACTACCAGATCGCCGCAAGAATCGGCGAGGGCCGACGGCTTCGCGACGAGCTTGAGCGGCTTCGTGGCGAAAACCATGCGCTCAGGGAAGAAAACGAATCGCTCGCCGCGCATCTTGATTTTGCGTTTTTGGCGTTAGAGGACCTTAAGTCGCTTCCAGAGGGCGGCAGGCTCCATCTGGTAGACGGCTGGAATCTCATTCTCGGTGCGCAGAAAGAAGCGCATTCGCGTGAGGAGCTTGTTGAAAATTGGCGGAGGTTTCTTGCCGACAATCCAATGGATGCGGCGTGGATAGTATTCGACGGGCCGCGCGAGAGTGCAGTCAACGAAGGACGTCTCAGGATTTCTTATACAGGCGGTACAGGGTCTCAGCGGGCCGACAGGTTTATCGGGCATTTTGTCCGCGCGGCCAAATATTTGGGTCTTGAAGGCCGTATTGTCGTGCATTCCCACGACAAAGCCGTGAAGGCAAAATAGGCATGAAATGCCTCTTGCGGCGAATCTCGTCTGGGTGAAAAAGCGAAAAAAAGTCTTCACCCCAGATGGGATATATGATATAATATTGTAAAAAATGATTGGAAAAGGGGATATGATTGCGTTCATGCTCGTTTTTGCGTGCACTTTCGGCCGTTGTGAAACATTGCAGGAACGCATCGACGCTACCGCCGCTGCGGGCGGTGGTGTCGTTTGCGTCGAGCCGGGAGAGCATCTTTTGCGCGGCCCGGTGCATTTGCGCTCGAATATTGAACTCAACCTCGCAGAGGGTGCGAAGCTCGTCAATCTCCGCGGCGACAAGCGGCTCCCGATCGATGGCGTCACGCTCGAGGATGTGCGTGCGGAGAAAATCCGTCGCTCCAAATTCTGGGCCTCGCAGGGATTCCGCCGCCGCCAGCGCGAACGCGAAGGCATATAACCGGTCCTGAATCATGGATATTTGCGCGGCTATACTCTCGTTCGTTCCGGTTGCGGTTTTGATCGTGGCGCTGACCGTATTCAAACTCGCGGCGTGGCGCGCGGCGCTCATGGCGCTCGCCACGGGCGCGGCGGAAGCGGCCTTGTGGCGCGGCCTTGCGGCGGGCGAGCTCGCCAA
>JBGURT010000093.1:0-3716 GCA_045132115.1 Kiritimatiellia bacterium
ATTACGTCGGTCGGCGAAGGATCGTTCATGATCGCCGCATGCACGGCGGCGGAATCTCCGTCGCCATGGAGGACGACGGTTATGTCGCGAAAAGGAATCTTGATGCGGCGCGAGGACCGCATGGCGAAATACTCCGCGGCGGCCTTGAGTCCCTTGCGGGAAATGCCGAGCGCCTTGGGGAGATGGCCTTCGATCGCGATCATTCGCGTTTTATCTCCGCGCCAAGTGCGGCGAGCGCCTTCTCCACGGCCACATAGCCGCGGTCGATGGTGTCGGCGTTATGGATCGTGGATTTTCCCCGCGCGGCGAGCGCGGCGATGACCAGCGCGATGCCGGCGCGGATATCGGGGCTCGTGACATCGCCGCCATAAAGCGCGCCCGGACCGGTGACGACGACCCGGTGGGGATCGCACTGCACGATCTTGGCGCCGAGTCCGCGCAAGTGGTCCACGAAGTAAAGGCGGCTTTCGAACATCTTCTCGAAAAAGAGGCAAGTTCCGCGCGTCTGGGACGCCAGAACGATCAAGATAGACATCAAATCTGAAGGAAACGCAGGCCAGGGACCATCGGCGATCGACGGAATCGCGTCGCCCAGATCGTACTTCATCTTGAGCTTTTTCTTGGGAACGTAGGAAAGCGTCCCGGCCTTGGGGTCGATCGACCAAGTGACGCCAAAGCGCCCGAAGGCGTGGCGCAGAACCTCGAAGGGTTCGGGCTCGATATTCTCGAGGGTGAGGGTGCCGCCGGTCACGGCGGCGGCGGCGATGTAGCTGCCGGCTTCGATATAGTCGCAGCCAACCCTTGCCGTGCAGCCGTGGAGCTTTTCCACGCCATCGATCTCCAGCCGGTTGGTGCCGGCGCCCGATACTTTGGCGCCCATCAAATTGAGCATTTTGGCGAGGTCGGCGATGTGCGGCTCGCACGCGGCGTTGTAGATCACGGTGCGGCCCTTGGCGAGGACGGCGGCCATGAGCGCGTTTTCGGTAGCCGTCACCGAAGCTTCGTCCAGCAGGATGTAAGCGCCCTTCAATTCTCCTTCCACCATCATCGTGCGCTTGCCAACGCGCGATCTTGCGCCCAACGCCTTGAAGGCGGCAAAGTGGGTGTCGAGCCGGCGGTGGCCGATCTGGTCGCCGCCCGGCGGCGGCAGAAACGCCCTTCCGCGCCGCGCGAGCAGAGGGCCCGCGAAAAGAATGCTCGTCCGCATCTTCGCGGCAAGTTCGCGATTTATCGACGCCGGCTTCAAAACCGGCGTCACCATCGACACGCGATCTTTCTCTTGCTTCACCTTCGCGCCCAAGGTGCGCGCGACCTTAAGCATGGTGTCTACGTCGGCAATCTCCGGAACATTCTCGAGCGTCACCTTTTCATCGGTCAAAAGCGCGGCGGCAATCATCGGCAAGACGGCATTCTTGTTTCCGGAGACTCGATGCGTCCCGGAAATCCGCCGCCCGCCTTCGATTACCAAAGTGCTCATGAAAGCGTGTCGATCTTCTTCGTCTCGCCAAAGACTATAAGCCTGTCGCCGCTCTTCATCACCTCCGAGGCGGAAGGAATGACAATCTGGCGTTCGCCCTCCGGCTTTTCGGGATTCTGCCGCCGGATGCAAAGGACGGTAAGCCCGGTCTTGTTGCGGAAATCGGCCTCGGCGAGCGTCATGTCAGCAAGATCGGCGGGAACATCGACCTCGGCGATCGAGTAGCCCTCGGAGACTTCGAGAAAATCGATGGCGTCGTGATTCGCGATGGTGCGCGCGAGACGATGGGCGCTGTCACGGTCAGGGTAGATTACTGTATCGGCGCCGATACGGCGCAGGATCTTGCCGTGAAGTTCGCTCGCCGCCTTGGCGACGACACGCGGAATGCCCAGCTCCTTGCAGTTCGTGGTCGCCATGATCGAGGCTTCGATATTGGATCCGATCGCCACCACGACGACATCGCACTCGCTGAAGCCAGCCTCTTCGAGGACATGCGGCTGCGTCGCGTCGCCCTGGAGGGCCGTAGCGAACTCGCTCGCGTTCTGCATCGCCGGTCGGTTGCGGTCGATCAAAAGCACGTCCACGCCCGCATTCGCGAGCGATTCGGCAAGCGACATCCCGAAGCGCCCCGCGCCGATAATTCCGATTCTCTTCATCAGTCCTCCAATTCCATTCTGCGCGCGGCGCGGATAAGTCCCTGGGAATAGGGATGCTTGGGATTGGCGAAAAACGCCGCCGGATCGTCCGTGGTCTCCACGACTCTCCCGTCCTTCATTACCGCGAGCTTCGTGGCCATCTGCGAAACGACGCCAAGATCGTGCGTGATGAGCAATACCGCGCTGTTCGCCTGGTGCAGGCGTTTCATGAGCTTCAGGACCTGAGCCTGGATCGTGACGTCTAGGGCCGTCGTGGGTTCGTCCGCGATCACGAGATCCGGACCAAGCATGAGTCCCATGGCGATCATTACCCGTTGCTGCATGCCGCCCGAAAGTTCATGCGGATACGCCCTGGCGCGGACGGCCGGATCGGGAATGCCAACCTTGCCGAGCCATTCGAGCGCCATGTCGCGCGCGGCGGACTTGGCCATCTTCTCGTGAAGAAGAATCGTTTCCACGAGTTGGTCGCCAATGCGGTGCAGCGGCGAGAGCGAGCCCATGGGATCCTGGAACACGACGCCGATTTTCTTGCCGCGCAAAGCGCGAAGTTCCGGGAGCGGCATGGTGAGCGTATCGCGTCCGTCGAGGAGAATGCGGCCCTTGGGGTAGAATGCGGGCGGCGAAGGCAAAAGGCGCGCGATCGACATCGAAACGGACGACTTGCCGCTGCCGGATTCGCCGACAATTCCCAAAACTTCGCCGCGGTCGAGCGTGAGATTCACGTCGATCGCCGCGCGGGTTACCTCACCCTCGTCGTTGCGGAACGAAACATCGAGATCCTGAATATCCAGAAGCATCAGTTGAATTCCTCTTTTGCGAACTCCGCGAGCGCATCCTGCCATTTGGCGGTGCGGTACCCGAGGACGTTCAGCACGCTTTTCTTGAGCGCCGAGCATTTCGGGCGCGGCGCGGGACGGGGAAATTCTTCGGTCGTGCAGGGGACGAGCGGACGCTTGAGGCCAAGAAGCCGGAAGAGTTCCTTCGTGAGCTCGAACCACGAGCACTGGTCTTCGCAAGTCGCATGGACGATGCCGGAAACATCTGGCTTGGAGAGCAGGAAGCGGATTGCGCGGGCGACTTCCTTGGTGGAAGTAGGATTGCCGCGCTGGTCGTCCACGACCTTGAGCGGAGCGGCGGAAGAGTCGGCGCCAAGCCGCGCCATCGTATGGACGAAGCTGGGGCCGCCGGCGCCATAGAGCCAGGCGATGCGCACGATCACAGAGTCGGGCAGAATCATCTGGACCATCTGTTCGCCAGCGAACTTCGACATGCCGTAAACGGTCTGCGGACGCGGAATATCCGTTTCCGACCACGCCCAAGGCGTGCGGGGCGGATCGCCGGAGAAAACATAGTCGGTGGAGATCGCAATGAGCCGCGCACCGCACATTTTCGCCGCCATCGCGACATTGCGCGAGCCCTCTTCGTTCAGGCGAAATGCGAGCTCGCGATTCGTCTCGCAGTCGTCCACCTTAGTCATCGCCGCGCAATGGATGATGACATCGGGCGCGACAGCGGCAACCTGGTCGGCGAATTCATCGTCTTTGAGAATATCGTACTCTGGGAGGTCGGCGACGACAATCTCG
>JBGURT010000094.1:0-4286 GCA_045132115.1 Kiritimatiellia bacterium
CCAGGGGTCGCAAGAAAAAGAAAGTTTCCCCCAAACCCCTTTAAAAGAATAAAGAAAATATTGCCTGATTTATACCTGATTTACAATCCCCCCTGTAGTCCCCCCGCGAACGGGGGGATTTTGCCGCCGGGGGTAAATCGGGTATAAATCGGGTGATTTAAAGAAATCTTTTTTCATCAGGTTGGGTATTGGTTTGTGCGGTTTTCCGAATCCGCAGATCCTCCCGCGGCAGTGTGTATAATACCATAAATCCGATTGCGCAAAAGGGCCCAAAGCTGCGCGCTGACTCTTGTGATTTAAGCCGATTTTTGGTATAATACAATAAACCACAAGCGAGACAAGAAATCTAAGCCGGCAATTTTGGGTATAATACCCTTGTGAGCGCGAATAAGAGAATGTTTGAGAGAATAATCATTGTCGCATCTGTTCTGGTGTTTTGCACCTCAGCCAACGCCGGGACGAGTCCTTTGCCATTTGCGCTTGACCGCGTCCGTGTGACGGGCGGGGTGTTCAAGGAAAAGCAGGACATCGACAAGGAATATCTGCTCGAGTTCATGACCATGGAGCGCACGGACAGATTGCTTGCGGAGTTTCGGAGAGTTGCAGGACTCCCGGCGAAGGCGGTGCGCTATCCCGGGCGCTGGGAGGGCGGCGGCATCAACGGACATATACTCGGGCACTATCTTACCGCACTTTCCGCATGCTATGCGGCAACGGGCGACGAACGCGCGAAGGAGCGCGCCGATTATATCGTCGAGGAACTTGCCGCCTGCCAGACGGCCAACGGCGACGGCTACGTGATGACGATTCCGCAGGACAAGGTGTGGGACAGAGTGCGCAATGGCACCTTCACGGCGAGAAGCTTCGACATTTGCGGCTGGTGGGTGCCGAATTACACTATCCACAAGGTTTTCGCCGGGCTTCGCGACGCATATCGCTGGACCGGCAATGCTAAGGCTCTGGAAGTCGAGCGCAAGCTGGGCGACTGGTACGCGAAGATGATTGAGAACCTTTCTCGGGATCAGATGGGCCGTCTCATGCGCTCGGAGTGGGGCGGACTCAACGAAACTTTTGCCGACCTCTACCGTGACACTGGAGACGAAAAGTTTCTCAAGATTGCCAAGGAGAAGTTCAACGATGGCTTCTTCGGTCCGCTCCGCGAGGGAAAGGATATGATGGACCGCAATCACGCCAACACGCAGATGCCCAAGGTGGTTGGCCTCGCGTCAATATACGACATCACGCACGACGAAGCCGACAAGAAGGCGGTGATGACGTTCTGGGATTCGGTCGTGAACCGCCGCACTCTCGCAAACGGAGGCCATAGCGACCATGAACACTTCTACAATGTGAAAGACCACGCCAAACATCTTGGCCCCCAGACTTTCGAGACGTGTAACATCAACAATATGCACAAACTCTCCTCGCGCGTTTTCTGCTGGCGTCCCGATTCCGGAATTGCGGACTTCGTGGAGCGATCGCTCATAAATCAGCTCGTCGCGCAGCATGGCGAGAAGCCGGGCGAATTCGGATACTTCCTTTCGACGATGCCTGTCGCGACGAAGGTGTTTTCGACGCCGGAGGGCGCATGGTGGTGCTGCGTAGGAACGGGAATGGAGAACCCGATGCGCTACGGCGAACAGGTGTATTTCCATGATGATGAGGGGGTTTGGGTGAATTTGTACATGGCTTCTGCCTTGTGCTGGAAAGAGAAAGGCGTCAAGATAGAACAGGTCACGGACTATCCCGACGAGAGCCGGGCGAAAATCGTCGTAAGCACGGAAAGACCGGTGAGATTCGCGTTGCGTTTGCGCAAGCCGGCTTGGTGCGACACGATGTTGGTAGATGGCGAGGTCGCAGTAGCGGACGAGACGGGCTATGTGGTCGCGGACCGTGAATGGAAGAATGGCGACAGCATCAATGTGGAGTTGCTTGCAGCGCCGCGAATCGAGTATCTCCCCGGTTCTGGCGAAAGATTCGCGGCATTCATGGCAGGGCCCAAACTCATGGTCGGCATAAACGATGTTAAGGATGCAAAGAACGATCCGGCGAAACGCCGCTGGGACGACCATCTGGCGGCACCCGCCGGCACGGACGAGCCGGCGAAGATTCTCGTCAAGGAAGATCTTGACAATGCGGAAATGTGGAAATATGCATTATCCAACAACCAATATCCAATGGCATTTGGAATCCGATTCATGCCGCTTCACAAGGTGTACGAGGAACACTACACCATGTACTTTCCAGTGATGCCGCGCGCAGAATGGGAGGCGAGGCACAAGGATCTTGAGCGCGAGGCGGCGGATGCCGCTGTAGAGAAGGCGCGAATCATCGATCAGGTCGAGCCGGGTTTCCAGCAGTCCGAGGTGAACCACGACTATCGAGGCGAGGAAGACGACACGGGCGAGTTCCGTAACCGCAAGTTTCGTTCCGGAGGAAAGCGCGGCTGGTTCGAGTACACGGTCGAGGTCGATGGCGAAAGGCCGATGGAACTCGTCATTGTCGTGCTCCAGGATACGTGCCCGATTTTTGTGGATGGCGTCAAGATTTACGACGGCGAGCGCATTGAAGAACGCGAGTTCTTTGACCTCTCCATAGCGCTTCCTCTGAAAGCCACACTAGGCAAATCAAAAGTGACACTCCGTTTCGGCTCCGGCGGCGGGATTTACTCTCTTCTGGTTCGCCGCCAAATACAGGCTAGCCGCCCTTGATCTCCAAGACTCCAAGACTCCAAATTTAGTCGTTATTCGCTAGTCGTTAGTCGCGATGGCGGATTTTGCGTTTTCCACCTGGTCAGATGGCGCTTTCCGCCTGGTCGGATCGTGCTTTCCACCTGGTCAAATGGCGCTTTTCACCTGGTCGAATCGTGCTTTTCACCTTGTCAAATGGTGCTTTCCCGCTTGCCTTTCGGGGCGATTTTTGGTATAATTAGGGCATGAACAAAAAATCCAGGAAATTTGTTTTTGCGGCGGCATTGTCGATGCTCGTTTTCGGGTCGGCAAATTGCCACAAAGCGTCGGCTTCGACCTTTGAGATCGGGGAGAACGATTTTCTCCTTGACGGCAAACCGTTTGTGATCCGCTGCGCGGAAATGCATTTTGCGCGCGTCCCCAAACCGTATTGGCGCCATCGAATCCAGATGGTGAAAGCGGGCGGATTCAATGTGATTTGCGCCTATATGTTCTGGAACTTCCACGAGCCGCGCGAAGGGCAATTCAGGTTCGACGGCGATCGCGATGTCGCGGAGTTCTGCCGCATCGCGCAAGAAGAAGGGATGTGGGTCATTTTGCGCCCCGGGCCTTATTCCTGCGCCGAATGGGAATTCGGGGGGTTGCCGTGGTGGCTGCTGAAAAACAAAGGCGTCAAGTTGCGTACGCGCGATCCGCGGTTCCTGACGCCGGTGCGCAATTACCTTAAAGAGGTCGGCAAACACCTCAAGGCGAACCAGATCACGCATGGCGGCAACATCCTCATGGTCCAGGGCGAGAACGAATACGGGTTCTGGGGCGACGACGGCGAATACATGCGCGCGATACACGATGCTTTGCGCGAAGCCGGGTTCGATGTGCCGCTTTTCTCTTGCAACCCGGCGTACAACCTGAAGAAAGGTCGCATTCCGGAACTCTACCCGGTCGTAAACTTCGGGGCGAATCCGGCGAATGCATTCGAGAAACTTCGCGAAGTTTTGCCCAAGGGCCCGATGATGTGCGGCGAGTTCTATCCTGCATGGTTCGACAGCTGGGGCGAGAAGCATAATGTGAAGTCGCTTGCCGAATGCCTAAACACGCTCACTTGGATGCTTGAAAGGCGTTATTCGTTTTCGGTATATATGGCTCACGGCGGCACGTCGTTCGGCTGGTGGGCCGGATGCAACGCGCCGTTCCGTCCGCAAACCTCGAGCTACGACTACGAAGCCCCGGTATCGGAGGCCGGGTGGACGACGGAGAAGTTCTTCGCGATGCGCGATTTGTTCGCAAAACATCTGAACGATGGCGAAACGATTCCGCCGGCGCCGCCGAAAAATCCGGTGCAGGAAAAGACGGTGAAGGCCGTTCCGCAACGCGTCGCTTTCGCCGCCGCGAATTTGCGCGAGGTTGCTTCCAAGTCCCCCAAGACGTTCGAGCAGATGGATTTTGGCTACGGCTATGCGCTTTACCGCACGAAAATTCCGGCCGGCTGGGGCGGCGAAATGACTGCGGATGTGCGCGACTTGGGCGTAGTCAGAATAGATGGCGCGACGGTTGGCTATTTCGATCGCCGCCATCCCAAGACCGGCGTGAAGATTG
>JBGURT010000095.1:0-5978 GCA_045132115.1 Kiritimatiellia bacterium
CATGCATCACGAACGCCGACGCGCGCGATTATGAAATAGACACCTCGTTTCTCGGAGATGGCGAGTGGGAAGCCGAGCTATTCCGCGATGCCGCCAACTCCGATGATGTCCCTGTGGCTTACGTTCATGAAACGCGTCTTGTCAAAGCCGGCGCGAAAATTCCCTGCGCCATGGCCAAAGGCGGCGGATTCATCGCGAGGTTTTCCTCTTCGTCTGGCGCGACGGAGTAATTGCGATTCTACGCAAGCGCTTCAAATTCAAATTGCATATTCTTCTTGCAATTGAGCCGCAAATATGGTAAAATACCTCTATTGATATGAACTGGAATGTCACATACAGAAGCAAGGACGGCCGCCAAGAGGTTGTCCAGATAGAAGCGACCGACCGCAAAGCATTGTTCGCAGAGCTAGCCAATCGCGGCATCTCCGCCATAAAGGTGGAAGAGGCCAAGGGGAAACTTCGCAAAGTGAATCGGGGTTCGAGGCTCGGGGCCCGGGGCTCGGGGATCGTGAAGGGTCTTGTCGCCGGTGCGATAGTCGTCGCGGCTGGAGTTGCAGCCATCTTCTTCCTTGATACGGCAGCCGGTGGCAAGGCGATCCGGTCCGACAGGAAGGGCGGCAAAATCGCCGCCGTCGATCCTGAAAAATCCAAACGGCTTGCGTCCAAGGTCGAATACTTCGCTCCCGCCAAGACCGGCGACAAACTTGCCGATGCGCTCGCTGAAGTCGCCGCTGCCGAAGAGGCGCTTACCATCAAGCAACCGCCGAAAGTGAAAATTCCGCCCGGCTATACGAACCGCACCTTCAAGACAGGCGTGGAACAACTCATGAGCTGGGTCTTCACTGTTGAGGTGGGAGATATGCCTATGCCAATCCCGCCAATCGGCGATGACGACCGCGAGCAACTCGCCGTGATTCTCGTTTCCAAAAACGAAATAAAGGATGACGACTCCGAAATGGCGGCGTTCGCGAAGGAGCAGGTCGATTACGCAAAAACCGAGATGGCGGAGTTCATCAAGCAAGGCGGCGACCCCGACGATTTCCTGCAATACTACTTTGCGCAGCTTCGCCACGCCTTCGAATTCCGCAACGAAGCCCAGCAACAGTATTACGATATGCTCGAGGACGATCCTGAGCTCGCCGAAGAATTCGCCAAGAAGGTCAACGAGTCGTTCGACGAAAAAGGCATAAAACACATTTTCACCGAAGCAGACGAAAACGAGGAAGGAACAGAAGAATGAAAAAGCCCGTATTCGCGGCCATCGCCATGGTCGCTCTCGCACTTGCCGCAATCGCCGCGCCGCGCAAGCCTGTTGCCAAGCCCGCCGCACCGGTTGAGCCAGAGCCCCCGGATGGCGGCATGGTGCTCGTGAACGCCGAAGGCAAACTCGCCATCGTAAACGCTTGCGGCTATCAAGGCGATGTTATTGCCAACAGCATCAAGAAAATCGGCAATGTTTTCATGATTGTCGCCGAGGAGCAGACCGGTTCATGGTCGCTTGCCGAAGCGCAGGCGGCGTTCGACGCCACGAAGGCCAACGCCGCCGTGTTTGTCGTGAAGGACGCGTCTATCCCGATCTCGCTCGTCGCGCTCGAATCCCGTTGGGGCATCGTGAACGCCGAGGGCATGAACGACGCAGTTCTCGGCAAAGAGATAATGCGCATTTCGACGCTTCTCCTTGGCGGCGCGTCCTCCAAGTACGAGGCTTCGGTGATGCGACCTGCGTTTTCGATTGACGATATCGAGAAACTTGGCGAGCTAGCAACAATCGATTCGCTCATGGCCATCTTCCCCAATCTCCAGAAGTATGGCTTCAAGCAATTCGAGATGATGACTTTCCGCGAAGCCTGCGAGAGCGGCTACAACCCCGAGCCTAAAACCGAAGAGCAGAAAGCTATCGCCGCCGAGTTCAAGCGGCTATAGCAGGGAACGGGGAACAGGGAACGGGGAACAGAGAGGAGATTTGCGATGCCTGGCTATGATTGCAGAAATCTACAAGTCTGGCAAATGGCGATGGATATATGCCAAACGGTCTATTCGCTCGTGCATAAGTTCCCTGCTGCTGAGCGTTATGCGCTTAGCGATCAGTTAAGACGTGCCGTCGTTTCGATCCCGTCAAATATAGCCGGAGATTCCATTTTTGAAGTGAGGACCCAATTGGAACTTGCGGCAAGATTGGGCTACACAACCAAAAAGGATATGCCCGTTGATGAAATTGAAAGCGTTAGCAAAATGCTGTTTACCATGATTCAAAAACCGAGGGACTAAGCATGAAGTTATCCCCGTTTTCTCTTCTCCGTTCCCTGTTCCCCGTCCCCCGTTCCTCCTAAATGATCTTTGTCTACGAATACCGCACGAGCGACAATATTCGGCACGAGGGGACGATAAAGGCCCCGACTCGCGAAGCCGCTTATGCCGCGTTGAAAGCCCGCGGAATCCGCCCAGGTTCGGTGACGGAAGCTCCAGGCTTCTTCAATGCGTTGTTCGGGAAGGGCAAGCGCTGGCTTGCCATTGGCGTTCTTGCGGCTATAGCTACCGGGCTGATGGTCGCGCGTGTGCGCAATCCTCCGCCGCCGCGCCCGGATCCTCGCGCCGCCACGCCTGCCCCACGCCATTTCGTTGCAATTGACGGAGGCTTCGATTTTGGGGCGGTGTTCTCAGATTTGGGCGAGCGGTTTCTGGCTTATTACGCGTTGCCGGGGGTGTGCTTTGAGGTTCCGATGGCGCCGGAAGGACTTGAAGACTGCTTTAAGCACACGATTCTCATTGAGCCGGAGGACAGCGAGGAGATTGTCGACTTGAAGCGTATTGTCGCCGGCATGAAGGACGATATGCGTTCATATCTCGCCAGCGACTTTGGCAATGTCGCGGCCTATGTCTTGCGCCTTGAAGAGCGCCAGACAATGGAGGCGAACTATCGCGATGGTGTGATTCGCCGCCTTCGCGCAGGTCTTGTGAGCCGTGACGAGGCAAACGCCATTCTCTCGGCCATGGGCCTCGAGCCCGCAGAATAATCAGGATCCCTGCGTATTTGGCAACGCCGAAGGCACACCTGGAAACTCTGTATTGAAACTCTCCTTCAGCCCTCAGTCCTCCATGCCACTCGGCACTCGTTTTCGCCGGCAGGATTGAAGGCGGAGAAACGGGCTGGCAGAAAGGAGAATTTGCATTTTGCATCTTGATTTACGTTGGCGAAATATGGTATAATTATATGACATTTTGAAGAAAGGCAAAAAGCAATGAAGCAGAACATCCATCCGGCCTACGACGAGGCGACCATCACCTGCGCTTGCGGCAATGTGATCAAGACCCGTTCCACCAAAAAGGAAATGACGGTCAACACTTGCAGCGCCTGCCATCCGTACTTCACGGGGCAGAAGACGATGGTCGACACGGAAGGTCGCGTCGACTCGTTCAAGAAGCGCTACGCGAAGTTCGCGAAGTAAGCCTTGGTAGACGGGCAACAAATACAACAGATCCTGGGTCGTCTGGGCGCGGTGGAAGCCGCCTTGGGCGACCCGGCTGTTTTGTCGGACCGCAAGCGCTACCGTGAGTTGACGCGCGATTATGCGTTTTTGAAAAAGCTCGAATCGGCATGGGTGATGTACGAGCTTGCGCGCGAAGACGGGAGCGATCCGGAACTCACGGCGCAGAGCGAGCGCGAACTCATGGCGGCGATTCTGCCGCCGGATCCATTGGACGCGCGCAACGCGGTGATGGAGATCCGCGCCGGCACCGGCGGCGAGGAGGCGGGGCTTTTCGCCGCAGACCTTGAGCGCATGTACCTGAGGTATGCGGAATCGAAAGGCTGGCGCGTGAGCAAAATGAGCGACGGCTTTTTCACGGTCCAGGGCGAAGGCGCGTATGGCGCGCTGCGGTTCGAAAGCGGCGCGCACCGCGTGCAGCGCGTCCCCGAGACCGAGGCGCAAGGCCGCATCCACACGAGCGCGGCGACGGTCGTCGTCTTTCCCGAAGCCGACGAGGATGATGAACTCGACATCCCCGAGAAGGATTTGCGCATTGATCTTTTCTGCGCGGGCGGCGCGGGCGGACAACACGTGAACAAAACCGAGAGCGCGGTGAGAATGACGCATCTGCCCACGGGGCTTGTCGCCGTGTGTCAGGACGAACGCTCGCAGCAGCGCAACCGCGAAAAATGCTTTGCCACGCTAAAGGCGCGAATTCTCGATTTGAAGCGCCGCGAGGAAGAGGCGAAAATCGGCGCGGACCGCCATTCGATGGTCGGCTCCGGCGACCGCAGCGAGAAAATAAGAACCTACAATTTCCCGCAGAACCGAGTGACCGACCACCGCATCAATCTCACGCTCTATTCGCTGGACCGCTTTATCGACGGCGATCTGGACGAGATTCTCACGGCGCTGCGCGAGAATTTCATACTTGCCAAAATTTCGAAAATTTAGTATAATATATAGCGTGAAAACCAAAACTTCGCGTTTGAAATACAAGCGCATCCTCCTGAAACTTTCGGGAGAGGTGCTGGGCAACAAAGAAACGGGCGAGTGCATCGACCCGAAAAATCTCGCGTTCATGGCCGAGCGGGTGAAGAAAATCCACAAGCTAGGCGTGCAGGTAGGGATTGTTCTGGGCGGCGGCAACATCTTCCGCGGCCTTACCGGCGCGGGCAAGGGCGTCAATCGCGTGACCGGCGATTCGATGGGTATGCTCGCAACGATAATCAACGGGCTCGCGATGATGAACGCGCTGGAGTCGATCGGCGTGCCGACGCGCGTGATGACTTCGATTTCGATCGACAAGCTTGCCGAGCCTTTCATCCATCGCAAGGCGATCTCGCACCTCGAGAAGGGGATTGTGTGCATCTTCGCGGGCGGCACGGGCAATCCGTATTTTTCGACCGACTCCGCGGCGGCGCTCAGGGCGAGCGAGATCGGGGCGGACGCGCTTTTGAAGGCGACGAAGGTGGACGGCGTCTACACGGCCGATCCCAAGAAGGATCCCAAAGCCAAGAAGTACTCGACGCTCAAATACGAGACGGCGCTAGAGAAGCGCCTCAAGGTCATGGACAGCGCGGCCTTCGCGCTGTGCATGGACAACGACATCCCGATCGTGGTATTCGATTTCTTCGACGGCGACGCGCTTGAACGCGTGGTGAAAGGCGCGACCGTCGGCACATTGGTAACAGGAGAATAAGAGAAGATGGAAACGGTTCAGGAAGTATTGAACGACACCAACGCGAAGATCCAGAAGAGCTTCGAGGCGCTCAAATCGCAGTTCGGCGGGCTAAGGACCGGCAAGGCTTCGCCTGCGATGGTCGATTCGATCAAGGTGGACTACTACGGCATGCCTACGCCGATCAAGAACCTCGGCACCATCTCCACTCCGGAGCCGCGCCAGATCAAGATCACGCCGTTCGACCCCACGGTGCTCGACGCGGTGAACAAGGCGATCATGGCGGCGAACATCGGCGTGACGCCGCAGTCTGACGGCAAGGTGCTGCGCATCACGGTGCCGGAATTGAACGAGCAGCGCCGCAAGGAAATCGTGAAGATGGCCAAGACCCAGGCCGAGGCGCAGAAGGTCGCGATGCGCAATGTGCGCCGCGATGCGAACGACGCGGTGAAGAAGCTCGAGAAGGACAAGAAGATTTCGGAAGACGACATGAAGCAGGGTCTGGACCGCATCCAAAAGGCGACAGACGACGGAATCGCCAAGATCGATGCGGAACTCAAGGCCAAGGAAAAGGAAGTCATGGAGGTCTGATATGGCAGAAGAAACGCCAGTCGCCGGCGCAGTACCGCCGAAAACGAACCCGATGCTCAAGCCGGGGCTCAAACTGCCGCCGAAGCCCGGTCTCGGCGCGGGGCTCAAGCTACCGCCCAAGCCCGGCCTCGCCGCGGGACTCAAGCTTCCGCCCAAGCCCGGTCTTGCCGCTGGCGTCAAACTTCCGCCTAAGCCCGGTCTTGGCGCAGGGCTCAAACTTCCTCCCAAGCCCGGTCTCG
>JBGURT010000096.1:0-10298 GCA_045132115.1 Kiritimatiellia bacterium
CCGTCGCGATCTGCCGCGCGGAGCGGCGTCGGCGGAATACCGCCTTCTAGCCCCGCATCGCCATCTCGCGGCGGCAAACGCGAACCGGCGCTCGTCCTCTCCCTCCTGCAGTATTTCGCTCGCTCGATACCTTCCTCACCAAAACTCCCTGCGCGGCTTTCCGCCGCTTAACAACGCCGACCTGTCCACCGTAGCTTCAGCGAAGGTGGAAGGCGTCCCAAAAAACATCTCAGCGTTCTCTGCGTCCTCTGCAAACTCTGCGTTAAGAATCCCAAGGCGCAAGTCTCTGTGTCTCTGTGCCTCTGTGTGGTATAAAAGATCATGGCGGCGAGAAACCGAGGAGCGTTTTCCTTATCGCCTTTCTCCCAGCAATCCGCCTCCAAAGTCTATCTCTCGGCGGTGCGGCGGGCGGATTCGAGGGTGTTCCAAAGGAGCATGGTGATGGTCATTGGGCCCACGCCGCCGGGAACGGGCGTAATCGCGGCGGCGACTTCGCTGCAGGCGGCGAAATCCACGTCGCCCACCAGGCGAAAACCCTTGGGACGCGTCGGGTCCGGAATGCGGTTTACCCCAACATCGATGATCGTCGCGCCCGGCTTGACCATATCCGCCGTGATCGTGCCCGGCCTGCCAGTGGCCACGACGAGAATATCCGCCATGCGCGTGAACGCGCCCAGATCCTTGGTGCCGGAATGGCAAACCGTAACCGTGGCATTGAGGTTCTTCGACGCCAAAAGCTGCGCGACGGGCTTGCCCACTATATTGCTGCGCCCCACGACCACCGCGTGCTTGCCGGATATGTCCATGCCGGAAAACCCGATGAGCTTGACGATTCCATGCGGGGTGCAGGGAATGAAGCATTCCTCCCCTATCATCATCCGCCCTAGATTGACGGGCGTAAATCCGTCCACGTCCTTTTCCGGCGCAATGGCGTCGATCACCGCCTGTTCGCGGATATGCCCGGGAAGCGGAAGTTGCACGAGAATGCCGTCAATGGCCTTGTCGCCGTTCAATTCGCGGATAATGGCCACTAGCGCCGCTTCCGTCGTGTCCGCGGGAAGCCGGATCTCGCGAGAAACCATGCCGGCTTCTGCACACGCTTTTTCTTTGGCGGTAACATAGCTGACGCTCGCCGGATTTTCCCCGACCAAGATCACCGCAAGACCCGGTTTGCGCTCGAGTTTCGCCACTCCTGCGGCGATTTCGGCACGCAAATCCGCCGCCAGCGCCTTTCCGTCGATAATCTTCGCCGCCATCAGTCCTCCCTCCACTTTATGTAGCGCACCTTCTTGTTCTTCACATAGCATTCGGCCGACGCAACATACTTCATGCCCATCGATTCGCCGATTATCCGTATCTTGAAAATACTCTCGCTCGCCGGTTTGTACGTGAGATAGTTCGCCGCCTCGCCCCCTAGCTGGACGTCTTCGATCCGGCTTGTGAGATCTGCCCAATCGGTGTACGGCCACGAGGTTCGTGATTCGTCGACATTCGCCCTCTCCGGCATTTTGCCCAGCCCGGCGATTATCGCCTGCGCCGCCTCGCGGCTGTTGACCAGCCGTTCGTCGTCTTCTTCGTCATAGACCCCCGGCACCGAAAGGAGTTGGTCGATCGTGCAGTTGTTGGCGTTGACCTTGGCCGATCCCGTGACGCCGAAAAGCTTCGCTATGCCCCTGACGTTTATCTGATCGCCCTTGCTGGCCCACGGGTTGATAATTCCGCCGGTCAAGACCGCGGGATAATCCTTGAATCCGCGCACATAGCCAAGTTCCTGGATGTCAGGGATGGCGCCGTTGCGCGGGAAGCGGCGGTCTTCGTCTTCCACCTTGTCTTCGTCGTACTCGTTCTTGTACCACGTTTTCTCCGCGCCCAGATCTTCGCCGTCGATCACGGTGGAGTTGTCGTCCTCGTCCCGCCAATCGTTCCAGCTTGCGATCAAAAGGCTCCACAACTTGATGGTGCCGTCTTTTTCGGTCTCGAGCTCCTCGGGGATGCCGTGCGACTGGAAAATCATTTCCCAGCGCTCGCGGTAATTCTGGTCGCGCGCCGAGCACAGCTCGTTGATGTTGATTGCGTTTTCTTCGCCTGCATCGACAAGTTTGATCTCCACGGTGATGGTGCCGGATTCGGGATTGCCGGCATCCGGCAGGATCGGGCCCACGGTGCATTTGGAAGAATTCTTGAGCTCGCGCTTTTCCAATACCCAGCGATCGTCCTCGAGGAGTTTTTCGATATCTTCGTCTTCCGACCAGTCGGGGGCCTCGGAATAGCCGCACAGCACGACCTCCGCGAGATGGCGCCCGGCCTCGACTAGCCGGATGGTCCGGTTGCGCTCGCGCACATAGACATTGATGCCGGATTGCAAATGGGCCTCGGTCGCGAACGAGAGCACCATGATCGAAAGGACGGCGATTATCCACAGCGCCATCAACAGAGCGGATCCGCGGCGGCAAATCATAATGGCGCTCCTCCTCCCGGCGGCGGACCTCCGGGCGACGGACCTCCAGACGGCGACGAGCCTCCCGGCGGCGGCATTCCGCCATCGCGACGCGGACCGCCGCTATTGCCGGCGTCGCCCTCTTCGCCGGGCGTCTTCGCGCCGTCTTGCGCCTGCTCGTAGATCGGGATCGTGACTATACGCATCAACGGCGCGGTATTCGTGCGGTAGCTGCGGCCTTCAGGATCTGCTATGCGGAACGAGAGCTGCACCTTGTAAGGCACGGAATTGGACGCCTCGAAAACATCTTCGAACTTACTGTCGTCGGTTTCTGATTCCACTTGCTCGTTGGACTTCAACACCTTGCAGTCGAACCCTACAATGCCATCGGCGATCAACACGGGTTGGTAAAGCTCGTCGTTCGCGAACGAATAATCGATATCCTGGTTCGAGGCGTGCTCGGCGGAGCGCAACTTCACATCCGGGCATTGGCGCGCGTAAAGACCGGTTATTTCGACAGGTTCCTTGAAGTCGCTGTTGCCTTCCTCGAGAATCATCACCTGCACGCGGTGGACAGTATCCGCGACCGAGCTTTTGTTGCCGACTATCGCCGCGCCGGTTTTGGACCACTCGATGATATCGCTGTCGCGGGGCTTTTCGCCGTTGCCGTTGTCGGTGAGCACGAAACCGTAATCGTAGGTTTGGCTGCCGTCATGGGGATAATACATGCTGCGCAAACCGGAAACGAGCTGGTTGAGCGCAAAGTCGGTGCGCTGCATCTTGTCCATGTAGTCGGCGGAAATCTGCCAGCCGTTGCTAACCGAATTGAACGTGAGCACGCTGAGCGCGGTGAGCACGCCCACGAGGACGGTCGCAAGGAGCATTTCCACCATGGTGAAGCCGCGTCTCATTGCTCCGGCTTCCTCCAGAAGGTGACGTAGCTTTCCTCTTCGCCGTTGCCGCGGCGACGGTCGCCCCAGCGCACCGTCACGCGCACCGTGTAGAGCCCGCCGAGGCGCTTTATCTCGTCTTCGTCGTCGCGGTTGAGGGCTTCGCGCTCCCAAGTGTAATTGCGGTATTTCTCGTATTGCTCGCTCGTGAGCCGCTCGTTGCCGGCGAACTTTTCCCAAAGCTCCGTCGCCTTCGTCTCGCGCACGTCGAGATCCCGGTCCGGGTCTTGCACATCCGAGAGCGGATACGCCATGTCTCCAAAATCCATGACTTCTTGCGCGGTCTCGAGGTAGGTGGACGAAATCATCATTTGCTGGGCCTGGGTCATCGAGACGATAATCGACATGAGCCCCACGCCCAGAATGATCGAGGCGATCAGCACTTCAAGCAAAGTGAATCCGCCGCGCATCAATCTTCGTCCTCTCCCTTGCCGAGAACTTTCGCCGCCCCGAAACGATCGATCTTTATGCAAAGTCCGTTCTCGGGCTTGGAGCCGTCGGCATAGACGTAAACCTTGTGCGGGTCGGTGCGGCCGTTGGCCTCCCAAACGATCGAAACCGGCGACTGGGCGCCATCATCTCCAGCAACTTCCGTTGCCTGTTCCCCGTTCCCCGTCTCGACCTCCGCAGCCTTGGCGGAGGAGGTTCCCTGTTCCCCGAACTTCCCCAAAATATAATCGACATTGGAGAAGACGGAAATCCTGGGTTTTGTGGCGGCGGATTGCGTCTCGTCGAGTTGCTCGTCGCCCTTCAATACTTTGATTTTCACGCCGCGCACCACGTCTTCGGAGATCGGCGCGAAAAGCACTTCTTCAATCGACTGCCCGGCACCTCCGGACTCGTCGGCATTCGAAAACGACTCCACGCCGGAGCTTTCGCCGCCGACATTGACGGTGCGTCCGTCAAGCGTGGTGGCGACCATATTCTTGGAAGTGTCTAGGATTTTCGCCCCGGTGATGGCGATCTTGGCGGCGTAGCCGTCATCGGACTTTTCGGTGGAGTAAGTAACGACGACCGGCTCGCCGGACAAAAGCGCGGTTGACCTCGCATGGCGGATGGACGCGAATATGTCGCGTGTCGCGCCCTTGATGCGCACCGCGCCCTGACCAGATCTCACGCTGACCACGCTAGCGGTCACCATCGCCGCCATGATGGCGATGATCACCAGAAGTTCGATCAGCGTGAAACCACGACGCACCGCTTATTTCTTCTTGTCGCTGCGGATGTCGTCTTCGGTCCCGAACTCGCCGTCCGGGCCGGCGGAGATGACGACAAAGCGCTTGCCGCGCTGCTCGTACTTAAGCTCGTTGTCCCAAGGATCGTTGATCGCCTTTTCTCCGCCCTCGATAATCGGCGGATCGTCATCGCTGCCCTCGACGAGCTGCGTGAGCGAGCTGGGCATCTTCTTGTTCTTGATGTAGTAGCTCGTGACCGCCTCGCTCACCGCCTGCACCGTAGACTTGGCCGCCGTTTCGTTGGCCTTGTCGATATGCGCCTTGACGTTCTGCACCGCGATGGTGCCGAGAATGCCGAGGATCGCCACGACGACGAGCAGTTCCACGAGCGTGAAGCCGCGGCGGAGATTTTCGCGAAGTTCTTTCTTTTCCATTGTGTCCATCCTTTCTTTAGAGAACCGTTTTGAAGCGCTCGATCGCCTCGAGGACGTTCGCGCGGGAATTGAAGGAAGAAATGCGGATATAGCCCTCGCCGGCCTTGCCGAATCCGGCGCCGGGCGTGGTGACGATATTCGCGCCTTTGAGGAGCCTGTCGAAGAACTCCCAGCTGTCGCCTTTCACGTTCACCCAGAGATACGGACTGTC
Organism: Kiritimatiellia bacterium; assembly: GCA_045132115.1. Lineage (GTDB taxonomy): Bacteria > Verrucomicrobiota > Kiritimatiellia > RFP12 > UBA1067 > UBA1067. The sequence goes on from JBGURT010000096.1 coordinate 5,208, forward strand.
GCCGCCGCCGGTCACTTCGTAGCCGAGCGCGACCAGCGCCTCTTTCATGAGCCGTCCGTTCTCGAGGTAGAAGTCTATCGTCGCCTTCGTCTGGCGCTGCCCTTCCTCGCTGTATACGGCTTCGGCGCCACGCTGGGTAATGTAGCTCGCGCCGTTGAACTTCGTCGTCTGGCGACGCGTCCACATGGGCCGCAGTTCCGCCGCGTTGCCCGCGGCGTCGTAGGCGACGAGCTCGCGCGGGACTGCCGTATACCCGCAGCGGATGCCGGTAAAGCCGGCCGTCTTCGAGTAGGAACGAAACTCCATCGCGCACGTCCTCGCGCCCTTGCACTCGAAAATCGAATGCGGGATCGCGGGATTGCGGATAAACGCTTCATACGCGGCATCGAAAAGTATAAGCGCCTTCTTGGCGTTCGCCCAATCCACCCAGGCCTGGAGCTGCTCCTTCGTCGCGACCGCGCCCGTGGGGTTGTTGGGATAGCAGAGATACACGACATCGGCATCGAGATCGGGCGTAGGCGCCGGCACATAGCCGTTTTCCTTCGTGCACGGGAGCAGCGTTATGTCATGGCGCCCGGCCATGATGTTCGTATCCACGTAAACCGGATAGACGGGATCGCCGACTGCGATCTTGACATCCGGCCCGAAGAGTTCCTGGATATTGCCGCAATCGCACTTGGCGCCATCCGAAACGAGTATTTCGTCGGCCTGGATATCCATGCCGCGATCCTGGAAATCGACTTTCGCGATCTTTTCGCGCAGAAACGCATAGCCCTGTTCAGGGCCGTAGCCATGGAAGTTCTCGCGCCCGGCCTCATCGTCAACCGCCTTGTGCATGGCCTCGATTATCGCGGGGCAGAGCGGTTCGGTCACGTCGCCGATCCCGAGGCGGATTATGTTCGCATCGGGATTCGCCGCCTTGTGCGCGGCAACGCGGTGGGCAATCTCCGCGAAGAGATATGTGGGCTTGATTTTGGAGTAGTTTTCGTTTACGTGAAGCATTTTATCTGTCCTTGTCTTTCTTGAAATCGATATGCGGCAGGAAGCCTTCGATGGCGGCGATCTCCACGAAGAAGAGCGAAATGATCGCCGGCGATCTCATCGGGCAGTCGCCCAGAGAGTGCAAAAGCGTGCAGACCACCGCCACGACGACCGAAAACGCCGCCGCGGGAAACGCGAAGAGCGAATGCGGCTGGGGCGGCTGCTTTGACTTCGGAGCGAACCGCGCCGTCTGCGCGAGCGAGCGCCAGGTCCTCGCGGCGGGAAGGAACAACATCGTCAAAATCGCAATCAGAAGCCCCATGCCTATCGCGCCATGTTCGGCGAGGAGCTGGAGGAAATCGTTGTGGACGTTCGCATTGCCCACCGGCCAGAGGTTCCGCTTCTCCGCCTCGGTCATGCGCGAATAGCAGAAGTGCTTGTAGCCCTTGCCGCCGCAACCGAAGAGCTTATGCTCGCTCCAAAGTTGCGTCGCGATCCGGTTGTGGTATTCGCCTTTCCCGGTCATGCGCATGAGCGCTTCGTCGGCGTTGATGGTCTTTATCTCGGTATTGACATTGTCCGGCATGAACGCCATTATCGCCACCGCCGCGAGGATCGCCGCGCCGCCGATGTATGCGCCCGCGCGGACGCGCTCGGCCTTTCTCATCTTGTGCATGAACGAAACCGCCGCATGCACGAGGAGCACGAATGCCGCCGCGGCAGCCAGGATTATGCACGCCCGCGAGAGCGTCGCCACCACGGCCAAAAGGAGAATCGCCGCAGGAATGAGGTCGCGGTGCTTGAGCCAGAAAAGCCGGTGCTTGGAGATTCGCCGCGTCTTCTGCGACGCGAGCTCCCGGTTGCACGCATCGATCTGGTCGCGCCAGAGTCCAAGCGCAAGACAGAAGAGCGTCGTGAACATGTCGCCGGCCATGTTCGGATAGCCAAACGTGGCGAAGAAATACGAACCCGAGTAGAGCCCGCGCAACTGCTGCCAAAGGGGCCCCGGCGCATCGAAGAGTTGCTGCACGAACCCGAGCAACGCGAGACACGCGCCATTCACGACCAGCATCCGCAACAGGAGCACCTTGCCGTCGCGGTTGAGCGCGTGCTTTACCGCGAGCATCGCCGTAAACGCGGAACCAAACCACAGAAACACGGTAAGATGGTCGAACGCATTCACGCAAAACGGCAGGAAGCCTACATCCGGCGCGGGATTTTCGCCATTGGCGATAGCCGCCGCGTCGCACATCGGGCACAGCCCCTGGTTCGCGAACGCAATCCCCATCATCCCCAAAAACGCGACCGAAAGCCAAAGCAGCGGATCGCGCCACAACTCCTCCCAAAGCCGCTCGCGCGCCGAATACGAATTCTCTTCCTTGCGGCGCTGCGGGAAAAACAGCATCACCTCGAGAACTAGGAACCAAAGCCACGGAATGACTTTGAGATTAACATCCGCCCGCATTCCGCCAAACAGCCACTCGTAAGCTGCCGTAAGCAGGAAAACCGCGATTACGGCAATGTTATTGCGCAGAAACGACATATTCCACAACCTTTCCCGCCGCTTCGCTTTCGGGGACTTTGCCAACCGCCTCGCCCTTCACGAACAGCATGAACTCGCCGTTGCCGCCGCAGAGCGCGACATCGGCACCTTTCGCTTCGCCCGGACCGTTGACGACACACCCCATCACGGCCACATGCGGATATTTGTCGAGCTTGAGTTTCTCGAGCGCATCTTCCACTTCCGCCGCCACCTTGAAGACATTGGCGCGCGTCCTGCCGCAGGTTGGGCAGCTCGTCACCGATGGACCCGGTTTGCGCAACGAAAGCGAGCGCAATATCTCCGTCCCGACCCGCACTTCCTTCTCCGGTTCGGCGGTGAGCGAAACCCGGATCGTGTCGCCGATTCCTTCCGCCAGCAAAATCCCCAGCGCAACGGACGACCGCACCGTGCCGGGGATGAAGGTTCCCGCCTCGGTAACGCCAAGGTGCAGCGGGCAGTCGGTCTTTTCAGCCAAAAGGCGGTACGCGGCGAGAGTGTCGGCCACGTTCGACGCCTTGACCGAGATGACGATATCGAAGAAATCTTCGTCCTCCAAAAGCTTTACGTGGCGCATCGCGCTTTCGCAAAGCGCCGCCGCCACGCTCGTTTTGCCGCCGTAGACGGCTTCGGAAAGGTCTTTCTCGAGGCTCCCCAGGTTCACCCCGATGCGAATCGGCGTTTTCGCCGCCTTAGCCGCACGCGCCACGGCTTGGACCTTGTCGCGCGTGCCGATGTTGCCGGGGTTCAGACGCAAGGCGTCGGTTCCAGCCTCGATCGCCGCCAAAGCGCAACGGTAGTCGAAGTGGATATCCGCCACGACCGGGAGATCCATTTGCCGCCGCACCTCGCCAAGCGTCTTTGCCGCCTCTATATCAGGCACCGTGAAGCGGATGAGATCGCACCCAAGCTCCGCACACCTGAGCGACTGCGCCAGCAACGCCTCCGCGTCATGCGGATTCACATTCGCCATCGTCTGGACGCTGACCGGCGCACCGCCGCCGAGCGGCAGACTACCTACCTTCAGCGCTCTCGTTTGCTGTCTCGTGAACATAAGTATGCATCCTGTAGCTGCGCAGCGAATCGCGGCAGATCAAAAGCCCCATCAGCCCCAGCAATATCGCCATGAAAACGATGCTCGAATACTTCACCACGCAATCCGGCACCCTCCGGCGAAAAACGATCGCAAAAAGCGCGAACATGATAAGCCCGCCGTCCAAAACCGGAATCGGCAGAAGATTGAGAACCGCGAGATTTACGTTCAAATAGCGCATGAAACCGATTCCGTCGTAGATGTTGCGCCGCATGCTGCCGTAGATGCTCTCGGCGATGAGTACCGGGCCTCCGAGCGCCTTGGAAGTGGCCTTCGCGTCTTTGGGGGTGGCAAGGCCCTTCAGAACCCGGAAAATCGATCCCGCATCCCACGCCAGCTGCTTCAGGGGATTGCGCTCCGGCATCCAGCTTGCCGCTTGAGCGGCATTCGTTTCGCTGAACGCCTTGATGAAGCATGCTCCGGTAACGGCGTCGCGCTCCGGCGTAATCTCGAGGAGCAATTCTTCGCCGCCGCGATCGATCGTGAAAAGCGCCGGCTTCTCTCCTGCAATCTGCACCTCTACCGTGAGGTCGCTCCAGGTCCCGATCGGCCGCTCGCCAATCGCCTTCACTAAATCTCCCGGCAAAAGCCCCGCCTTCGCCGCCGGGCCGTCTTCTACCACGCTCCCTATCCGCGGCGGCAAAATCCCGAATCTTGCGCCCGGCGCGAGCGACAATGCAACCGCCAGAACGACCGCCAAAACGATATTCATCGCCGGCCCCGCAAAAGCAACGGCCAATTCCTTCCACGCTTCTCTCTTCCCCGTCTCGACCTCCGTAGCCTTGGCGGAGGAGGTTCCCTGTTCCCCGTTCCCTTCCAGCATTTTCGTTCCTTCCGGATCGAGATCCGGGATCATTACATATCCGCCAAGGGGAATCGCGCTTATCCGGTACTCCACGCCTTTCCACGTCTTTTTCCACAGCGCCGGCCCGAAGCCGATCGAAAACCGCTCGACCTTGAACCCGAGCTTGAGCGCAACGATGAAGTGGCCGAACTCGTGGATCGCGATCGCGACCGAAAACACCAGAATGCAAAGCGCGATATAGCCTATCGTGACAAGAATTTCCATGTCCAGTCGTTGGCCTCCCAAACCGCATCGAGGCTGTCGCACTCGAAACGCGGCGCATGCTCGAGACATTTCTCCACGCTCGACGCAATCTCAGTATATTTGATTTTCCCTTCCAGAAACGCCTTGACCGCCCATTCGTCGGCCGCGGCCAAAACCGCCGTCATGCAACCCCCGGCCTCGCACGCCTCTTTGACGAGCCTCAGGCACGGGAAGCGCACCGGATCCGGGTATTTGAAGGTAAGGCTCCCCAGTTTCGCGAGGTCCAGACGTTCGCGCTCGGCAGGAAGCCTGCGCGGCCAGCTCAGCGCATATTGGATCGCCACTCGCATATCCGGCGGCGAAAGTTGCGCCAGCGTCGCCCCGTCTTTGAACGTCACGAGCGAATGGACGATCGACTCCGGATGCACC
>JBGURT010000097.1:0-11083 GCA_045132115.1 Kiritimatiellia bacterium
CTTCGCCGTTCCTGTCGGGCACGAAGTATTGGCTGTTCAATGACGCATTCCCGCTCGTGGATGTCGCGTTCCTCAACGGACGCACAACGCCTGTCGTGGAAACGGCGGAGGCCAACTTCCACCAACTCGGCATCGAGATGCGTTGCTACTTCGACTACGGCCCGTCGGCTGGCGAGCTCAAGGCGGCGGTGTACTCGACGGGTGCATGATTTCACGCGTCTGCGGCGAAGGGTTGGTTCATCCTTTCGTTGCTCTTCGCCGCAGACGCATTCTTGAACAACCAAACAGGAGACTAAAAAATGGCTATTGCAGCAACTTCCGCCAAGTTCCGCAAGACTGGCGACACGCTCGACTACACCCCCGCTTCCGCCGTCAACGCCGGTGACATCATCGTTGTGGATGGCCTCGTCTGCATCGCGCAGTGGGACATCCCCGCGAACACGCCCGGCGTGCTGAAGGTTCTTCACCGCGGCGAGGTGGTGGAGGTGACGACCGACGAGGCGATTGGTTCGACGAACGCTGGCACCGCGATCTATGTTGTCGCGGCCACGGGTCTTGTCACCAAGACTTCGACGAGCAATGTCCTTCTCGGCTATGCTCGCGCAGCGGTCGGCTCGACTGATCTCACGTTCGAGGTCGTCTGCGCCTAAAGGTGCAGGCAACGGGAGCCGATGCGCAAGCCTAGCGAATACCTGCCTGCCGCCGTGAAGGGGATTCGGAGCCGTCTGATGCCGGACTGCTCCGAGACCCTGCGTCACGGAGAGCATTCCGCCACGGTGACGCGCACCGGCTCGCCTTCCAGGGGCGAGGATGCGCTGACGGACTCCGATGTCACGGAGGGCGTCCGCCTTCTCGCCCTCGCTTCCGACTTCCCGGAGTTGACGAAGGGAAGTCTCGTGTCGCTTTCCGGCAGGCGGCACATCGTGACGGGGGCGAGGACGGATCCCGCAGGAGCAACATTGTCCGTCGGGCTGTCCGCCGCGCTCGATGATATGCGCATCGCGTATTCGCGCCCCGGCACCCAAATTCGCATGCCGCTTGATGCGCTCGCTGTCGAAGGCGCATCAATCGATCCTTCGGCCGACGCGTTCGCGCCGACGGACTGCCGCTCGTGGCTTGTGGCCGTGAGCGTGCATGAGTGGACCGAGCCGACCGAGCCGCAGACGGGCGACGCGCTCACGCTCGACGGCGCCAACCTGCGCGTCGCTTCCGTGGCGAAGCGCGACGGCTTCTGGATTCTCACCGCAAGAGCGAGGAGGTGACGCGATGCCGGCTGCAATCGCCTTCAAGTGCGAGGTTTCGGAGCGCGGAATCGCCGATTTCGTCAAGGCGCTCTCCCGCTACCAGAAAGAGACGCAGCGAGACTTGCGCGAGGCGTTGCGCTCTGCGACAATCGACCTCGTGAAGTCGCTCCGCGCAAGAACGCGCAAATCGCCGAAGGTCGTTTCGCGCGAGGATGTGCGGTTCGGGGAAACCGACCCGAAATATCTTACCTATGGCAATGGGCGGCAGTTCCGCCGCGTCGTCGTGGCTCGCTGGAACAAGGGCGTCCGGAAAAACCGCATCCATTGGCAGCCGGTGCTGACGCAATACCGCAGCCGCAAAACCTTTCGTGGAATCTCCGAATCCTGGGCCGAAGCGCAATCCCAGATGTTGCGGGATGCGCGGCGGAATTTTGGCGGCATCCGCCAATGGGGGCTGGCGAAGAAGTCGTGGGGCTGGTTCATGAAAGCGTTGTTCCGGAAGCCGTTGCAAGACGAAAACCCGAAGGCGAAAATCGACAAGCGCATGGTCGACGGCGGAATGAAAGAATATCGCGAGCCGCTGCCCGACGGCACGATCGATCTTTCCGCGCCGATCCGCTGCGACATCGACATCATCAACCGCCTTGATTACATCCGCAAGGCGATGCCGCCGGGGGTGTTCGCGATCGCCGTGCAAAAGGCGACCAATCTCATCAACAAAAAGGTCGATGCTGGTCTGCGGTCGAGGAGGTTCGGGACATGAGCAGACTTTCCGCATCCGCCTCGCTCGAAGCGACGTTTCTCGCCGTGTTCCGCGAATTGCTGCCGGACATGCAGTGCGTGGGGCTGCTGGAGACTGCCGACGCCGGAACGCTGAAGTCCGAAGATTTGACCGCGCTCCAGATCCGCGTCTACAACTTCGTCCAGACGAACGAGGCGCTTCCGACATTCACCGCCATCGTGGAGATACGGCTCAATGTCGAGCAGGCCGAGAGCGCGAACGGCGGCGTTTTCTTCGCCGCGCACGAGACGGTCGCGCTTGCGCTGGAGCGGCTGATGCTTTCCGATGCGTGCACGGAACTGTCCACCGGCGAAGTGGATGTCAACGGCTTGCAGCGCACGGGCGACGACAAGGATTTCGACACGACGGACGACGTATGGTTCGCCGTCTGGACAATGACCATTTCGGGTAGAATAAAACAGGAGGCAACAGGCAATGGCTAACCCAACATTCAATTCCGGCGTTGACCACTTCGGGCTTCAGTCCGGAACGTCTAACGCGTTGAAGGTGGTCTCGTCGAACGAGAACCGCTCCAAGCAGTCCCAGTCCGGCCCCAACAGCTTCGACGATCCCGCCGTGGTGGATTCGTGGGGCGAGACGGCGGATCCGTCTTCCGAGTACGAGGTGGTCGCGCAGCTTGCGCACACCCTCGCGGCGCCGAAGATAACGTGCGGCGCCCTCGTGGCGGCGAACAGCTCCGGCATCAAGATCGGCGGAACCGCGGTTCCCGTCGTCGTCGGGCGTCTCTCGATACGAACGCAGGCCGGAAGCTCCCCCAAGATTACCGTGACCGGCAAGGCGGTGCAGACCGGGGCGTCGCAGCTCCGCGCGTACGTCGTCCCCGCGTTCACGCTCCTGCCGCGCCACCGCGCGCAGGACTTCATGGCGCTCTGCACGATCAAGAAGGGAACCACCACGCTGACGGTCGCGGACGATAAGCTGGACTACGGCATGGAGTCCGTGAACGGCGACTTCCCCATCGCGATAACCCTCTCGCAGCCGAAGGGCGAGACGCTGGGCTACGACCTGCACGGCGAGATGATAACGGTCGACTACACGATGAACTGGTACGCGTCCGGCGAGCCGACGATCGTGCTGGCTTCCTCGGTGACGCTCCGCACGTCGTCGGCGAGCGGCTCGAACACCTCGACCGTCACGCCCACGATGAGCACTCCGGAGTCTGCGGCGCATCCCGAGGGCGGGTACACGCAGTACACCTGGCAGGTGCAGATCCCGTTCATCGGCTACGAGGCGTCGTAAGGAGGTCCGGGCGTGGTCGCCGAACTTGCGAGGGAGGACTTCGAGGACATGCGGGCGGAGGGGCTGAACCCGACGCTCGACGACTTCGACAGGCTGAACCAGCTCGCCCTCCGCCTGGAGGACGGGGCGGAGACCACGCCCGCAAACCATCCGCGCATCGGATGGGCGGGGGACGTGCCCTTCCACGAGCCGACGGCATGCGCGCTGATGTGGCTCCAGGACTACGCCGACCACGTGAAGTGCGACGCGCAGACGCGGCAGACGTTCTTCTACTTCGCGTGCGCCCACGCCATCGACCCCAAGGCGTTCGAGGGGCTGGAGTCGCCGCAGCAGATCGCCATGGCCGTGAAGGACTGGCTGCGGCGGCTTCCGTGCACGGAGCGCGAGATGGCGAGGGCGTGCCACTACGCGACGTGGGGCTTCGACGACGCGGTTCCCGCGCCGACGGAGCGGAAGATGGAGTACATGAGGCGCACGGGCCGGACTGCCGCGATGGAGAACCTCGCAAAGCTGGAGCGCGTGATGGCGCAGGCGGCGGCATGCACGGGGCTCTCGTACTTCGACCTTCTCGCGCAGACCCCTTCGCGGCTGAACGCGATGGTCGTGGCCGCGCAGGTCGAGGCCGGTGCGACGGTGAGCCGTGACGTGGCGAAGGCACAGGCGGACTATTCGGCGACGCTCCGCGAGATACGGATGCGGCTGGAGAAGGAGCGGACAAATGGCTGACGAAGTTCGTATACACCTTTCGACGTACCTGAAGGACGCCGGCATAAAGGCGACGAAGGCGCAAGTCGAAAAACTCTCGCGCGACATCCAAAAACTCAACCGCGAGACGCAACGCGAGACCGATAAGACCGCGCAGCGTCTGGGGCGTCTTCCGGGCGTGTTCGGGCGCGTGCAGCAAGCCGCGACCGGCGCGTTCGGCACCGCGCTCGCCGTGGTGGGCGCGTTCAAGTTGGGGTGCGACATCGGCAATTGGATCAACGACAAGGTGATTCGCCCGCTGTTCAAAATCAAAGATCCTATTGAGGAGCTGAAGAAGAAGAACAAGGAGATCGAACAATCGTGGAAGAAGGCGGCGGATGCGTTCGCCGAGTCGCTGGCGAAATGGTCGGTTGGATGGGCGAAGGTTGTGGACGGCGCCGACCAAGCCCGCCAAAAGGTCGAGGATCTCGCTGCCGCCTATCTCAAGATGCAAGCCGCCCGCGAACGCACCGAGAATGCCGTCGGCGATGTGTCGGTGTTGGCCTTGGAGCGCGACAAATTCAATTCCATCTCCGCCGCCCGGACGCCCGAAGAAGCGGCGGCCGAGGGCAAATACTACGACATCCTGATCGCCGAAGAAAAATCCAAGCAAGCCCTCGCCAAATTCGACCGCGATGCCGAGGCTAGTGCGCAAAAGCAAACCGCCGCGGAAAAGGGACTGCGTGAAGTCGTGAACAAACGCGTCGCCTTGAAGCGGCAGATGGCGGAACTCGACAAGAAACTGGCATACATGCAGTCGCAAGCGTCCGTCGACCAATATGGTTTCGAGGGGTCGGCGGAACGCGAAAAGGAGTTGGCGAAAAACAAGGATGCGCTCCAGAAACAACTTGATGCCGTAAATCGCGATGTCGACCGCCGCAAGGCTGACATTGCTGCCATGTCCGCATCCCGTGCCGCCGAAGCACAGGAGCGCGAGAATATCGTCGCCCGGACTAGATTGGATATTGACGAGCGCAAGAAGGCGTACGACGACTACGTGGCCTACGTCGAGCAGGAGGAGGCCGTGCGCGCCGAGGAGGAGTGGAACCGCCAGCAGGAGGAGATTCGCCGTGAGGCGGAACTTGAGCTGAAGGAGCGGCAGAGGGTCGAGCGAGAGCTGGCGGCGCAGAGGATAGACGACCTTCGGAAGGAGCTGCGGGAGCGCGAGACCGCCGAGAACGCGGCGAGGAGCCGCCAGAGCGCGGCGGAGGGCTCGCTTTCCCAGGCGTGGGGATGGTATCGCGACCAGTCGAGGATGCAAGCCGTCATCGACGAGCAGAAGGCCCAGGCCGCCGCCGAGGTGCAGTGGCAGAAGGACTTCGAGCGCCTGAAGACGTGGCGGCGCGACTGGCGCACGGCGGAGTTCGGCTCGCTTTCCGCTTCCGACGAGGCGGTGCGGCAGGTGGCGTTCGCCAAGGAGGAGAAGGCGGCGGCCGACCGCGCCGTGATCGAGACGGCCGAGAACACCCGCAACCTCGCGGAGAAGATGGAAGAGCTGATCGCGGCGAAGTAGGAAAGGAGGCGTATCGTGGCACTTGCAAACCATTTCACCGGACGGGTGGCCCAGCGCGAGTACACGCAGGAGTTCGACTTCGAGTACATACCGAACTACACGGTCGTGACGCGGGACGGCGTGGAGGTGCAGAGGTACATATCCTCGTACACACGCAACTTCGTGACGGCGAAGGTCGTGGAGCAGACGTTCAGGTTCACGGGGTGCAACGCGGCGGACGCGCACACGACGACGAACGTCTCCGTCACCGACAACAACAACACGACCTGGTCGGTGCCGATGAAGACGGCCATCGTCGACGGATCCACCGGCTCGCGCGTGATGGTCGTCGAAGAGGTGTACGTGCAGCGTACGCCAATCTCGCCCCACATGTGGGAGTTGGTCGTCACGCGCAAGGGTTTCAAGTATTACGTGAACGGGACGGCGATTGCGTTGTCGAACACGCCGGCGTGGATTGCCGACTACGTGTAGGAGATCGGGGCATGTCGTTTCACATAAGGGATGATTTCAAGGCGGGTGCGCCCGTGAGCCAGGTTCCGGCGTCGTGGTTCAACGCCGTGGGCGGGTTCATAAATCGGATTGTCGGGGGCTTCGGCATCAGGACGCCAAGGAGCGACTCTGGAAAGATGGAGATTGCGCTCGACAAAGAGGTGCTGCAACGCGAAATCGACAACGCCGTCGCCAACATCCGCGTTTCAAAAGACCCTGGTTCGTCCCCTATTGACATGACCGATTCTCCCGCCGTCCTCGACACCGCCGGCGCGTCTGCAACTTGGGAGCCCGGCACCGCCAACGGCCTGAATATTGATTGCTATTGCAAGATCGCCCCGCAATCCTCCGGCGCGGTGTATACTGTCTACCAACGCACCCGGCTTTCCTTTTCCAAAGACGGCCTCTTGGTCAAGGCTCAACTCTTGTCCGATCGCATCCGCGTCCAAGCCAAAAACGCCTGACCGGTACGCTCGCGGCCAGAGGATTTGACGGATCGCCTAAATATGGAGGATTGAGGATTTGAGCATGATAAAAGATCAAATAAATGCCAATGTCGACTGCGATGTATCGCGTCTCGACTTTCCGCTTCGCCCGTTCAAGGCGAGGCAAGGACACAACTTTGTCGCCCTTTTCCGCCGCGTTCCGGCTGATGTCACCGGGCTTTTCGTCCGCGTGTTCAAGGAGAACGGCGCATACTTCGACATAACGGGGCACGAACACCCCGACGGCGGTTGGACGGTGCGCATCCCCGCCGCGTGCTTCCCGAATACGGGCGAGTTCCGCTACGAGGTGCACGCCACGGCGTCGGACGACCAGCCCGCCGCGATTGGCGAGGGTCGGCTTCTCGTGGAGTCGTTCTCGACGACCACAACGCCGATCGCGCCGGGAACCGTTCAGGAGGTCGCGCAACTCCCCTGCGAGGGTGGCGGCTTCGTGCAAGTCTTGATGAAGTGGGATGGCTACGAGTGGATGCCGGGGGCGGTCGTGTCCGCCGCGGCCAACAACGGAGGTGGTGGCAATGCGTAAATCATTCTTGATGTTCTGCCTTGCGGCATATTTGCCGCAACTCGTTTTTGCTGTCGCCGCCTCGCAAGCATGGGTGAAATCCTACGTCGCTTCACACGCTGCCGTGGGAGCCCAAACTGTCGTCACCAACGGCACCTCCTACACCGTCCAACGTATCGGCGATGTCACCCTGACCTTTGAGAACCCGACTGTCTACGCCTTGAAGCTTGAAGATGTCATGGGCGTTGGCTTCACCAATAATCAAACTTTTGTCTACACCGGCGCCAGCCTTTGGATCGACGCCGCCACCCAAAGCCGCTTCGTTTCGACGCCTTCGAATATCGTCTTTGATGTCCGCGCCATTGACGGATCGTTGACGTCTTCGGTCGCCGCCACTGAAAACGCCCAAGGCCGCTTCGTCTATGAAGGCTTGTTCTCTGCCTTCGGCTCGAAAATCACGCCTTCTCAAGCTTTGGCCATAACCAACGGATGGGAAAGGATCGACACGCCATGAACCGCTCGCTTCTCGCCATCTTGCTTTTCGCTGTGCCCCTCGTCTCGCCCTGCGGCGACATCATGCCGCAATACGTTGAGGTTCCCAAGTCTTCGTCTGCCGTAATATCATACGAGTCTGTAAATGATGATGGAGTGCCCGTTATCAAAACCGCAGGCGTGATATATAGCAACGGCATTATGTATCCAAGCGCATGGGAGCTTTCGCAAGAGATCGATCTAGATGTTGCATCTACACTGGAAGCTGCGCTATCGGCTTCGCTTGAAGCCTCTGTGTCTGCCGCAACCATACAAAATCTCCAAGCGTCTATCGCGCAAGACCGTGAAACCGCCAACGAGAATCAAGCCCGAACTGCATCCCAAATCTCGGCCCTTCAACAAAATATCTTGAATGTCCAACAATCAATCCCGCAACTTCCCGACCTGTCCGGCTATGTGACGGCTGCAACATTGCACGAGTATGCCGCTCGCGCCTCCGACCTCGCCGCCCTGCAAGACACACAAGAGGATTTTGCAATCTCGCTCGCGCAACATCTAGACCGGATCGAGGGTCACGACTCCGCAATTCAAACCCTAGAGGGAAGCATTCAAGAATTGGACGCCGCTTACTCTAGTATGGAGACTGCCGTATCTCAATGCGAATCTGACATTTCTGGTTTGGACGCCCGCACGTCATCGCTTGAGTCTGACAATCTCGAGCTTAATACTCGCGTCGGCATCACCGAATCGAATATCGGCATATTGCAAACCTCCGTCACTGCGCTTGACAATCTCGTAAACGAATGCCAATCCGACATCTCCGGACTGTCTGACGATGTGTCCACGATCTCGTCCGACCTCGCCGCCCTTACCGCTCGCGTTGATGCCATCCCGCCCGGCGGCCCTGGCGGTTGCGCGTGCGATCCGTCGTCCTACGCCTCTGTCTCCAATCTCAATGCCCTTGCGGAACGTGTCACCACCGCCGAATCTTCGCTTCAAGACCATTTGCAAGATTACTCGTCGCTCAACACCAAAGTCCGCACCGATCACGAAGGCCGCATTGTTGTTCTTGAATCTCAGTATTCGTCCCTCACCAATGCCGCCGGCGTGACTGAAGCTCGCGTTGTCGAGCTCATCGAGGAATACGCCCCCGACACTTTGGACGGCCCGGAAATCGTAAACCTGATCCAAGCCGAGGGATATGTCCTGCCTACGCACCTCATCTCCACCAATGACGTGGAGGCTATCGCCGGTCGGCTTGACGACACTCTCGCCGCCACTCTTCGCGCCGAGTTCGCCGCCGCAATTCTGGCCGCCGTGGGCAAAGACCCGTCCGACAGTGAAGACAACGCCAACGCCGGCTCATACTCCTATAGCGGCGGCAGCGATTGCTCTCAATGTCACGGGACTGTTCAAATACCCGGTTCGCAAGCCATTGAAAATGGCTCCTTCACCTTCAGTTGCATCCACGGCGTCAAGTTCACAATCTCGTTATGAAAGGCCATGCCATGAAAAACACCATCCTTGCCTTGTTGCTCTGCGCCATGCCATGTTTGGCACGCGCCGCGAATTGGCACCCTCTCACTCTTGGGCATAAGCCCGGCTATAATTCCGATCGCTTGGCCGAGACTGTTTTGATTGGCTCTTACGCCGGCGCATTCTCCACCAATTTGGTTAATTGCATCGGTATCGGCCCGGCGGCGCTTTACGGCGTGCGCAACGCAACCAACGTCGTTCAAATCGGATCCCACCTCTACGCCGATGACGATATGTTTTACCTCCGCGCCAACTCCGCGACTGTGTCCACGAATGCACCGCTCTACTACAAGGACGGCACGCTCACCATCAACGCCGATCTCAACGTCACCGGCACGTTCCCCGGGAACCTTCTTCCTTTGTCCGCAACATTTACATACCCACAACAGTCTTCTTTTGTCGGTTGGCAATGGATCACGCATGTCGGCGGCAATCTGTATCCTTGTGTTCAAATCGGAGCCAGAGACGACATACTCGGTGTGTTCCTTAATGATGAAGCTTATTTTAGAGTCGGCGATAATAATGGTATGTTTGTCGATGGTTCTAACGGCCTCGTGGGTTTTAATTGGCCGGTGAATGCGTCTCGGCCGATAACTACGTCATCAACGATCAAATTCTCTGGGTCTTCGAATGTGGTCATATCAAACGAGAATGGGCGCCTTGTCATTTATCAAGACAATACCCGCATAGGCAAAATCGCTATCGACACCGCTGAATAGCCTTGTCGTGCCCGCGTGGGACTACTGATTTGACGGCGGCTCTTATATATGGAGGCAACCATGGCAATACCTGTGATTTTGAGGGGCGATACGGCGAGGGAGATAACGCTCGCGCTTGCGGAGGGCTACGACTACGCCGGGTGCGTTCTGTTGGTCGGCTTCTGCGGCGTCCATCGGGCGTTCGACAACCTTGTGGCTGGCGGTTCCGTTTCGCTTCTCTTCACAGCCGAAGAGACGGCGACGTTTCCGCTTGGCACGTCGAAGGTGATGCTTTCGCTGGAGAACGCGAACGGCGAAGTCCGGCAGCTGCCGTGGGCGAAGGTGAAGGTGACGGACAGCCCGGAGGACGTGTACGAGGCCGCGATAACCATCGACCCCGCGACGCTGAACGTGGACGAGTTGCCGGCGCGATTCACCGACGAAATGGAGCGCGATCGCATAAACGCCATCATCCGGTGGTTGAAAGGCGCAGTGGCTTTGTTCGCGATTTGCGCGTTGCCAGCATACGGCGCGGGGGTGACCGTGCACACCGCGCCAAAGGGCGCAATCTACAACGACGAGCAAGTCGTGACAAATGTTGTTTTCGACGCGTCTGGTCTCGCCACCGAGGATTATGTCTCTGATGAGCTCGACGCAATGGAGCTTTGGATCAATCGCAATCTATCGGCGACCGAGGGTATTGCGACGGGCGCAAGTCGCACCGCTATACAGGCCCATACCGCCGCCACCAACGCCATCGCCGAGATCGTCGCCGCCACCAACGCCATCGCCGAGATCGCCGCCGCACAGCCTGCCGACTACGCCACCGTCTCCAACCGCGCCATGACCGCGCTCCAGAGCTACACGGAAACAGATCCCACCGTCCCCGCCTGGGCCAAGAGCGAGACGCCGCCGGTGACTGTGGAGACCGATCCGGTATTCACAGACTGGACGGCCCGTTCGTATGTCGAGCTCGGCAACCGCGCGAGCGCGAGCCACGACCACAACTCCGTCGCGATCGGCCCGGCTGCGAATGCCGCATCCGGGAACTCCGTCGCCATCGGCCGCTCGGCCGCCATCGAGAGCATTAATGAAGACCAGTCCGAGACCGACCAATCCACGATCGACTTCTACAAGGAGTTTATGTGGACGGCGAACACCGCGATCGGCTATGGCGCGGAGGTGACGACCGACTGGGCAAACCCAAACACGATGGTGCCGACCCAAATGTCCACTGCGCTGGGCGCGAGCGCCAAGGTCACCATGCCGTTTTCGGTCGCCGTCGGCCCCGCCGCAAACGCGACCGACAAAGAGGCGG
>JBGURT010000098.1:0-16583 GCA_045132115.1 Kiritimatiellia bacterium
TTTTGTCTAGGAGGTTTGGTAACAGGTAACAGGTAACGGGGAAGGGGTAAGGGGGGAAAAGCATATACTGGAGCTTGGGGATGACGAGGTGCCGACCGGGTTGGACGCGCATGAGGTCTCGGGATTCAAGGCGTTCGTCACGGTTTTGGTGGGATGCGACAACCGGTGCAGCTATTGCATCGTGCCGGATGTGCGCGGACACGAATATTCGCGCCCCGAGGCTGAGATCGTCGCGGAGGTGGAGAGCCTCGTCAAAAACGGCGTCAAGGAAGTTTGTCTTTTGGGTCAGTCGGTTTTGCGTTATGGCGTGCGCGACGGCAAGATTGATGCTTTCCCGGCGCTCTTGGAGAGGCTTTGCCAGATAAAAGGGCTCGAGCGCATCCGCTTCACGAGTGCGCACCCCAAGGGCTGCACGGACGAGCTCATCAGAGTCTACCGCACTTATCCGCAGATTTGCCGCCATTTGCATTTGCCGGTGCAGTCCGGGAGCGATCGCATATTGAAGGAGATGGGGCGGCGCTATACGCGCGAGGAGTATCTTGCGGCGGTGAAGAAACTGCGGGATTTCGATCCTGAATTTGCGCTCACGACCGATATTATCGTGGGCTACCCAGGCGAGACGGAAGAGGACTTCGAGGCGACGAGGTCGCTCATGGAAGAAGCGGGATTCGACAACAGTTTCGTGTTCAAGTATTCGCCGCGGCCCGGCACTAGGTCGGCAAAATTGCCCGACGACGTGAGCGTGGAGGAGAAGGAGCGCCGCGACCAAGTGCTTTTGGCAGATCAGGAGCGTCGCGGGCTGGAGCGCAATTCGCGGCTCGTGGGGACGGTGCGCGAAGTCATGGTGGAAGGCCCGTCGAAGCGCAACGCGGCGCGCTGGAGCGGTCGCGACGGCGGCAACAGGATTGTGGTCTGGGAGGGTGCGCGCCCGGCGGGAAGCGTCGTCAAGGTGCGCATCACGGAGGCTCACGCGCAGATTTTGATAGGAGAACTCGTATGAAGGTAGCGATAGTCGGGGCGGCCGGCCGGATGGGCCGGATGCTCGTCAAGATGATTGAAGACAAGGCGGTGGCGCCGGAGCTGGAGGTCGGCTGGAAGATCGATATCGCCGAAGGCTTCGATAAAACCTGGGGCGAAGACTGCGAGGGCGTGGTCGATTTCTCTTTCCATGCGGCGGTGCCGGTATTGGCCGAAAAGGCCGCGGCGGCGGGAATCCCGTATGTGATCGGCACGACCGGACTTACTGCGGAAGAGCAGGCGCGGGTTGACGAATGCGCAAAGAAAATCCCCATCGTCCAAAGCGGCAACTATTCGCTCGGGGTGAATTTGCTGCTGGGGCTTGTGGAGCAGGCGGCGAAAGTTTTGGGCGCAGGCTACGACATTGAAGTCGTGGAGATGCACCACAAGCACAAGAAGGACGCGCCTTCTGGCACGGCGCTGATGCTCGCGAAGGCGGCAAAGGCCGGGCGCGGCGCCGGCGAATTCGTTTTCGGTCGGCAAGGCGAGACGGGCGAGCGCAAGGCGGAGGAAATCGCCATTCACGCGCTGCGCGGCGGCTCGGTAGTGGGCGACCACACGGTGATGTTCGCGGGCGAGGTGGAGCGGATCGAGCTTACGCACAAGGCGCAATCTCGCGATGCGTTCGCCGCAGGAGCCTTGCGCGCGCTCGTTTGGGCGAAGGGCAAGGCGCCCAAGATTTGGACAATGAAAGATATACTTTTCGGCTGATTTTTGATATAATATACAGAAATTATCCGAGAAAAGAGGAGTCAGATGGGAATAAGAGTTCTTGGAACCGGCAGTTATCTGCCTGAGAAAGTCGTAACCAACGACGATATTGCGAAGTCGCTGGACACGAACGACGAATGGATATATTCGCACACGGGGATTCATTCGCGCCATGTCGCGGGCCCCGGCGAGACGACCGCGACGATGGGCGCGGAGGCCGCACGGCGTGCGATGGAGATGGCGAAGGTGGATCCGCTCGAGGTGGGGCTTATCGTTCTCGCGACGACGACGCCGGACTACAACGTATTCCCCTCCACGGCTTGCTTGGTGCAGGATTTGCTGGGGTGCAAGAATGCGGGAGCGTTCGATCTCGCGGCGGCATGCTCGGGCTTCGTCTACGCTTTGGAGCAGGCGCGCGGATTCGTCAATTTCTATCCGGACAAGAAGGCGATCGTGATCGGGTCGGAGACGCTGACGCGCATTGTCGATTGGTCCGACCGCTCGAGCTGCATACTCTTTGGCGATGGTGCCGGCGCGGTGGTGCTCGGGAACGACGAGGCTCCGGGCGTGGCGTCCACGAAGACGACGGCGCATACGATTCTCGGGGCGGATGGATCGGGTAGCGGTTTCATCACTCGCTCTGGCGGAACGCGCGAAGCGTTGCCGATCAATCCCGAGACGGGAGTGCCAATGCCGGCCGAACCGATCGTCCCCAAGATGAACCTCATGGGCCATGATGTGTTCGCATTCGCGGTAAGGGCGCTTTCGCGCGTCGCCGCGCAGCTTTGCGAGCGCATGGGCACGACGCCCGCGGAGATCGACCGCGTGTTCGCGCATCAGGCGAACGGGCGCATCATCGAGGCCGTCGCGCGGCGCATGAAACTGCCGCTGGACAAGTTCTGGCTCAACCTCGAGACGACCGCGAACACGTCGGGCGCGTCGATTCCGATTTCGCTCGACCAGGCCGTGAGGAGCGGCGAGCTCAAGGACGGCATGAAGATCGTGATGGTGGGATTCGGCTCCGGACTGACCTACGCCGGCACGTTCTGCACCTGGCCAAACCTGTAAACAATTTCAAGAAACAAAGGAACAAGCAATGAAGAAAGTCGTCATAACCGGAATCGGAATGATTACTGCGGTGGGTAACGGCAAGGATGCCACCTGGGCTGCGGTCAAGAAGGGCACCAACGGCATCACCCGCATCACCAAGTTCGACCCGTCGCGCTGCACCAGCCAGGTGGCGGCGGAAGTGAAGGGCTTCGAGGAGTACGCCATCGGCGGCGGCCTGGTGGACAAGAAGGCGGCGCGGCACATGGCGCTCTTCACGCAGTACGCGGTGGCGGCGGCGGTGGAAGCGTGGAAGGACGCGGGCTACACCGAGGAGCAGAAGCCCGATATGGACCGCGTGGGGACGATCCTCGGCGTGGGCATCGGCGGACTCGACGTGACGGGCGACAGCTACAAGGTGCTGTTCGAGCGCGGTCCGGATAGGCTCTCCCCCTTGGCCATTCCCGAACTCATCTCCAACGAGGCGGCCGGCAACGTGGCGATCACGCTGGGGGCCAAGGGTCCCGCGCAGATCGTGACCACCGCCTGCGCCAGCTCCACCGACGCTTTGGGCTACGCGATGGACGCGATCCGCGCCGGGCGCGCAGATGTCGTCATTTCTGGCGGCTCCGAGGCGGTGATCCTCGAATTCTGCGTGGGCGGCTTCATGAAGGAAAAGGCGCTCGCGACCAAGTTCAACGACACGCCCGAGCGCGCATGCCGCCCGTTCAACGTAGATCGCGACGGATTCATCATGGGCGAGGGAGCCTCCATCCTCATCCTCGAGAGCGAGGAGCACGCGAAGGCGCGCGGAGCGAAAGTGTACGCCGAGCTCGCGGGATATGGCGCCACGTGCGATGCGTACCACATCACCGCGCCCGATCCTTCCGCGGATGGCGCGGTCAAGGCGATTGAAATCGCGCTCAAGGACGCCGGAGTGGAAGACAAGACGCAAGTCGATTACATCAACGCGCACGGAACCTCCACGAACCTCAACGACAAGATGGAGACGGCGGCGTTCAAGCGCGTGTTCGGGGATTACGCCAAGGAGATCAACATCAGCTCCACGAAGCCGATGCACGGTCACATGCTTGGCGCGACCGGCGCGACCGAGGCGGCGATTTGCGCGCTAGCCATCAAGGAAGGCTTCTGCCCCGCGACGCTCAACTACGAGAATCCCGATCCGGAGCTCGATCTCAACTATACGCCCAACGTTGGCGTTAACCGCGACATCCGCGTCGCACTTTCCACTTCGCTCGGATTCGGCGGCCACAACGGTGCGCTGGTCCTCAAGAAGGCATAAGGCCATGGCAGAGAAAATCACCGAATTCCCGGCGTTCAAGAACGTCTACAACCGCCCCGGCATCGAGTTGCTGCCGCACCGTCCGCCGTTCCTTTTCGTGGATACGCTAATCGCGGCCGATGAAACCGGCGGCCTCGCCGAGTATACGTTCACCATGGAGAAGAACGACTTCTTCAAGGGCCACTTCCCGGATTTCCCGATCGTTCCCGGCGTCGTTTTGTGCGAGACGATGGCGCAGGCCGCGGGCGCGGCGCTTGTGGCGCGCGGATTCCTCGGAGAGGAGTCCAGCTTCATTCTCGCGACGATCGAGCGCGCGAGGTTCTACAAGCCCGTGCGCCCCGGCGACAAGTTCGTGACGGTCGCGACCAACGACAAACTTGGACGCATCATTGGCATTTTCACCGGTAAAGGCTACGTGAACGGCGAGCTCGCCGCGGAAGTGCAAGTGAAGTGCATGCTCGGCCCCAAGAATTACGACAAACTGAAATAAGGAGAGACGGATGATCCAGATCGTACCAATCGGAGACAAGCGTCTAAAGTCCTACATCAACCGTCCGGCCTTTCCCGAGGAGGCGGAAAACGTGGCGGCCGCGGTTCTTGCAGACATCCGCAAGAACGGCGACGCGGCCGTGGCAAAATACGTCGAGAAGTTCGAGGGCGCGAAACTCAAGCCCTCGCAGTTCAGGATCAAGAACTTCAACTTCGCGAAGATGGACAAGGGGCTCAAGAACGCGGTAAACGATGCGTACGTGAGGATTATCGGGTTCGCGAAGGCGTCGCTCAAGACGCGCTGGGAAATCGGCACGTCCAAGGGCGGCAAGATGGGCGAGTTTTTCTCGCCGATGGATCGCGTGGGGATTTACATCCCAGGCGGCACGGCGCCGCTTGCGTCGACGGCGCTCATGACCGTGGCGCTCGCGAAGATCGCCGGCGTTAGGGAGATTGTCGCCTGCACGCCTGCGGGCAAGGACGGGAACGTCAATCCGGTTTTGCAGTATGCGCTCAATCTCGCCGGGGCGACCGAAATCTATCGCGTCGGCGGAATCCAGGCGATCGGCATGATGGCTTTCGGCACCAAGAGCTGCAAGAAGGTGCAGAAGATCGCCGGTCCCGGAAATGCGTTTGTGACGGCGGCGAAGCGTCAGGTCTACGGCTATGTAGGGATCGATCAGGTGGCAGGCCCCAGCGAGATTGCCGTCTTGACGGACGGATCGGTGCCGCTCAGGTGGGTCGCGGCGGACATGCTCAGTCAGGCAGAGCACGGCTCAGGTCTCGAGAAATCGCTTTGCGTGTGCACCACGCGCAAGATCGCCGAGGCTCTCCGCTCCGAGATTCTCAAGCAAGCGGAAGCCTTGAGCCGCAAGGACAAGATCCAGCGCGTGATCGACAACGGCGGCATCATGATGGTGGTCGTGAAGTCGGTCCTCGAAGGCATCAAGGTCGTGAACGAATTCGCGCCGGAGCATTTGGAGATTCTCACGAAGAGCCCCAATGACGCGGCGAAGTACATCCGCAGCGCCGGAGCGGTGTTCATCGGGCCTTGGACGCCCGAGAGCGCCGGCGATTTCGTCGCTGGCCCTAGCCATGTTCTCCCGACAGGCGGCGGCGCGGCGATGTTCAGCGGACTCACGCCGGACGATTTCCGCCGTCGCCACAGCTTCGTGCAGTATACCCAGGCAGACCTCGCCGAGGCGCTCCCGACCATCAAAACCTTCGCCGAGGTGGAAGGTCTCGACGGCCATGGTCGCAGCGCGGCAATCCGCTTCGAGAAAGTCTAAATGAACTTCTTCGCCGCTCACGCATACGATATCGGGGGCGCATTCGCCGCCATGATTTGGCCGTTCTTCGGCAAGCGCAAAAGGCTTGCCGTGGACAATATCATCAAGTGCGGGATAACTGCCGACCAGAAAGAGGCGTTGAGAATCGCCAAGGCGAGCTGGAAACATCTCGCGGGCCATATAATGGAGGCCTTGTTCGTGCCTAGCGTGATAACGCGCGAGAATTGGCGCGAGCATCTTGACGTGGAAACGGATGCGGATCCGGCGGCCGTGAAACTTCTTCTTGATTCTCCCGATACGCCTATCTTGCTCGCGAGCGCGCACCATGGCGTTTGGGAAGCGGCCACGAACATGATCAGCTTCGTGCGCCCGATGATCGCGATCGCGCGAGTAATGAACAACAAGTTCGTGCAAAGCTGGCTGAAGAAACATCATTTCCGCGGCAACATTACGGTAATCGACAAGAACCACGGATTCAATCCGGACATAATGCGCCAGTGGGAAGAGACGCGCGCGGCGATGACGATCCTCATGGATCAGCACACCTCGGGAGGCGTGAAGATTGAGTTCCTGGGCCGTCCGGCGAAAACGTTCACGTCGGTGACGCGGCTTGCGATGCGCTACGGCTACCCGATCGTCGTGGGCTCGTTCGTGCGCGTGGCGCCATACAAATATCGCCTAGTTGGAGGCGCGCCGCTAAAGTTCTCCAAGGGCGACGACATGATTGCGGATACGCAACTTTTGAACGACCGGTTGGGCGAAGCGATAAGGAAATATCCCGAGCAGTATCTTTGGGTGCATAGGAGGTGGAGATAATGATTATCGACATTCTCTGCCTTGCGCTCACATTCGTTTTCTTCTGGTCGATGGTGATCGTCCTCTTGGGGCTCGTGAAGCCCTCGAAGACTTTCAAAAAGACGGAGGAGCGTCTGCACTTTACGGTTTTGGTATGTGCGCGCAACGAAGAGAATGTAATTGCATTTCCGGTTAAGACGGCGTTCGAGGCCGATTACCCCAAGGACAAGATACGCGTAATCGTGCTCGCTGACAATTGCACCGACGCGACCGCGCAGGTTGCGAAAATGGCGGGCGCGGAAGTGTGGGAAAAGACGGAGCCGAGTTCCGGCAAGGGCGATGTGCTCGCCTGGGGAATCGGGAAGCTTGAATCTGCAGAAGCGGTGGCGGTGTTCGATGCGGACAATCAGGTCGACCGCCACTGGTTCATGGCGATGAACGATGCGCTTTGCGCCGGCGAGCAGGTCGCGACCGGGTGCCGCCATTCTTCCAATGCATCGGCCAATGTGATAAGCGGCTGGTATGCGGCCTACTGGGACGTGATGAACGAATTGAGCAATCGAGTGCGCACCAATCTCGGGCTCTCGGGCAAACTGACGGGAACGGGTTTTGCGTTCAAATACGAGATGCTCAAAGGCAAAGGATGGAATACGAAAACGCTCGTCGAGGATGTGGAATTTTCGGTCCAGTGCAATATCGACGGCGGGAGAATCTCTTACGTTGCCGATGCCGACTACGCCGACGAACAGCCCGAGACGTTCCGCGCGATGTGGCGTCAGCTCCGCCGCTGGGCGACGGGCGGGTGGCAAGTCGCGAGGTTTTACGGCAAGCCTTGGCTTAAGGCGATGTGGAAAAAACCGTCGTTCAGGCTTTTCGACAGCTACTTCGCGATTTTGACCGGCATGAGCGTGGCGTTCGTTCATTTCTCCAATATCGTCGCGCTCGCAGTCAACCACAACTGGAGATTTTTCTTCAGCGTTTTCGGCAGTGTGGTGTTCATGAGCTGGTTCATGGGATTTTCCGCGGTCGCGCTAAGCAAAAAAGGCGGCAAGCCGGGATGGCTCCCTATTCTTACGTTCCCCGCATTCTCGCTGATACTCTCCGCTTCGGTTCTGGTTACGCTAGTCTATCCCACCAGGAAATGGAAACCAATAGTCCATGGCAAGTGAATTCAAACTTTCCGACCCTTTCGGCTCTGCGCCGGTAAAACCGCCGTTCAAGCAGTCGGTTTCCGGCGCGATGGCATGGAATCGCCTGCCGGTTACGCGCCGCTATACGCTAGGCCAGCTTCTCGACCAGACGATCGCGCGATGCGGCGAGAACGACGCGCTTGTCATGGTCGATCGCGATTTCCGCCTTACGTGGTACGAATTCGGGGAAGAAGTCGACAGGGTCGCGAAGGGGCTCATGGCGCTTGGCGTAAAGCATGGCGAAAAGATCGCGCTTTGGTCCACGAACATTCCGCATTGGATAATCCTCATGTTCGCGGCGGCGAAAATCGGCGCGATCCTGTTGCCGCTGAACATCAACTACAAGTCTGCGGAACTCGATTTCTCCTTGGGGCAGTCTGAAGCGGAGAACCTCTTTGTGATTGAAGGCTACCGCGACTGCAACTATGTGCAAGTCCTCCATTCGCTGATCCCCGAACTCAAGACTTCAATCCGCGGCGATCTCGCTTGCCGCCGTTATCCTCGCCTCAAGCGCCTCTTCTTCCTCGGGCCGGAAAAGCATCGCGGATTCTACTCGCTCAACGAGCTGAAGGCTCTCGCGGACGAAATTTCCGATGAAGAGTACGAGACGCGTCAGGCGCGTTGCCACATTGACGATGTGGTGAACATGCAATACACCTCCGGCACGACCGGTTTCCCCAAGGGTGTGCAGCTTACGCATTCCAACATTGCCAACGACGGCTTTTGGATCGGCGCGTGCCAGAACCTTTCGGCGAACGATCGCGTTTGCATCCCTGTGCCGCTTTTCCACTGTTTTGGCTGCGTCTTGGGCGTTATGGCGTGCGTGAACCATGGCGCGACGATGGTGCTCGTGGAGAAGTTCGACCCCATGACGGTGATGCGCGCGATAGAGCGCGAGCGGTGCACGGCCACATACGGCGTGCCCACGATGTACATCGCGATGCTGGACCATCCCGATTTCGAAAAGTACGATTTTTCGTCGCTCCGCACGGGGATAATGTCCGGCTCGGCTTGCCCGGTGCATCGCATGGAGCAGGCCCAATCCAAGATGTTCATGCGCGAAATCACGAACCCGTACGGCCTTACCGAAGCCGGTCCTGTGATGACGATGACGAGATACTTCGAGCCTTCCGTGAAGCGCAAGTGCGAGACGATAGGCCAGGCGCTGCCGGGGGTCGAAGTGGCGATCATCGACCCCGAGACCAAAGAGCTCGCGCCGCTTGGAACGGACGGCGAAATCTGCTGCCGCGGCTACGGCAACATGAAGGGCTACTACAACATGCCCGAACAGACGGCGAAGTGCATCGACGCTAACGGCTGGCTCCATTCCGGGGACCTCGGGCGCATGGACGAGGATGGATATTTCTACATCACCGGGCGCATCAAGGATTTGATCATCCGCGGCGGCGAAAACATCAGCCCCAAGGAAGTGGAGGATTTCATCGCGACGATGCCCGGAGTCGGCGATGTCGCGGTCGTCGGTTGCCCCAGCAAGAAATACGGCGAGCAGCCTGCGGCGTTCGTGATCCCGCAGGAAGGGGCGTCGATTGCTCCCGAGGACGTGGCCGCATTCTGCAAGAATCGCATCAGTTGGTTCAAGATCCCGAAGTTCGTGGAGATCGTGGACAAATTCCCGCTCACGGCCTCGGGCAAGATCCAGAAATACAAATTGAGGGAAAGAGCCGCCGCGCTCTGGCCAAACGCATGAAGCTTTCAGATCCATTCGGTACTGCGCCTTCCGTGCCGCCATTCCGCGAGTCGGTTTCGGCCGGCGCGCCATGGCACAACCTGCCGCGGCGGCGCGACTATACGATCGGCGAGCTTCTCGACCAGACGATCGCGCGCTGCGGGGAGAACGATGCGCTTGTCATGGCGGATCGCGATTTCAGGATGAGCTGGACCGAGCTTGGCGTCGAGGTCGATCGCGTCGCGAAGGGACTTATGGCTCTTGGCGTCAAGCGCGGCGAACGCATCGCGCTTATCGCGGGCAATATTCCCCATTGGGTCGTGATCATGCTCGCGGCGGCGAAGATTGGCGCCGTGTTGCTGCCGCTCAATACCCACTACAAGAAAACCGGCATCGATTTCGCTCTCAAGAATTCCGGAGCCGAAAACATCTTTGTGGTGGACGGCTTCCGCGACGAGGACTACATCAAAGACTTCTACGAGCTCATGCCGGAGCTCAAGATCAACTTCCGCGGCGATCTCCATCCGCGCAGATTCCCCAATCTCAAGCGCGTGTTCTATATCGGCGGCGCCAAGCACAAAGGAATGTATTCGCTCGACGAGGTGAAAGGTCTTGCGTTTGAGGTTTCTGACGCCGCGTACAGCGAACGCCAGGCGAAATGCCGTCCGCAGGATGTGGTGAACATGCAATATACCTCGGGCACCACGAATTTCCCGAAGGCGGTGCTCCTTACCCATCTGGGGCTGGTGAACAACAGTTTCTGGTCGGGCGCGTGCCAGAATTTCACGTCTCGCGACCGGCTGTGCATCCCCGTGCCGCTTTTCCACTGCTTTGGCTGCGTACTCGGGGTCGTGGGTGCGCTCAACCATGGAGTCACGATGGTGCTCGTGGAGAAGTTCAGCCCGCTTGCGGTCTTGGAGGCGATCGCCAAGGAAAGATGCACCGCGGTATTCGGCGTGCCCACGATGTACATCGCGATGCTCGATCATCCGGATTTCGCCAAGTACGATCTTTCTTCGCTCAGGACTGGCGTAATGTCAGGCTCGGTTTGTCCCGTGCACCGCATGGAGCAGGCGCATTCGAAGATGTTCATGCGCGAAATCACGATTCCGTACGGCCTTACGGAAGGCGGCCCGGTGATGACGATGACGCGGTATTTCGAATCTTCCATCCACCGCAAATGCGAGACTGTAGGCCAGGCGCTCCCGGGCATGGAGGTCGCGGTGATCGACCCGGAGACGAAGGAACTCGCGACAATCGGGCAGGAAGGCGAACTCTGCTGCCGCGGTCTCTACATGAAGCGCTACTACAACATGCCAGAGGAAACGGCAGAGTGCATCGACGAGAACGGCTGGCTCCATTCGGGAGACCTCGGGCGCATGGACGAGGACGGATATTTCTACATCACCGGGCGGCTAAAGGATATGATCATCCGCGGCGGCGAAAACATCAGCCCCAAGGAGGTTGAGCAGTACATCGGCACGATGGAACAGGTCAAGGATGTCGCGGTCGTCGGGTGTCCTTCGGCTAAATACGGCGAACAGCCGGTCGCGTTTATCCAGCTTCAGGACGGCGCTTCGCTTACCGCAGCCGAGGTCGAGAAATATCTGATGCCGCTCATCAGCTGGTTCAAGATCCCGAAATACTGCGAATTTGTGAAAGACTATCCCAAGACCGCCTCTGGCAAAATCCAGAAGTTCAAACTTCGGGAGATGGCGGCGAAACTTTGGCCCAATGCGTGAAAGGAGGAGAAGATGATCAAGGTTGGAATTATCGGATGCGGATTCGTCGGAGGCGCCTTGAAGGTGTGGCTCGAGGAGAACAATCCCGAAGTGCAGATTTTCGTTTCCGATCCTCCCAAGGGCTACAACGACGATCTTTCCGGAATCGACGTCGCGTTTCTGCAGATTCACGTCCCGACCGAAGACGACGGCACTCAGGATCTGACGCTCATGAAGGAGCTCATCATGAAGCTCCCCAAGGTTCCGGTATTCGTGCGCACGACGATTTTGCCGGGTACTTCCGATAGGCTCAGCCGCGAGACGGGCCATCAGGTGTGCTACATGCCCGAGTTCCTTACCGAACGCACGCACATTGAAGACTTCAAGAAGCAGACGATGGTCTTTACGGGCGCGGTGGAATTGCTCGCGAAGATTTTCAAGGGCAAGAAATTCGCGGTGATGACGCCGCTCGAGGCGGAAATCACCAAGTATGCGCACAACGTCTTTGGCGCCTACAAGGTGACCTACTTCAATGCCGTGCGCGAGTATTGCGAGAAGATGGGTGCGGATTGGGCGAATGTGCACACTGGCGTGCTCCTCTCGGGCTACATCAACGATACCCACACTTACGTGCCCGGACCTGACGGCAAGCGCGGCTACGGCGGCAAATGCTTCCCCAAGGACGTGAATGCGTTCGCGATGATGACGGCGGACCAGCCGCTCGGCAAGCTCCTGGCGCCGCTGCACGAGCTCAATGTCCACTTCCGCGGCTACGAGGAGCACATCTGAAGATGAAGATAGTCCAGCTGGTGCCGGCGATGGAGCAAGGCGGCGTCGAACGCGGCGTCGTGGAGGTGAACAAGGCTTTGGTCGCCCACGGCTGGGAAAACATCGTCGTCGCCCAAGGCGGCAGATTGCTCGACAGAATCGAACAGGACGGCGGGCGCGTCGTGCGCATGGACATGAAGAGCAAGAATCCGTTTACGTTCTTCAGCCGGGCGCGCAAGTTGCGCCGGTTCCTCGAGTCCGAGCGCCCTGACGCCGTTTGCGCGCACAGCCGCGTCCCGGCGTGGATTTTCGCGGCGGCGAACCGCAAGCTGGGCATCCCGTGGATCACTTTCGCCCATGGCGCGAATTCGATTTCCGCCTATTCCCGGATCATGACGCGCGGTACGCTCACGGTAACGCCTTCGCGCTATATCGCGGACTATCTCAAGTCCGCATACGGCATTGCCGAAGAAAAACTCTGCGTGATTCCACGTGCCATCGACCGCGAGAAGTTCGACCCCTCCCGTCTCGATCGCGAATTCATCGAATCCAAAAAACTCGAATGGCGCACGGAAGGGCGCAAGGTGGTCATGGGTCTCGGGCGCATCACCCAGCTCAAGGGCTACGATACGCTCATCCGCGCGGCGGCGATCGTGCGCAAGGGCATCCCCAATCTCAGGCTCGTCATCGTGGGCGAGGCCGAAGAAAAACGCAAGGATGTGGAGCTGGCGCTGCGCGCCCTGGTGGACGAACTCAAACTTGGCGATACCGTGGTGTTCGCGGGCAATCAGCAAAAAGTGGCGGAGTGTCTTTCGATTGCCGATGTCGTAGTCTCTTCAAACACGAAAAAGCCGGAGGCCTTCGGGCGCAGCATGGCAGAAGCGCTTGCGATGAACCGCCCGGTCGTGGCGACGGCTTTCGGGGGTGCGTTGGATATAGTCGAACCAGGGAAGAACGGGGTCTTGGTTCCTGCCGGAAATGCCAATGCGGAGGGTTTTGCCGCCGCGATCGGCGAGGCGCTCGCCGCAGATTTCGGCGATGTGCGCACTCCCGCAATCGAGAAATTTTCTTTTCCGAAGATGATAGCCGGTTCTATAGCTGCTTACGAACGGGTTGTCGAAGAAGGGGTGAAGTAATGAACTTCGAAGAATTGCGAATACTGCTTGTGGATAATTTGATGATCCGCAACTACGGCAATCTGCGCATGGGGCCGGGGCGCAAGCTTATGTGCGGCGCGATCCGCAACAATTGGCGTCTTTGCGAATTTTCCGATCGCGACATGGCGCGCCTTTTGGCGCCGTTGTCGATACGTCCGCTGGGCGGCGTGATCGCCAATAGGAAACTTGTGCAATGCGCAAAGAATTTCCGCCCGGACGTCGTGCTCCTCGGGCATTGCGACTACATAACGAACGAGACGCTCTTTGAAATCAGGCGGATGTTGCCTGCCGTGAAAATCGCGCATTTCAACGTAGACCCCATTTGGCAAGGCCCCACGCGGCGGCAAATCGAAGACCGCATGGAAAGTTGCGACGGCATATTCGTCACTACCGCCGGCGAAGAACTCAAGACCTGGCTTACGGGCAAGAATTTCATGGCCTACATGCCCAATCCGTCCGATCCCTCCATGGAACATGGCGACAACAGCCGCAAGGACGGTTTCGCGCGCGATCTTTTCTTTGCCGGCAATCCGCGCGCCGGAGACCCCAGATGGGATTTGCTGGCCGAGGTCATGCCCAAGATCGAAAACAAATTGCGCGTGGAGCTCTTCGGCTCCGGCCGCATCCCCCGTTCTTCGCTGCTTCCGCGGCCGGGCGCGCTTAAATTGTCGCCGTCGATCTGGGGCGCCAAGTACGAAGAGGTTCTTTCCACCTCCAAAATGTCCCTCAATCTCAATCGCAGAGAAGGGGACAAGTGGTATTCTTCAGACCGCATTGCCCACCTCATGGGCTATGGAATCCTCACGTTCCAGTCGGACAAGAACGGCATGGACCGGTTTTTCTCGCCGGAGGAAACGGTCTACTTCTCCGAAGCCGGCGATTTGGCCGAGAGAATCCTCTTTTACCAGACGCACGATGACGAGCGCAAGCGCATCGCCGCCGCCGGCCGCGAGAAGTACCACCGCATCTTTTCGGGCGAGCGGGTCCTCAAGTTTATGATCGAGACACTATACAATATAAAGTATACCGAACCCTATGAATGGGCAGAAGAGGTATACAGGTAGTGTATTAGACGTAGTAAACATTTTTTATATTTGGGCTATTGACTTTGCCCTCTCGGGTGTGGTATAATACCAGCATAGATTTCAAGAACCTCTAAGGAGAAAACCAAATGAATTCCGTGATTGACGCCAAGGACCAGCCTGCGTGGGCGGGTTTTGTGGGCGGCCGCTGGACGAAGGATGTTAATGTCCGCGAGTTCATCCGCCTCAACTACACGCCGTATCATGGTGATGCAAGCTTCCTCGCGGAGGCTTCGCCTTCTACCGACAAGCTTTGGGGTAAGCTTCAGGAGCTTCAGAAGGAAGAGCGCGCGAAGGGCGGCGTTCTCGATATGGATACGGATGTCGCGTCGTCCATAACTTCCCACCCTGCGGGTTATCTCGACAAGGATCTCGAGAAGGTTGTGGGGCTCCAGACCGACAAGCCTCTGAAGCGCGCCTTCATGCCGTATGGCGGCATCAAGATGGCCGAGGAAGCCTGCACCACCTACGGCTACACGCCCAGCGAAGAGCTCCACAAGATCTTCAACGTCTACCACAAGACGCACAACCAGGCCGTGTTCGATTGCTACACGCCCGAGATGCGCGCGGCGAGAAAGTCGCACATCATAACCGGCCTCCCCGATACTTACGGCCGCGGCCGCATCGTCGGCGACTACCGTCGCGTGGCGCTTTACGGCATCGACAAGCTGATCGAAGCGAAGGAGCATGACAAGCTTCACAGCGGCATGGGATCGATGGCCGAGGACGTCATCCGCATTCGCGAAGAAGTTGCCGAGCAGATCAAGGCGCTCAAGGCGATGAAGGTGATGGCGGCGTCGTATGGTTTCGATATCTCCAAGCCCGCGATGAACGCCCGCGAGGCGGTCCAGTGGACGTACTTCGGCTATCTCAGCGCGATCAAGACGCAGAATGGCGCGGCGATGTCGATCGGCCGCATCTCCACCTTCCTCGATATCTACATCGAGCGCGACCTCAAGAACGGCACGCTTACCGAGAAGGAGGCCCAGGAGCTCATCGACCATCTCGTGCTGCACTTGCGCATGGTCAAGTTCGCGCGCATCCCCAGCTACAACGAGCTCTTCTCCGGCGACCCCGTCTGGGCGACGCTGTCGATCGGCGGGCTTGGCGCGGACGGCCGCAGCATGGTAACGAAGAACTGCTTCCGCTTCCTGCACACCCTCGAGACGATGGGTCCCTCGCCGGAGCCGAACATGACGGTTCTTTACTCCAGCCGCCTGCCCGAGCCGTTCAAGAAGTATGCCGCCAAGGTTTCGATCAACACCTCGAGCGTGCAGTACGAGAACGACTGCGTAATGCGCCGCGTCTGGGGCGACGACTATGCGATTTGCTGCTGCGTGTCCGCCACGCAGACCGGCAAGGAAATGCAGTTCTTCGGCGCGCGCGCCAACCTCGCCAAGTGCCTCCTCTACGCCATCAACGGCGGCAAGGACGAGAAGAGCAAAGCGCAGGTCGCGCCTGAGTATCCGGCCATCACGAGCGAATACCTCGATTACGACGAGGTGATGAAGCGCTTCGACAATATGATGAGCTGGCTCGCGGGCCTCTACGTGCATATTTTGAACCTCATCCACTACATGCACGACAAGTACTACTACGAGGCGGCCGAAATGGCGCTCATAGACACCGACGTCAGGCGCACCTTCGCCACCGGCATCGCCGGCTTCTCGCACACGGTCGACTCGCTCTGCGCCATCAAGTACGCCAAGGTCACCGCCATCCGCGACGAAAACGGCATCGTGGTGGACTACAAGACCGAGGGCGACTATCCCAAGTACGGCAACGACGACGACCGCGCCGACGAAATCGCCGAATGGCTGCTCACCGAGTTCCTGGCCAAGGTCAAGAGCCACCACACCTACCGCAACGCCGAGCCCACCACCTCGATCCTCACCATCACCTCCAACGTGGTGTACGGCAAGGCCACGGGCACCACTCCCGACGGCCGCAAAGGCGGCGAGCCGTTTGCGCCCGGCGCCAACCCGAGCTACGGCGCGGAGCAGAACGGGCTTTTGGCCTCGCTCAATTCGGTGGCCAAGATCCCCTACGAGTACGCCTTGGACGGCATCTCCAACACCCAGACGATCCACCCCTCGGCGCTCGGCAACACGCCGGAGGATCGCGTCAACACGCTCGTGTCGGTGATGGACGGCTATTTCGACAAGGGTGCGCACCACCTCAACGTCAACGTGTTCGGCACCGAAAAGCTGATCGATTGCATGGAGCATCCCGAAAAGCCCGAATACGCCAATTTCACGATCCGGGTTTCGGGCTACGCGGTGAAGTTCATCGACCTTACCCGCGAGCAGCAGCTCGACGTGATCAAG
>JBGURT010000099.1:0-5003 GCA_045132115.1 Kiritimatiellia bacterium
CGTAGTCCATGCCGCCATAGACGGCGAGCGAACGGAGATTGCAGTAGCGGCCGATCGCATCGGCATCATTGCAAATCTGGATAACAAGCTCGCGAGTCGGCGCGATCACGAGCGCCCTCGGGGTGCCGCCGGTCTTGGCGCGGCTTTCGGGGGTGCGCAAGTAGCGCGTGAGAATCGCCACAAGAAAGGCCGCGGTCTTGCCGCTGCCGGTCTGGGCTTTGCCGGCGATATTCTTGCCGGAGAGCGCCGCTTCCAGCGACAAAGCCTGGATTTCGGTGCAATACTTGAACCCGAGGTCCGCGATGCCGTGCATCACTTCGCCCGGAAGATCTAGGTCGTGAAAACGCTTGCGGCCTTCCATCGGCTCGACCACAAACGATTCCGGATTCCACTTGGCGTGTTCCGCCGCGCGGCGCTTCAATTCCGCCGCCGCGATTTCGCCGCCCGGACGGCTTTCGCCGCGATTGCCGCGCGGACGCTGTTCGCCGCGACGGTCCTGGCGCTGACGATCCTGACGCTGGTTCTGCGAGCGCTCGCCTTTGGCTCGCTTTGGCAATTGGGAATTGGGATTCGCTCGATTCTGGGCCCGGGATTTCCCCTGATCCCTGTTCCCCGTTCCCTGTTCCCTGTTCCCTGCGCTCTTGCCCTGACGCTGAGGACCGCCGCCATTGCGGCGATCCTTGTTGTTGCCGCCGCGGCGCGGCTGGCCCTTCCCCTGCTTCGGGGAAGAGCCAACAAGCGCCGAGACGATTTTGCGCAATATTCCGAACGCCATGACTTAGCGCTTCGAGAACTGGAAGCGCTTGCGGGCACCGGGCTTACCGGGTTTCTTGCGCTCCTTCATGCGGCTGTCGCGGGTAAGGCAGCCGGCCGCCTTGAGCGCGGCCTTCGTCGCTTCGTCCGCCTTGACCAGCGCACGCGCAAGACCATGGCGAATCGCGCCGGACTGACCGGACATGCCGCCGCCCTTCGCATACGCCACGACGTCCACCTTGGCCATGTCATAGCCGGAAATCGCCACAGGCTGCTTCAAATAATCGCGCAGCGCTTCGCTGGGGATGTACTCCTCGAGCTTGACGCCGTTAACCGTCCACTCGCCCGAACCCTCGACGAGATTCACGCGCGCCGTCGCCGTTTTCCTGCGACCGGTTCCTGCCGAAATCAACTTCTTGGTAGCCATGTCAAATTACCTCCTTAGAGCTTGATCTCGACCGGCTTCTGCGCGGCATGAGTGTGTTCCGCACCGGCGAAGACCTTGACGCGAGTCATCATCTTGCGGGCGATGTTGTTCTTCGGGAGCATGCCCCAAACCGCTTCCTTGATCATGCGGTCGGGATGCGCCGCACGCATTTCCGCCGCCGTGAACGTCTTGCGTCCGCCGCGGAAGCCGCTGTAGCGCTGATATTCCTTCTGCTCCTCCTTGTTTCCGGAGAGTTTGACCTGGGCGGCATTCACCACCACCACGAACGCACCCGCATCGACCGACGGATCGAACGTAGGCAGATCCTTGGCGCGGAGTTTGTTGGCCACGACAACCGCCAGGCGGCCGAGCGGCTGATCCTTGGCGTCGATAATGAACCACTGGCGCTTGTCGCCAGGATTCTGAGCACGATAGCTCTTTTGCATTGCTTTTCTTTCTTTTTTTTTTGCGGTTTTGTGCCCCAATCCTTGGGTTTTGTCCGCACCTTCACGAGCCGGCACCTGCCGCCTCTAGGGAAACCGGTTTTGCCCCGATTTCGCGATTTCGATGTATTATATCATATTCCCGCCCAAAAAATCAATACCCTTTTTCCAATTCCCACTTTCCTTTGTAGCGTGTGTGTCTTTCCTGTCCCCTGCCTTGTCAGCGTGCGGGCGAAAACGGCGGCTAGCGGGGAGAAATGGCGAATAAGTAAACTTGATGAGCGAATGTGACGCATATCGCATGGAGACGCTACTTGTGATAACGCGAATCCAGAGCGACGAGTAGGTTTGCCGCCTTGGCGGCGAGAAACCGAGGAGCGTTTTCCTTATCGCCTTTTCCCCAGCAAGCCGCCCTTAAACTCCAAGACTCCAACACTCCCAGAAGCGAAAGCAACTTTGTGTCCTTTGTGCCTCTATGTGGTATTAAAATGAAATTGGGAAAGCGAGCGGGGCGCAATTACTTGGCGGAAGAGGAAAACTTGAGGCCGTCCACTTCGCGCGGATGGTCGCTGGTGCCGAGAATCGGCACGAACGTCCCGATCCATTTCCACCCGCCGCGCTTCGGGAGCGTCATGCGCACATGATTTACGCCCTTATTGAGGTGGATGCGCGTGGGCTCGCGATAAGAATATCCTTCATCCACAAGCGGAACTTCGCGCAATTTGCCGCCACGCCCGGGATTCTTCCATTCCGGCGGCTCGATCGCCTTGCCGTTAAGTTCGATTTTGGCGCCATGCTTGTTCCATTCGCCGCGCTTAGGGGTGGGCGCATCGCGGGTGCGGCCGTCGGAACGCGAAAATCCGGTCATCCCTATCCACGCGCCGCAATCGAGATCGCGAGGGCTCGCGATCCAGGTCTCGAGAACAACCTCGCCATCGTTCACCGGAACATAAGCCGCGCGCGGAAACCAAAAGTGGCGCGGGTAAATCGTGGCCTGGGGAATATCCGACGCCGCCTGCTTGCCGTTAAGTTCCATGCGCCAGCGCATTTGGGTCTGCGCGACATACGGGAACGGCAGGTTCGTGGCGGCAAAAAGCTTGTCGCGATGGGCTATGGCTCGCCGCTCGAGGTCGGCTGCCAACGCGAAGCGCGGATCGTCCGGCGGCGGCAACCGCGCGTAGAGCGTGGGCTCGTCCTTCTCGCGACCGCGCCAGAAATTGTCGGACAGAAGCGCAATCGCGGGGAACACGGCATTCATGCGCACGACATCACCGTCGTCGGCAGTGGCGTCATCGTGCCAGACGCCGATTATGGCGCCGAGCTTTTCGTCTTCTCCACCCCAGCGACACGGCTGCTGATACGCCGCCACGGAAAGCAGTTCCTCGGGGTCTACATGGTTGATGTAGTAGGAGTTCTGGGAATCGATATACGGCGTCTTGTCGCCACGCGGATCATTCGCGCCCATCCAAAGTTGTTTGATGCTCTGGCCCGGGAGTTTGAGCCCAGGGGACCAGCCGACGAGTCCGCGGCCGTTCGCGGTCACTTTCGCCGCCCAAAAATCAAGATGCGATTGCGGAACTTTTTCGCCCCACTCGCGGGCTTCATCGGTCCCTAGGTGCACAAGCGGCATGACTTCAGCCGGGGCAAGCGAGCAAAGTTCGTCGATTAGTTCGCCAAGGATCGTCTTCGCCTGCTCGTCGGCCAGGTTTTCGATTCCCGTCGCCTTGCGGAAGGCGAGCGTATGCCCGGGCATATCGAGTTCCGGCACGATGGTTACGCCACGCGCTTTGGCGAAAGCGACAACTTCCTTGAATTCGGCCTGGGTATAGAACTTGCCGGGGTGGCGGGAAAACGACGAAAGCTTCTGAAGCTCGGGGTGTTTCTTCGATTCGAGCCGCCAGCCGTGGTCATCGGTCAAGTGCCAGTGGAAAACATTGAATTTGTATGCCGCGAGCGCAGCGATCACGCTTTTTATCGATTCGACGCTTTGGTAATTGCGCCCGCAATCGAGGAGCAAGCCGCGATACTTGAAGCGCGGCCAGTCGTATATGGTGCAGTCGGGGATTTCACTGCCGCGTGAGAGTCGCTTCAATTGGGCGAAAGTTGCACGGGCATAGCGCCGCCCTTCATCGTCGGCGGCGGAAATCTGCGGCTTGCCGTCCTTGACGCGCAGGCAATAGAAACCGGGGGGCTCGGGGCTCGTGGTTCGGGGCTCGGGGCTCGTTGATGAGCGTACTACGATT
This sequence comes from Kiritimatiellia bacterium, assembly GCA_045132115.1. GTDB lineage: Bacteria > Verrucomicrobiota > Kiritimatiellia > RFP12 > UBA1067 > UBA1067. The sequence goes on from JBGURT010000099.1 coordinate 3,867, forward strand.
TGGGGACGCGGCAAAAGTTCATCTAGCGCATCGGCCCTAAGCCCAAGCGCACAGAACAAAGCGATTATCAACACAAGCGCTCTCAATCCTCAGCCCTCCTCAGCGCCCGGCGCTCCTGATCATCGCCATGGCGGCATACGCGCCGTCGCCGGCGGCGATAATCGCCTGACGGAAATGCGGCTGACAGCAATCGCCCGCGGCAAAAAGTCCGGGAATATTCGTGAGGACGCGGTCGTGCGTTACTACATAACCGCTCTCGTCAAGCTCCAGACCCGGTATGAAGCCCGTCTGGGGAATGCGTGCGGTCACGAGAAATGCGCCTTCCGCCTTTACGCCGCCGACTTCCGCAAGCTTGCCGTTCTCGCCCTTGAACTCGCCAACTTCATCCGGCTTGAGTGTCGCCACGACAATGCAGCCGGAGCGCTCGAGATATGCCTTTGCCGCAAGGGCGCTTTTCCCCTCGCCGACGACAACGACCGGGCGACCGGCATAAAACGCCGCATCGCAATGAAGGCAGGCTGAAATTCCGCGGCCCCAATATTGGGCTTCGCCGGGAAGTCCTGTCTTGCGGACGCTCGCACCGGTCGCGAGCAGGACTTGCGGCGCGGAATATTCGTCGATCATTCCCTTGAGGACAAGCCGGTCGCCCTCGCGCACTATGGATTCGATCTGATCCATCGCGAAAGCAATGCCCACACGCTCGGCGTGTTCGCGCATGGACTTTATGATTTCCGGTCCCGTCGTTTTGCCGAGCCCGGGGAAATTGTCCACATGGGTTGTGGTCATAAGCTGACCGCCCTGCTCCATGCCTTCGATCAAAAGCGGCTTGAAGCCTGCACGAGCGAGGTAAATCCCCGCAGTAAGCCCAGCAGGACCGGAGCCGACGATTATCGCACGTTGTTCGTTCATATCGGAATTTTCCTTTTGGTGCCAGGGACATCCATTACAAAACGCGGCAACGAGAGCCCGCCGATTCGCTCGGCGCAGTATTGCTCGATCTTCCGCGCTTTCTCGATATCGACACGAAAACGGTCGATCCCGGCAATTGGATCGCACATGAAAACATAATAAGGGCGTATGCGCGCGGCGGAAAGCGCCTTCAGGAGTTTGAGCATCCCTGAGCAGGAATCATTCACG
>JBGURT010000100.1:0-12226 GCA_045132115.1 Kiritimatiellia bacterium
TCTACCGTCACCAGGCTCATGCGCCTTACCTTGCACTTGTAGATTATCTTGACGACGTTCATCACGCTGCCGTAATCGAGCCGCTCGTCGCCGCGCACCAAAACCGGCACGTCAGGGTCGGCCGCGACCATGGAGGAGAGTGTCTCTTCAAGCGTTTCCGAAGTCATAGGCTTGTCGTTGAGGAATATCTGCCCCAGCGAATCGACTGTCACAGTGTTCGCCTTGCCGTTCTTGGTCGGGAGCTCATCGGTCTTGGCCTGCGGCAAAAGAATGGAAACGCCTTGTTCCAGCGCGGGCAAGGTGACTATGAAAGTGACGAGCAGAAGGAAGGTCAGATCGATGAGCGAGTTCATATCGATCTGCGCCTTGGGCCGCTCACCTCGCGCACGGCGTCTGCGTCGGGACATTTAGTCCATCCTCCCTTGGAATTCGCAGGCTATGCGCCCGATGAGTTCGTCGGCAAATCCTTCCATGTCTGATGTAATGTTGCGCACCGTCGCGGAAATGTTGTTGTATGCCATGACACCCGGAATGGCGATCAAAAGACCGACAACCGTCGTGACCAGCGCCGATGAGATGGACGGTGCGATGGTCGCGAGGTTGGCAGATCCTGCCGAGCCCATTTCTGCAAAAGCGTCAAGGACGCCCCAAACAGTTCCCAAGAGCCCGAGCATCGGCGAAAGCGCCACAATCGTCGCCACGGCGCCCATGCCGCGCTCTACGCGGATTTCCTCTTCGTCCAGAGCGTGTTCGCAAGCGCCTTTTACGAGTTCGATTTCACGCGCGGTCAGCGCGGCGGCGTTTTGCGATCCCGCACCGCGGCCGACAAGCATAGTACGCGTATCCGGCGCAAGCAATTTCAAAAGCCTCTCGCAAGTGCAAGCATAGATGCCCTCAAGCCCCTCGGCGTCCTTTCCTGGCCGATGGCGCAGGTAATACTCGAGAACATCACGGTCTTCGGAAAAATCGTGCATAAAGCGCCTTACCATGATGCTGAAGAATCCAAGCTCCTTCATTTTCCCGATGATGACGGCGAACATCGCCACACTCCCGATGAGTTGCAGCGCTACTATGCCCTGCCCCATCAAATTGGACTGGAAAAATCCCTCAACCAGCGAATTCGCGAATAGCATTTGTTATCTGTCCTTCCGGCGGGAGATCGCCACGGGAAAGTCCGCACGCCTCCAGCACTTGATCTGTTGTTCTGAAATGTGCCTTGCAATGGTTCATGATATAGTTGGGGCCCTCGGCCTTGACCCGTTCGATCGCATATTCCTTCACACGCGGATCACTCGACCCAATCGGCAATGTCTTCCCGTCTTCCAGGGTCATCTCCTTGAGAAACTCCTCGCGCGCAATCACCGATGCCGCCGCCACGGCAATGTCGCTTTCCGCCTTATGCCGTTGGACGATTTCGGATTTGCGTCCGAGCGGTTTCAGCGCCCGGAGAATTGTCGCTTCCGTCTTCGCGAACTGGTCGATCACCACGCGTCGGCACTTGGGATTTTTTGCAAGCAAATCCTCGATCGCCGCCGCATGGGCCCACGCAAGCATGCGGTTGATGTTTTTCATCTTCGCGTAAAGGCGGTTGTATGCAGGGTTGCGCATCTTCACGATCGCATAACCGCTTGGTCCCAATAGCGCGCGCAGCCTCTCGCCGGTTTCCAGAACCTGCTTGTCGCTCATTGTCTTGCAGTCCCGCGCACCCGCCTTCTTCATTTCCTTGGACAGAGCCGCGTCGGTCCGGCAGCAACATACTACAAGCGGGCCAAAATAGTCGCCTTTGCCGGATTCGTCGCTCCCCGCATGTTCGGAGAAATCCTCTGGATGGAGAATCTCCTCATACCCCAGCGAAGCAGTGCGCAAAACACGAGGCTCGAGGACGAACATCACGAAGTCCTGCGCCCCTCGCCCCTGCACACAAAGCTTGCGCATGCCGTGCTTTTCCTTTTCGTACAGCGTGGCGTTGAACTTTTCACCCTCGATCGACCAGAGCGAATACGGGACTTCACGCCGGCGATAATTGCCGGTAAGCATGACCCCCAAGAGCAGTTCCTGCTGATCCTCCGTAAGTTCGAAGGTGAAGCAGGTCTGCGTGGGGGTCTCTTCGTTCACTTGTCTAGGCTTCTTCAGCGGCTCTTGTCGAACGCCTTGATCGCGAAGTCGATATCCTCTGACGTGTGGGCCGCGGACATCTGGGTGCGGATTCTAGCCTTGCCCATCGGAACGACCGGATAGAAGAACCCGGTCGCATAGACGCCGTTCTTGTAGAGATTTTCGCTCATCTTCACGGCAACGGCGGCATCTCCGAGCATGACCGGAACGATCGGGTGATGTCCCGGGACAAGATCGAATCCGAGCGCGGTCATACCTTCGCGGAACTGCTTGGCGTTCGCGTTGAGACGCTCGCGCAGCTCCGGGCGCGTCTTCACAAGTTCGATCGCCTTGATCGAAGCGGCCGCCACCGGCGGCGGGACCGCGTTCGAAAAGAGATACGGCCGCGCCTTCTGGCGCAGTATGTCCACAATCTCCTGACGCGCCGCGATATAGCCGCCGGATGCGCCGCCAAGCGCCTTGCCGAACGTGCCGGTAATGATATCTACCCTGCCGGTGACGCCGCAATCTTCAACCGATCCCGCGCCTGTCGCGCCCAAAACGCCAACCGCATGGGAATCGTCCACCATCACGAGCGCCTCATACTTGTCGGCAAGATCGCAAATCTCCTTTAGAGGAGCGATGATGCCGTCCATCGAGAATACGCCGTCGGTGACGATGAGTTTGAACCGCGCGCCGGCTTCGCTCGCCGCCACAAGCTGCTTTTCGAGATCGGCCATGTCGCCGTTCGCGTAGCGGAAGCGCTTGGCCTTGCAAAGCCTCACGCCATCGATGATCGACGCATGGTTGAGCGCGTCCGAAATAATCGCATCCTCGGGTCCCAAGAGCGCTTCGAACACGCCACCGTTGGCATCGAAACACGAGCCGAACAGAATGCAGTCGTCTGTGCCGGTAAAATCGGCGACCGTTCGCTCGAGCTCTTTGTGCAAGGTGTCGGTGCCGCAAATAAAGCGCACCGATCCCATGCCGTAGCCGTATTTCGCCGTCGCCTCGCGCGAAGCCTCGATGATCTCGGGATGGTTCGCGAGACCAAGGTAGTTGTTCGCGCACATGTTGAGAAGTTGCGTACCGTTATCGAGGACAACTCGCGCCGACTGCGGTGTTGCGATGATCTTCTCGTTCTTGTAGAGGCTCTTCGCCTTCAAATCGGCGATCGTCTCCTGCAAATGCGTCTGGAATTTTCCGTACATTTTCTTTCTCCTTTTCCTTACGATTCCCAGTCGAGAATGACCTTGCCGGATTTTCCGGAGATCATGGCCTCGAAGCCCTTCTCGAAGTCTGTGTATTTATAGCGATGCGTGATTACCGGGGAGATGTCGAGTCCGCCCTGGATCATCGCGCCCATCTTGTACCAAGTCTCGAACATTTCGCGCCCGTAGATGCCCTTGATCTTGAGGCCCTTCCAGACAATATGGTTCCAGTTGACCTTGGTTTCGGGTCCGTGGATGCCGAGAAGCGCGATGCGCCCTCCGGTGTTCATGGACTCGATCATCTGGTTGAGGCACGGCGCCGCGCCGCTCATCTCGAGACCGACGTCGAATCCTTCGACCATGCCGAGTTCATGCATCACGTCCTCGAGCTTTTCGTTCCTCGTGTTCACCGTGCGCGTCGCGCCCAGCTTCTTGGCGAGGGAAAGGCGATAGTCGTTGACATCCACCACAACGACATTGCGCGCACCGACATGCTTGGAGATTCCCGCAGCCATCATGCCGATCGGGCCCGCCCCGGTGATGAGCACGTCTTCGCCAACCATGTTGAACGAAAGCGCCGTATGCGTCGCATTGCCGAACGGATCGAAAATGGAGTATACTTCATCGGAGATGGACGGATCGCAATGCCAGACGTTGGTCTCGGGGATGCAAAGATACTCGGCGAACGCGCCGTCGCGATTCACCCCCACGCCTTTCGTCTCGCGGCACAAATGGCGCTGACCGGCGCGGCAATTGCGGCAATGTCCGCAAACGATGTGGCCTTCGCCGCTCACGCGCTCGCCCACCTTCACGCTCTTGACGTTCGAGCCCACTTCCACGACTTCGCCCACATATTCGTGGCCGATTGTCATCGGCGGCTTGATTGTCTCCTGGGCCCAGCTGTTCCACTCGTAAATGTGGACATCGGTGCCGCAGATCGCCGTCTTCTTGATTTTGATGAGTACGTCGTTGATGCCGACCTCCGGCATTGGTTTTTCGACGAGTTCCACGCCCTTCTGGGGCGCGACTTTCGCTATCGCTTTCATTTTGTTTCCTGGTTTGTTTGTTTCAGATTTATTTTGCGTAGAAACGGAATTCTGTCGTGCTGGTGTATTTCTCCCCGGCCTTCACGATCGTCGTCGGCCACTGGGGCTTGTTGGGCGAGTCGGGCGCATGTTGCGTCTCCATCGCCACACCGCAACGGAACGAAAGGTGCTCGCCGCCCTTCGCGGTCTGGTCGTAGCTCGCCCAGTTCGCGGTGTAAATCTGCAGGCAGGGCTCCGTGGTCCACACCTCGAGCCCGCGTCCGTTCATCGGGCAATACAAGCCGCCGGCGTGAACGAGTCCGCCTTTGCCGCCGGCCATGACGCCATCGTTCAAGACCCAGTTGTGATCGTATCCCTTGCCGATCTCAAGCTGCTCGTTGCCTTCGTTGATGCGCTCTCCGATTCTCATTCCTGTGCGGAAGTCGAACGGAGTTCCGTCCACCTTCGCAATCTCTCCGGTCGGGATCTGTCCCTTGTCCGTGGGCGTCGTCGCATCGGCAGCGATCGTGAGAATGTGGTCCTCGATCGTGCCGCCGGCTTCGCCCTTGAAGTTGAAGTATACGTGCTGGGTCATGTTGATAGGTGTATCCTTGTCCGGCACGGCCTCGTAGTCCACTCTCCACGTATCGTTCTTGGTGATGGTGTAGGTAACCTTAACTTCTACCTTGCCCGGGAAACCTTCGTCGCCATCGGGCGAAACGTGCGTAAAGACGATCCCTACATCATCGCCCTTCACGAACGGCTCTGCACCCCAAACGTATGCGTCCCAGCCGCGCGCGCCGCCGTGCAAATTGCAGCCAATGCCGCCGGGCGCATTGTTGAGCGCCGGAAGCTTGTATTCGACGCCATTCAAAGTAAACTTGCCCGCGGCGATACGGTTGCCGTAGCGACCGATGATACAGCCCCAATAGGGGTCGCCGTTGTCCCAGCCCGCAGGAGAGTCGAACCCCACGACCACATCCTTCATCTTTCCCTCGCGGTCAGCCGTGAAGAGCTTCACGATCTTGCCGCCGTAGTCGCTAACTTCCATGACCAGCGTTCCCGCTCCTTTGAGCGTGAACTTGCGCGCCTTCTCGCCGTATTTTGTCGTGCCAAAATCCTCTACCGTCCATTCTGCCGCCATCTTTTGCTCCTTTTTTTTTTTTTTGTTTTTGATGTTTGGTTATTCGTATCTCAAACAGTCGATCGGGTTTAGTTTGCTCGCACGATACGCTGGATAGAACCCGAAGAAAATCCCCACAAAGGCCGAAAATCCGAACGCCAACAGCGCCGATCCCACCTCGATCACAATCGGCCAATGCTTCAATGCGCCAATAGCTTGCGCCACACCCACGCCTGCCGCGACCCCAAGCACTCCACCAACGGCCGAAAGCACCAGCGCCTCCAGAAGAAATTGCGTGAGGATCATGAACGGCGTCGCTCCGATCGCCATTCTGAGTCCGATCTCTTTGATGCGCTCGGTGACCGAAACGAGCATGATGTTCATGATTCCAATGCCGCCGACCAAAAGCGAAATCGCCGCCACGACCGTCAGCAAAACCGTCATCAACCCTGTTACGGACCCTATCGTATTCATGATTTCCGTAGTGTCGCGCGTCTCGAAATCGTCGTCTTGGTAATCCGCAAGTTTGTGGCGTTGTCTCAAAAGCGCCGTAATCTCACGCTTGGCCTCGTCAAGATCGTCCATGTCGTAAAGCGAAAGATTCATCATGTTTATCGATTTGAAGGCCGACCCCTGCAACACCCGCGAAACGGTCGTGTAAGGAGCCATCACCGTATCGTCCTGGTCGTCGCCCCAGTTGTTCGCGCCTTTGGAGTTGAGAACCCCCACAATCTTGAAGGCCATGTTCTTTATCCGCATCGTCCTGCCGACAGGCTCCTCATCTCCGAAGAGATTGTTCGCGACCGATGTTCCGATCACGCACACCCTTGACGCCCTTCTCTCTTCCTGATCGTTGAAGAACCGGCCTTCTTTCATCGCCCAGTTCTTGATGTCCGGGAAATCGGTTGAAACTCCCTGCACGCGTGTCGACCAGTTTTTGTTCTGGTACATCAGCTGGCACGAAGCGTTTACTTGCGGCGACGCGAACTGGACCAAATGCGAAAGCTCGTTTTTGATCGCGACCACGTCCTCCGCCGTCATATTCTGTCCGCCGCCAAGCCCTTGGTGCACGGCTCCAGCCTGTTTGCGTTCCGGAAACACCATCACGAGATTGTTGCCCATCTGGCTTATTTCCGCAACCATCATCGCGCTCGCGCCTTTGCCTATCGCCAAGACCGCAATCACCGCCGCGATGGCGAAGATAATCCCCAAGCACGTAAGCAGCGAACGCGTCTTGTTGCGGAAGATCGCCAGCACCGCCACCTTGGAAATCATCCAGAGGCTCATTCCGCCGCCTCCCTGTCGTCGCTCACCAGATGGCCGTCTTTCATCACGAGATGGCGCGTGGCGTAAGCCGCAATATCGTCTTCGTGCGTCACCATTACGATCGTTATGCCCTCGCGCGAAAGTTCCGTGAAAAGGTTCATGATCTCGATCGAACTCTTGGTGTCGAGATTGCCGGTAGGCTCGTCGGCAAAAAGGACCGGGGGTTTGTTCATCAGCGCTCGCGCGATCGCCACGCGCTGCTGCTGCCCGCCAGAGAGCTGCGCGGGAGTGTGCGTTCCGCGTCCGCCAAGCCCTACGCGCCGCAACAATTCCAGCGCCCGCCGGCGCCTTGCTCGCCGTCCTAGCCGCCCGAGATACAAATCCGGCAACTCCACATTCTCGATCGCACTCGTCCGCGGCAAAAGATTGAAATTCTGGAACACGAATCCCAGCTTCTCGTTGCGAATGTGCGCAAGTTCCGTGCGCGAACGCCCCGCTACCTCGATTCCATCCAAAAGATAAGTCCCTTTCGTAGGCGTATCGAGGCACCCGAGAATGTTCAGCATCGTGGACTTGCCCGACCCAGAAGCCCCCATGATCGCCACGAACTCGCCTTCGTCGATGGAAACCGAAACCCCGTCCAGCGCGTGCACGGGCTCGTCGCCCTGCGCGTAGATTTTGTACATGTCGCGGATTTCTATCAAATGGGCCATTGCGTTGATTTATTGCTTGGCTGCCGGCGCCGTGCCTTTGTTCTTGTTGCGTTGCGGCATCTTGGGCATGAACGGATTCGATTGATCCGCTTGAACCTTGGAATTCTCCGTCTCGTAGCCGATCACGACCTTCGCGCCTTCAAGCGACGCATCCTTCACCTCCGTGAACGATGCATCCGAGACCCCCAGCTCCGGTTGCACCGCCTCGATTTCGCCGTCGTCGTCGAGCACCCACAACTTGCGCCCCTTTATCTCCGTCTCCTTGTCCTTGGGACGGAAGCGGAATGCGGCCTGCGTTACCGCGAGAACATCGTCGGCCCGCGCCGTCTCTATCGTGATCGTAGTCGTCATCCCGGGGAAAAGCTTCTCGCCTTTGTTCTCCGCCTCGATTATGATGGGGTACGTCACCACGTTGTTGGTCGTAGTCGAACTTATCCTGACCTGCTTGACCACGCCCGTGAACTTCTCGCGGTAGGCGTCCGCCGTGAATGTAACCCGCTGTCCTTCGCGGATTTCCCCAACATCCGCCTCCGGCACCGAAGCCTCTATCCAGATCGTCTTCAAATCCTCGGCAATCGTCAAAAGCCCTACCGCGTTCATCGAGGAAACTACCGTCTGGCCTTCGTCTACAGACCTCGTGATCACCACGCCATTTACAGGGCTCACGATCGTGCAATAGTCGAGGTTCGCCTTCGCCTGGCTCACAGAAGCCTTTGAGTGCTCTACTGCGGCCTTGGCGGCGGCAAGCTGCGCCACCGCGCTGTCGCGCGCCTCCTGCGCCGAATCAAGATCAGACTCCGAGCACGACTTTGTTTCGATGAGTTTCAACTTCCTCGCTAGCGTCTTTTCCGCGAGGGCGAGCGTCGCCTCGCGCTGCAGGACGCTCGCTTCATTCTGGTGCAATTGCGCCACCGCGCTGTCGTAGTTCGCCTGATACACCAATGGATCGATAAGCGCCACCACCTGACCGTTCGTGACGACACTGTTGTAGTCGGCAAAAAGCTTGATTATCTTGCCGTTGACCTGCGCACCTACTTCAACCTTCTTGATTGGCGTAACCGTGCCCGTCGCCTCCACCGTGGCGACTATGTCAGTGCGCGCGATCTCGACCGTGCGATACGACGGTTTTAGCGCACCGCCGTGGATTTTCTCGCCCACCTTCTCGCACCCGCAAACCGCCGCCACCGCGGCCACAATCAAAATACGCTTCATTCTTCCTCCTCTCCCCGCGACCCTTCGTACACCGGATATTCTCCCGTCAGCCGGAAGATGCTCGCCTCGGCAATCTGGCCCGCATAGAAGTTTCTCACCATCTCGCCCATCGCCGTCACCAGCGAATTGACAGCGTCGGCGTAATCGAGTTGATTGCACTCGCCCACAAGATACTGCTGCACGACAACCTCGTAGTTCTCCCTCGCCGCCTCGTATGTGGCCGCCGCCGATTCGCAAGCCACCTTCGCGTCGTCGCGCGTCGCGATCGCATCCGAAAGCGCCTTCGAAAGCGCCTGTTCCTCCGCATCGATGTTTGCCGCCGCAGTCTTCATCGCCACGACCGCACGCTCCAGCGCCGTCTCGGTCTTGAAGCCCGAGAAAATGTTCTGCGCCAGATTCGCGCCCCAACTCCACATCCACAAAGGATCCGTCCAATTGACCGACCCCGAAAGCGAAAGCGTCGGATAAAACTCCGCCTTCGCCGCATCCACATCACGCGACGCCGCCCTGAGCCTCGCTCTCGCGATACGCATGTTCGGCGCGTTCGTCCGCGCCGCCGCGAACACTTCGTCCACCGTGCCCGTTGTATCCGCAAACGCACGCTTGTACGACACTAGCGGATCCTTGAGCGGCTCCAAAATGTCCGATCTCGACGCCTTGGACGCGTCAAGCCCCAAAACCTTGACGAGTTGCGCACCGGACGTCTTTACCGCGTCGCGCCGCACCACAGTCTGCTCTTTGGCCGCAGCAAGATTTTTCTTCGCCTGCAAATAATCCGATCTCTGGGTCTCGCCCGCTTCCAAGCGCTGGCGCGCACGTTCCTCCTGAACCGCCATGACCAATTCGTTGGTGTGTGAAATCTCCAAAAGCGCATCTGCGGTCAATACCTCGAAATACGCAACGCTTACCTCGGAAAACACCGAAAATCCCTCGTCTGCCAGCGCAAGTTCCGCCGCCAGTATCCGCTCTACCTGAGCCTTCGCCTGTGCCTCGTGACGTCCCCAATCCCACAGCAAAAGATCGACGGAAAGCGCAGCCGAAGCATTGCCGTGCTTCGCCCACCTCAGGCCATGCGAACGCTCGGAACTCTCGCTGTAGCCTACCGATCCGTTGGCCGAAATCGCGTTCCACGGCGTATCCGAAAGAAACGGCGCATTCGCGTCGATCGCTTTGAGCGCGAGTCTGGCGTCCTCAAGCGTCAATGCCGCGGTCGTCATCTGCGGACGATTGGTTAGCGCATAGTCCACCAATCCCTCAAGATCCAGCGCCGTAAGGTCGGTTTTGCCGCCGCATTCTTCAACAAAACCATCATCCGCACGCGCAGAAATTTCTTCTTGGGCCTTCTCGGCCTCGATTATGGATTCACACCCGGAAATCGCTATCGCGCAAAGTCCGGCCAATCCAAAAAACAAGTTGTTTTTCATTATGTATATTATATCAAAAATCGCGCCGAAATACAAGGGCCGCGAGTTGATGATTGAACGCGGAGAAATGAAAGATGCTTCAGGCCGGTTGCTTGCGCGGGAGCGCGAGCGCCGGAATGAGCGAAAGCAGCGCCGGAGCGAGGATGACCGCAGCAATAAGATTGCGCAAAAGTTCCGCCCATTCCACCGCCTCGTTCTCGGCAAGTGCGCCAATCGGATTCATCGCACTCACCGGATGCGCCGCTTTGGCCGCGAAACGCGTGAAAACGAGCCCTATCTTGTCGATTTTGTCGGTCTCGAGTTCGTCGGGGTATTGCTCGATGACGCTGGGGCTCATCTCGCTCACTATCAAGGCTACGATCACGGTAAAAATCGCAACCGGCCTTCCAAGGAACGAAGAAAGCGCGACTCCAAACGAAATCATGAGCGTCATGAGTGCGCAAAGCTGAAGATAGGAGCGCAGAAAATTGGCGACAAATCCGTCGGCTGGAGTCAAAAGCACGATGTCGCGCCGCGGACGCAGCATGATCGAATCCTTGCTGTTATTGGAGATGGTCAGCTCTTCCCCGGAAAGACGCCCTTCCAAAGGAAATACGTTCACTGCCTGGGTGATGTTGCCGATCGCGCTTTTCGCCTCGCCAAAGGCCAATTCTCCGTCCACCTTGCGGCGCTGATCGTAGAGATTGGTGAATCTCAACCGCACTGCGCCGTCTTCGCGATCTTGAGGGGCGAACTTGAGCGTAGCGACGTCGCCTGCGGGGATTGTGAGATAGTTGTCTTTCGCCCGTTGCGCCAAGAGCCGCAGGACTACATCCTTAGAGGCTTTCTTTACCGCGGCAGGCGTATTGGGATCGTTCATGTAGAATTCGTAGATTGTCCGCGCTTCTTCTTCAGGCGAGGGAAGTATGGGGCGGAACACATGGAAGCAACCGGACTCGAGAGTGCCGTTCACTGCGAGGTGCAGCGCCATCGCGAGAAACATCATTGCCGCCGCCGCCGCGGAAATCGCCATGATGCGTCCCAGCGCAAGCGTCCACGGCCACACGGGTCTCACGAGCGAAAGCTGAAGCACCTTGGCGTCGCGTTCCTTGGCGAGGCCTCCAGCCGCCGCGACCAGCATCGACACGGCAACAATCGTCGCCGCACCGGAAAGCGAAAACCTCAAAAGCATCTCCCGCGCGCCTTCCGCCGTGCCGTCGCCGCGCACGAAAACCCGCGCCAACGCGACCCAGCCAAGCGACAATGCCGTGACGATCGTCAGCGTCTTGCCGCGCGCCAGCGAACGCCACTCAAGCGAGAAAATCCGCCAGAACGAACTCATCGGTTTCTCCGACTTTCGCGAGGAAGAACTCCTCAAGACTCTCCCCCAGTTCCCTGATCTTCCCGTCCGCGACTTTCTTGCCGCGGTTCAGAATGGCCACTCGCGTGCAAACATCTTCGGCATCGGCCAGAAGATGCGAGGTCATGAGGATCGTCATGCCGTTTTTGGACAGCGCTTTGATGAGGAGCTTAACTTCCTTGGTCGACACCGGATCCAGACCGCTGGTCGGCTCGTCCAAGATGAGGAGCTCTGGCTTCCCGATGAGCGAAGCGGCGAGCGCCACGCGCCGCGCCATTCCCTTGGAGAATCCGCCGACCGGACGGTTGGCGACATCCTCCATCTTGACCATTTTTAGCAGCTCTGCCGTGCGGCGAGCGGCCTCTTTCCCCGTTATTCCGCAAAGCCCTGCGTAATAGCGCAACGTCTCGGCGGGAGTCAAAAACGGATGAAGATAGCTAAGTTCCGGCAAATATCCAAGCCGCCGCCGCGCCTCGATCGACCGCGGCGACAAACCGAAAAGCTCCACCTTGCCGGCCGTAGGCGCGACGAGCCCGAGAATCATCTTGATGGTCGTGGACTTGCCAGACCCGTTGGGCCCGAGGAGTCCCAACACCTCGCCGGTCCCCACCACGAGATCCAGCGCATCCACCGCCTTGACGGTAGGCCGTAGCCAGAAGTCGCGGAATGTCTTGGACACCCCTTCAAGCGATATCGCATTCATCGAAAAGCACCTCTCCAAGATAAACGAAAAACGCGGCGGCAGGCAGAATTGCCCAACCTTTGAGGAACGGAAGCTGCAAAACGATCACGAACGCCGCAAACGTGAAGGCTGCATTG
>JBGURT010000101.1:0-4830 GCA_045132115.1 Kiritimatiellia bacterium
AACCAACCTATTTGAGAAAAGGAATCTCCCTTGGCTTCTAACCGCGATGGCCATGTCCACGTCCTGCCGCTCCATGTGGCGAACAAGATCGCCGCAGGAGAAGTGGTGGAGCGTCCGGCTTCGGTAGTCAAGGAGCTTGTGGAAAATTCGATCGACGCCGGCTCGCGGCATATCCGAATTTCCATCGTCCAAGGCGGACGCAAACTCGTCTCGATCCAAGACGACGGATGCGGAATGACGAAAGAAGACGCAATGCTGTCGCTCGAACGCCAGGCCACGAGCAAAATCCTGGACGTAAGCGATATCGAAAACATTTCCACACTTGGCTTCCGCGGCGAAGCAATTCCATCCATCGCCTCCGTCTCGCGCTTTTCGATTACAACGCGTCGGCACGAATCTGACGAAGGCGTATTCATACAGGTAAACGCCGGAACTGTCGCGGAGGTCCGCACCGCCGGATGTCCAACCGGAACAAGGGTGGAAGTGCGCGATCTTTTTTGCAACGTCCCCGCGAGACGAAAGTTCCTCCGCGCCTACGCCACAGAAGAAGCGCACATCCGGCAGATTTTCGTCTCGCAAGCCCTAGCCCACCCGGAAATCGGTTTTTCCCTTTCCTTGGATGGACGCGAACTCTACAATCTGCCGCCCTCCACCGCAGCAAAAGACCGCATTGCAGATCTTTTCCCCAAAGAGCTTTCAGAATCGCTACTCCCCATCGATTCGCAAGAAGGAGAAATCTCGATCAAGGGGTTTATCGAGAAACCCAATCTTTCCAATCCCACCCGGCGAGAACAATACGTCTTCATAAATGGCCGTGCCGCAAGTTCGCCCTCCATCGCCTACGCGCTCAAAGAATCCTATCCTCACCGCCAAGGAGAAGCCAGACCGGCGCTTTTCCTCTTTATCGACCTGCCGCCGCGCGAAGTTGATGTAAATGTGCATCCCACAAAACGCGAAGTCCGCTTTCGCAACAACTCCGCAGTCAAAAACGCTCTCATTGCGGCTGTCGGCAAGGCCTTGGGGCTAATTGGCAGAGCTCCAACTTTCTCCGCGCCAAAGACACCTGCTCCGGAACCCCCGAGCCCCGTAACCCGAACCCCTAACCCCGAGCCCCGAACCCAGAAACCCGAGACCCTCCTGTCCTCCGAAGCCTTGGCGAAGGAGGAAGCCCCGAGCCCCGAGCCGGTCCAGCTTGCACTCCCTGAAACCGGGCCGAAAAAATCGTCGCTCCCCTGGAAATCGTTCCACTTTCTGTCTTGCACCGATTCAGGATTTGTTTTGATCGAAACCGAAGACGGCATAGTAACGATCAATCCGGCGGCGGCGAACGAACGCGTCGCCTTCGAGAGGTTGCAAAAAGCCGCAATTCCATCGCAAAAACTGCTGTTGCCGGAGACGGTAAAACTCTCTCCTGCAGAATCGATGCGCATAAAAAATTCTCTCAAGGAACTTGAGCGAATAGGATTTGCCATAGAGGAGTTCGGAATCGACACTTTCAAAATCGATGCCGTCCCGCAGCTCGGCGACAACCTGCCGCTTGCGGACATACTCTCGACCATCGCGCAGGATTTCGCCACATCTTCCGCCCGCAAGGCAGGAGAAAGCTGGAAGGAAGACCTTATCGCCCGCTCGCTCGCGAAATCAATGCGCAAGCGTCCAAGCAAACTCGACGCCAGACAAGCCGTGGCGCTTGTGGAAGATCTCTCCAATTGCCGCATGCCGTATGTCACCCCGGCAGGCAAACCCATCATGATCTTCACGTCAAACAACGAACTGTCCCGAAAGTTCTACGGCAGATGAAGGCTTTACTTGACAGATTCCGTTGCCGGATCGGAGAGTTTTGGTGGTACTCGCTCATTCTCTTCGCGGCAATGCGCTCGGCAGACATCCTGAATCTTTTTGTCGGAGTCTGGCTGGTCCCGAAATTCGTCTCGCCCGATGAACTTGGCGCGGTTTTGCCGCTTGCCTCTTTTGCGACGCTGCTGGCGACGCCGGTCGCGGCGTTCGCGATGTCCTTCATGAAGGAGATAACCTCTCTTGCCGCGGCGCGGGAATTCGGGAAAATGAAAGCGTTGCTCTCGGGGGTGTTCGCCGCCGCGCTCGCTTTCCTCGCCATCTCCATCTTCCTTAGCCGGCTTGCGATGCCGTTTTTCATGGACTCCATCCGCATTGCCGAAGGTTCGCTGGGGATTTTGATCCTCGCCTCGGGATTTATCGGCGCGTTCGCCCCGATATACACCAACGCTCTTCAAGGTCTCAAAAAGTTCCGTGAACTTTCTCTCCTGCACATCTTGTGCGCGCCGGTGCGACTCTTGACAATGCTCGTCGCGATGCCCTTCCGCCCTCTTTCCGGCTACTTTGCCGGCCAAAGCGCCACGCCTGCCGCCAACATCGCCCTTTCCGTCTTTTTCCTCCGCCGGGAGCTCGCGGTCAAAGCCGAATCCTATTGGCGGCGCCCGGATGTCAGACGGTTCCTCGTTCTCTTCCTGTTCATCCTCGCGTATCAACTTTCCGCCGCTTTGCTGGGATTTGCCGAACAGATCGTCTTCCGGCGAAACATGCCAGACTCGGAAACCGCGACCTTCTACATGCTCACGCGATTTTCCGACATTCTTGGCTTCGTCTCCGGAGTTTTGCTGGCCGTCATTTTCCCCTACACCGCCGAAGCCGCAGAACGCGGCGAGTCCACGCGCCCGCTGGTCCTTAAAACCGCAACGGCGATTGTCGCCGCCGGCGCCATTCTTTCGGCGGTTTTTGCATTATCCGGCAAATGGATACTCTCGGTTTTGCCGGGCGGCGAAACGAATGCAACTTATGCGTGGGCGCTGCCGGCGTTGGTTGGAATCAATGTTCTCCTCCATCTTCAATGCCTATACACTAACACCGAAGCCTCCGCGAACCGATTCGCTTTTCTCAAATGGTGGATTCCTTTGAATCTGCTCTTGCCGATTGCGCTTTTGTGGATTTCGCCTTCGTGCATGGCCTCGCTTATCGCGTATCTCGCGTTCGCCGCCGTCGTGAAATTCGCCTTCTCGCTCTACGGCTTTCTCGCTCCGCAGCGCTACTTCAGCGCACGGCGCCGTGGCCGGTAGGCATGTTCTCGCCCAATAGCGCCAAGGTCGGATCCGCCGCCTCGAGCGCCTGGGTCCAGCCATTCTCGAACCCAAAGTCCGCCGCCGCCTCGGCAACTTCTGCGTATTCCGCCTCGGTAAGTTTGCGGTCGAACGGCGGCGTTTCCAGCGCCTTGTAGGCAGGAGTGTATTGCGCCATTACCGAAACCATGATCTCCGTGCCCAGATTCGCGGCGATCCACGCGAGATTCTCGATCGCCTCCTCGTGGTGGCCAGGCAAAACGAGAATGCGGCAAATCGTCCGCTCCGGTCCGCAAACTTCGGTCGCGGCGAATTTTAGCGCCGCCCTAGCGTGCGTGACATAATCCATCGCCGCGCTCGCCTTGCGCGCCGTCTCCTCGCGCGAATATCTCAAATCGAAAAGCGCCCAATCGCAAAGATCGCGATATTCCGCTATCGTCTCCACACGCTCGTAGCCTGACGAATTCCAGACGACAGGCAGGTCTATCCCTTCTTTCCTCAACGGCGCGACCGCCTCGCGGATGAACGGCAGATATGGAGTCGGCGACACGAGATTCCAATTGGAGCACCCGTCCTTGACTGCGAGTTCGCGGAATATGGCCGCAAGTTCTTCGATCGTCTTGTCTTGACCTTCGCCCTTCCAACTCCAGGGCGAGTTCTGGCAATAGAGGCACTTTAGCGTGCAGCGCGAAAAGAACACGCACCCGGAACCGCCTTCGCCGACCAATGGCGGTTCTTCCCCGAAGTGCGGCCCCCAACGGAAAACGCGCGGCATTTCCCCGGCGCCGCAGAAGCCGGGGCGCTTGCCGCATTTTCTCGGGCACAATTCGCACTCAAACATTCTTTGGCCTCGTTTTCCTCGTAGCCACCGCCGAAAACGGATCTTCCGGCCAATAGTGTTTTGGATAACGTCCGCGCAGGTCCTTGCGCACTAGCGCATACCCTTCTTTCCAGAACCCGCGCAAATCCTTCGTTATCTGCACCGGACGCTGGGCAGGAGAAAGAAGCACCATCACGACCGGCGTTTTGCCGCCCAATACTTTTGGCGAATCCATCATCCCAAAGCACTCTTGCAGCCGCACTTCCATCCGCGGTTCGTCGCCACCGTAACGCACCTGGACGAAACTGCCCGACGGAACTTCAATCCGCGCCGGCGCGAGCCGGTCGAGCTCGATGCGGGAATGCCCGGCATCGCTCAGCATGAAATCCATAACCGCACACAAATCCACCTTCTCCAAATCCCGATATCTGACAATGCCGCCCAAGAAGCCCTTTAGCGCATCAAGAAACTTCTCTTCATCCCATCCCCAAACGAAGGCGATGCGTTCCTTAAGCGCAATTGCCGTCTTTGTCCAGCAAGGCAGATTTCCGACTCCCTTTTGGCGAATCCCTTCCAACAGCGCATCTTCCACACCCTCGGCTTTCGATGAAGGCTTTTCGTCGAGCGTCAATTCGCCAAGTTTCCGGCGCACGCCGAAGCGGACGCTTTCGGTGCGCCGGTCCCATTCGCAGAACGATTCGCTTCTGACCGCTGCGGCAAATCGCGATTCCACTTCTGCCTTCGTTATTTCCGCGGCAAGGAATATCTTGGCGTCGCCTTCGCGGTCGTCGAGTTCGGCCGCGACCACGAATTCGCATCCACCCATTACGTCGCCCGGCTCGAAGTGGCAGCCTTTCCCGGAAACCATCTTGAACGTTCCGTTGCCGCGGTTTTTCGCGACACGCTCTGGGTAGGCGA
>JBGURT010000102.1:0-32657 GCA_045132115.1 Kiritimatiellia bacterium
TTAGGCAGGGCATTTGGTTTCGTAGCGGTTATCCAGATGTTTTATCCGGGCTTAAGTACAGTGCAGGGATATGGATCGAGAGGCAAACATTGGTGGCAAAACCATATAGTATAGGTCGAACCGGACAAAACCGAGCGCCGATGGCGCGCAGCAATCAGCGCCGTCGTGCGGGCTTACAATAATTTAAAGAGAGGATAAACAAGATGAAACGAGTTATTGAAAAGACAATTGTGGCATTGATGCTTGTTTGCGCAACCGGTAGCGCATGGGCGGTAAGCAAACCCATTGCGGTTTGGAACGGAGATTTCTCAGAAAGCTCAAATAGAAATGGATATGTTATCAATATTAATGGGAACGTCATTTCTGACGGGTGCATAACTCTTAACGGATCGGGTGGTGGAGTCATTGTTACAAACAATACGGTAACGACAACCAACTTGTCAAACCCATTAATGATTGTTGCTGGCATTGAAGGCATAAAATATACGAAAAACAGAAGCACACAAGAAGCATTAGCAACAATATACGACTCGGGCAGCAATCGTTCCGACAGGGATCGTGCATGTTTTGTGTTCTGGAATGGACGAACACAACTTAATTGGTATGCGGCTTATATGTCCGATAACAACGGAACAATATCCGAGTGGGGAGCGACCGGTAGGCATCAAGATTCCACGCATGCATGGCCAAACGATCAGGACATGCATTACTTCGGTGTTTCTTATGTTGTTAAGAATTCTATTTCGACCAAGGGTTGGCGCAGTTACATAGATGGTACGCTTTCATCTTACACTGAATCCACCAACAGTGATGCTAACGATCCTCCTAGAATTGTCTATGGAGCTACTATAGGCGGAACAACAGATGGCAAGCGCTTGTTGAATAATGAAAGCACTTATGCCACCATAAAGTATATTGCAGTCATAAGAGACACTAACGGCAATACGGATACAGACATTGCTGCGTGGTCGCTTACAGATATGACTTCTGCAGCAACGATTGCAGACCAAGGAACGATTTCATCTGCTACGGATTACACCCATACCGGTATAAACTTTAATGGCGGCGCTGTTACAGTGTCTGGGGAAGTTACGGCGGCGGCGGTGTTTGTGCAGGATGACACCACGCTTGACTTTTCTGGTGATTCCAGTTCCAGGCTCGATATCAGCGGCCCCCTGTATGTAGCAGATGGAAAGACGCTCACCATAAAACTCGGAACGCTGTCAAATGGCTACAGAATGCCAATCACCATGGGCTCGTGCTTTGCGGACAACGGTCAGGTGGTTTTGGATTATGAAACCCCGGCAGGTAGCACGAGCACGCCGGTTGTATCTGGCACCTCCATCAAGGTATTTACCGAAGCATCCGGTCAAGAGCCAGAAGCGATTGATTATACCAAATGGGCAACTTCGGTAAATAGCGTTTGGACATGGAAAGAAACTGGTAGCGCAGCATTTCATGCTGGTTCATTTCAGCAATTTAATATTGCGACACATGAGGATACGGGATCGATTTATACTGGTAGCGCTACAGACTCGCCTGTCTCAGGAGATGAGCAGAGCATAATAGCGAATTATGATAATAAGAACGGAATATTTTATTATTATTACATGTGGTCGCATGATAATAGTTACTGGAAAATCCAAGGGTTTTATGCTCCGCCTGGGCGGGCATTGCGCCTTGTGGCAGACAATAATGAAACTACTTATTTAAAATCTATAGATTCACAGTTTGGAGTAACCTTTGGAGGATTGCTGGTTGAATCAGGAGCGGCTGGTTATTCGATGTCAAGTACAGGAGATCGCACTACCATTCTGGGTAATCCGTTAGGAACGAGTGAAGCTTGGTTTGTTTTGAAGGAGAGTTTGACTATAAATCGTCCAGGTTGGCTACGACTTGTCGGCACCGACCACTTCGATATTGCTGCAGGCAAGGTCTTAGATCTCAATTCTGCGCAATCAACGGAAGCGAATTATCCAACTATTGTTGGCACTATTTCAAATGATGACAATTCTTATGCTACAACATCAGGCGGATGTCTAAAGATGCATGGCGAGGGGCAGATAGCGGCAACGAAACTTACGGCCTCAAGTGCGTGCTTGGACTATTCGGATTTGAGCGCGTCGCGTGGGGTGCCTTATATCGATGCGCAGTTGGTGATTGATAGCAACACTTCCTACAAGTTCCCGACGCTAGCTGGGGCTGCAACCTATCAATTGGCGCGCAGGCTGGTCGATACGAGCGGTGTAACCGGCGATCAAATATTCTCCATTGGTGGACACGAATATCAAGCCCCGCTTTCCTTCAATGATGTGTCTGGTACGGTCGTATTCCCGGCCGTGGCTACGCTGGCAAAGGGCTCGATGGAAGTTGCTGACGTCTTACAATGGAATAATATAGATTGGGATGCCAAGCCAGCTACAATTTCTTCGACAACACCTGTCGTGATTAATGTGACTGACGATACATTGCTTATGCTGACTTCACCTCTTTCGGTGAAAAGCCTAGTATTTAATATCTCTGCCGGTAAGACATTGAGAATATATGCTTCTGGTGGAGTTACGGTGAGTGACGGTTTTACAATAGCTGGCGGCGGTACGCTTGAGATTTATGGATCCGCACTCAATGTTACTGGAGATATGAATTTTAGCGAAAATGCTACTTTGGCGTTTCACGATATGACAACCGATCGTCTTAATGTCATAGGGACATTGACGGTTCC
The DNA here is from genome assembly GCA_045132115.1 of Kiritimatiellia bacterium. GTDB lineage: Bacteria > Verrucomicrobiota > Kiritimatiellia > RFP12 > UBA1067 > UBA1067. The sequence continues at coordinate 2,723 of JBGURT010000102.1, forward strand.
AAGTGGCAAGACGCTAACATTGGCACCAGCAACGATAACAGGGGCTTCGGCGACTATGCTTACCGCAACTTCAATTGCCGGTACTGGTACGATTGCGCTCAGTGCCCCGACGGAAGCTGGTTATACATATACAATGCTTGAGACCGCCACTACTCGCAAACTCGTTCGCACTCCCAATGTCGCGTTCAGCTATGACGGCACTATTGGCGCAACGCCAAGCGGTTGGTTTAATGCTTGGGGCGGCGAAAGTTTTGGCGATAGATTGCGTGTCGGGCCAGATTCCGGAAAACCTGTTGTGTATGAGGTGTATCATGATAGTGATAGCGCAAAGGCGCATCCCTACTACGGTCTTGCGGCTCGTTCGGCATTCTCATTTGCGCTTTATGCGGACGTTTCTCAGGTAGGCTCTGACGGACGCAAAGTGCTTGCTTCGTTCGGAAACTCTAGCGCAGGATTGGTGTTGTATCGCCAGGGTGATTACGTTAAAGTCGGTCGTGTCACGAGCGCCGGCTTTACAGGAGGTTGGGCCGCAGCCGTGGCGATACCGGCGTCGGGATACCATCTTTATACGGTAACCTACGATCCTAATGGCACTATTGCGCTGTACTTGGATGATGGTGCGAGTAGTTCTTCAAGCAGCTCTCTAGGTGCAATGTCGCTGAACGCTGGAATGCAGATTGGCGGCATGTACCAAGGCGTACCGACGGGGAATGTCTTTAATGACGGCGCGTTCGCGCAAGGTATTGGCATGGCGTTTGCCTCAATTCGTGGCTACGATGCGGTGCTGGGACCTGACAATGTCGCGAAACTGGCAGAGTCCTTCCCGGCGGTTTCTTCGCTGAATCCAGACTGGAACATTACTGTTAACAAGGCGAATAATGCTACATTTACGGCGTGTGATGCTACTATGACACAGGGGCACACCCTGCAAGTTCACAGAGGTGCGTTCGTGATTCCAGAAGGAAATACCCTAAGTGTGCCTATTTTACGTACGCTCAACATTGATTCTGGTTCGCCTACGATTACTGCAACAATAGATGGAACGCTTGATATTACAGGCACATCGGGGAAAAATGTTTGGAGTGAGAGAGGAGGTGCCAATCCAGGAGGCATAGTATTTGGTGAATGGACTGGATCAGGTGCATATACCATCTCTTCAACAGGAAAGATTTTGGCTCCAAATGCATATCTGCAGACGGTTAAGAGCGCTGGCAATCAGGATATAACAGTGAATGGAGGCGTAATCTCTGTAAAAGGTATTTGGGCTGATACAGGCAGAAATAATTCATCCATAACTCTTCAAAATGGAGGTACTCTTGAAGTTGCGGATATACCATCTGATGGTGGCGCAATAACCAAAAACTTTGGCTATGGCATATTCCGTGTAAAGGCGGATGCCACGGAAACGCGGGCGATAAACTTCCAAGGAACTGCGTCCCAACCCACTACGCTTGATCCGTTCGGCAATACGCTTACGCTTCAGTCTGCGGCGCTTACGGGCTCCGGTGACATTACGGTCGCCGACTCGTCCGACGGCCATGCTGGCAAAGTGGTGTTTGTCGGCGGTTCTAGCTATACTGGACGCCTTATCATGACCGATGCCAACGCAGCGAACATCGATATCTCCGGCTATACCGGCACGGTGCTTTGCCAGGGAACGGCAGCGACGACCATCGCTATGTTCGATGGCTTCGAAGGAACCGTTTACTTCACCGACAATGTTGATGCTACGGTAATCGATCTTTCCGGAGCCAAAGTGGTAATAGCCGACAATGTTATTTATACTGCGGCGATAGGTAAGGAAGGTGCTATGACACTTGGAGCTGGCGCTGTCGCCAAACTCTTCGGTACTACCGCAACCCAAATCAAATATGACGGCTATGTACCTAATGTTACTGGAGCCGGTTCGGTGCAATATTGGGATGATGCGGAGCCGTCGGTTCAGATTGCGGACGGCTATACAATCGACGGTAATTCTGAAACAACTGGTCTTATCAGTGGGGTCAACTTGGTGCCCTACTACTATGTGTGGGAGGTTGCCGCGGGCGGTTCTGCCGGCATCGCCAATGGTAGCGCTGGTTGGTCGCGAATAGAGAGTAATGTGCGTCCGGTAGATGGCAAGAATATCGCTTTCCATATCCAAGGTACAGCTGGACAGGTAACCACCATTACCGTAGATGACAATGCAACCTTTGGCTCGATTGTGGTTTATGGAACCGGCATCGCCAAATTTGTGTCTTCGGAAAACAAGACTATATCGGTTGCCACCATGGTGGCGGATACGCCAGTGCAGATAGGCCAAGGGGCAGTTGCCGTTTCTGGCATTATCCGCGACAATTCTTCAGTAGCCTTTACCGGTACGCAGACGATTGGTGTGGAAATCACCGGTACTGGCGCGGTCTATGTTGGTGACGGCACTACGACTTCTGATATTACTTTCGCTCACTGCAACTCGTTTGCCGGTGGAATGATTGTCAAATCGAATGCCAAGACGACAACTACTTCTGGTGCCCGTGCTGACGGGGTGGGAACCGGTTTTGGCGCGTATGGCGGAACTGTCACGGTCTATACCGGTGGTAAGGTGGATGTGGCCAATACATCGGGGGTCTGCTATGACTATGTAATTGAGGATGGCGGCGAGTCGGAAACGCCGGCGCTTACCAATTCCGGCAGTGTAATCGGAATAGATGCGAGACAGGCGCGTTCTTTGACGGTTAATGCCGATGCGATAATCGAGTGCCCTACCAGCAAGGGCTGGGGTTTGGTCAACAATGGCCATGACACCACTAGTTTGACGATTAAGAAGGGGACAACCTTGACCAAGAAGGGCGCTGGCACGTTTATCCTGTGCAATACTGCCATTTCCAATACAGGCGAAGCGGAAGCCTTGCCGAAGTTGGTGATTGCCGAGGGTAATGTATCGACCGAAAATACGGGAAGCGGCGGAGCTGGTGCCTGGGATATCGATATTGAAGATGGCGGCAAGCTGTTGCTCGAAAAGGGAATTGGCGCGCGGAATATCACTGTAGAGAATGGTGGCAAGATCACCATGTCCGGCAGCGATGGATGGCTGAATGGATTGACCGCTCTCACCATTGATGCCGGAGGCGAAGTTGATTGTTCCGGCACCACTAAAACGGAATCGGTAATCAATACTGGCACATTAACCGTAAACGGAACGCTCAATATGGGCGGTAGGACATGGAGCGTTACGACGCTGGAAGGTGCTGGTACCGTAAAATGGACCGGTAAGCAACCTGATGGCTCCGCCAATAACTCGGTCTGGATGCAGAACACGTGGTCGGGAACGAATGAAGTTGTAAATGTTGGAGCATATGATATCCAATTGTATCCACAGTACTGGGGGCGCAATGGATCTTATATAAAGCTTACGGCGGTAATGGGATATGTTGCCAACAATACAACGGTGCAGGCCGAAACTATTCTGGATAATGGCGCATATACGTATGCACTTAAGCCGGCAAATGGAAACTCCAACAACAATCCGGTAATTTTCCGGAAGATAGTGGGCGATGGCACTTTGACGGATTCCAATAATAATGCAGTTCTAAACTACATCCTCAGAGATGCCGATGATTTTTCCGGTAGCATTACGCTAAGCAGTGCCAGCCGTGCATATGTTTTCTCTAGAGATAAGACTAGTGGATACCCCGATAGGACAACATATAGTGGGTGCATCTATGTAGATACTGACGGACGCGCAACAATCGGTGCCGGCAAGACATGGACTGCCAATAGTGGTAAGAATATATATGTGAATGGACAGGTAACACTCTGCGGTGGGGCAGGTGCGGCGACGATGGCGAGCTCAACGACATTCGGCGATGGCGCAACGCTGGTGTTTCAGGATGGGGCGAGTTTGGCATTCACGGCGGCGACAACCCCGGTGACGTTGCCAGTCTCCGGCACCGTCAATATCAATGCGAATGCCATGAATTCGCTCACTAGCGAGGGCGCAACGATTATTACTTCCACAACCGCATTTACCGCGGATGATGTGGCTAAGTTGAAGTCGGTCGGGCATCATGTGTTCATGTTGGATGCCGAGGATGCCAAGAAGATCAATGTATATCCTGCGGTGGCGAAGGTGGGTGATACGTACTATACCGACCTCGCTACGGCTGAGGCGGCGGTTAACGCAGCCAACCCCAGCATCACTATCTATAGCGGCTCTCCTGCGGATGCTTCGATTTATCACAACTTGGGCGATTCTACCTACCGTCTCAAGAACCAGAATGTATACTTTGTTTATGGTGCATGGGACGCAACGGCCGTGTTCTGTTTGGCTGATGGCACCGTTACTACCGTATATGATGGCGATACCGTAGTGATTGACAACAATTTTACCGCGAATTCTATTGCGGTAAGTCCGACTGCTGCACCAGCAAATGCAACGAACGTAAGGATCGATAAGAACATAACGATGTCGCAAAGCGCGGACGGTACGATTTTGTCGGATACCACCTTTACCATCGCTGATGGGGCGATGCTGACGATTTCGGGTGCATCGCGGGCGGTTACGCTGGGCGCGGTAACGTTCGACAAGGCGGTAGCTACTGGCGCGGTGACGCTGGATGGCGGCACAAACGCCATTACGCTCGGCGGCAACCTCTCTGGCTCTGCACCAGCGACGATTACTGGCACGGTCATTGCCACCGGCAAGACTATCGCCAACACCCTCAAGAATACGCCTGGCGGCACCATTGTTTATGACGGCACTCTTCCTAGTGCTGCGCCGACATTCGATTCCACCTGGACTGGTACGGTGTGGCTAAAGAATTACACAGATCTTACTGGTGCGACAAAACAAAGTGACCAAAACCTAGGATCTACCAATTTCGAACCCAATAGCTACGGAAACGATAAGTCAACCGTTAAGTTGACAGGTGTCAAGGGCTATCTTACTGCAACCGATGATGGCAGCTATACGATTCAGCCGGCTTTGGAACTGGAAGATGATGGCGAAACGCCTGGCCTTCTGCTGTACAACGGCTGGGGATACAACACTACCGTACGGTGCTATACGATTATTCGCGAGCTGAAAGGCAATGGCACTTTGAAGGCAGATACTACGGCGGATGGTGCTGGAGGTAGCATTAAGGGTCTTAATGTTTTGCTGCAGGTTCGCAACTGGGGCAACTTTACGGGCACGTTGAACATGACGAACAAGAATGTCGTATTCGGCAACAGCCTCCCTGAGCAATTGGTTGTCGAAGGCGGCGGCAAAATATTCGTCCGCTCTGGAGCCTCCGTCACCATTCCTTCCGGCAAGACTTGGACTTGCGGCACTTTCTATGTGGATGGTACCTTGTCGGCCGTTAATAAGAGCGCTTGGAGCGGGGCGATGCAGATTGGCGATACTGGCGTGTTGGAAATTACGCGGTCTGATGACTCCTATTCAGATGATGGGGGCACGGATTATGCGGCAGATGTTTCCGGGTCGGGCACGCTTAGGTATTCCGGAACTGGATTTACGGTAATTTCCTCCAAGATTCCCGCCAGCCTAACGGTAGAGGCTAACAAGGATAGTGGCATCATCGTGCCTGCAGCGGGCGTGGCCATTGGCAGTTTGTCCGGTAGCAAGAACATTCGTTCCGACTGGGGTCCATCGGCCGCGGGCGGCAGACATTTGACAATCAAGCAGTCGCGCGATACCACTTGGAGCGGTGTTTTCTTGGAAGCCGAAGATCGTCTCTCTTCAGTGATTGTTGATCCGGGCACCAGCTCCACCGGCACCTTGACGCTGGCTGGCGACCAAGTGACTGCGAATAGCGGTTACGCTAATAATAGACAGCAGTCAAATGACCTAGTTGTCAATGGCGCGGTCAAGTTGACCGGCAAGTGGGTTGGACCGATAACAGTTTCTGGCACTTTTGGCGGCAATGGCACGGCCAATAGCGCTGTAACCTTCAATGCCGGTTCAACATACCGTTACGATACCGGCTATCTTAACGCAAGTGGCGGTGTGGTAGTTAATGCAGGCGATGTTGTCTGGGTTGAGACCTCGGTAGAGCCTACTGATGACATGGTGCTTATGGATTGGACTGCGACGAGCGGATCTAATACCGCGCCAGCAGGTATATTCCGATTCAAGAATACAGATTATCGAGGCGTATGGACCCCCACAATTGTCGACAATCAGTTGGTAGTCAAGGCGCGCACCAGCACAACAATTGATGTGGCGGCGGAGACAACTTCCGAGCGGAGTGATAATTTCGCCGATTGCACAATCACAAAGACTGGCGACGGCAAGGCGATATTGACAGGCAGTATCCAGGGTGCTTCTCTTGATATCGATGGCGGTACGGTGGAACTTAAATCCGCTGCCACTATTGAAGACCTTACAGGAGATGTTGGTACGAAGCTAATTATATCGGCCAACTTAGATATGCGCGATGTGGCCACATTGGATGACTTCAATGGCACGATAGAAATCGCCAAAGGCGTGAAGGTTATCGTTTCGGAGGCAGTGAAGGATGCTCTTGTGGCGTTACAGCCCGAAGGATACTACAATGTAATAGCCAACAAGGATGGTTCTTACACTATTTCGGTCGCGCCTAGTGGAACGGTAATCCAATTCGTCACTAACGATTTGGGTGCCAATATTAATGTGCCGGAAGATGATGAAGGAGTAGAGTATATTCCAGATAACGGCAATGTCGCGGTCAAGATCGGAACCGCGCCGATTAAGCTCGACAACTTTACCGGCATGAACCGCGTAACGCCGTTTACGCTTTCGCTCGATGTGACAATCCCCGAAGAAATCGACTATACGGGCTACGCGGACGGCTTTGGCCCGGTGCTCTTCTCGTTCAATGCCGGACCTAACGAAATCTTCATCATGCGTAAGAGCAATGGCGTGATGGCGGCTAGGTTCTATCCATATAATAGCGGCGATTCAACAACCGACTATGCTGCAGTATCTGGCCAAAAGGTTGCAACCAAGATCCTCGAACTTGGCAAGACATATCATATCGATTTGCGCTACTGGGGCGCTTTGGCATCTAAGGATGGGGATACTTATAAAGTTAATCGTGGCTTCGGTTCGGCCAAGACTGGTACTACAGTATTCGTAGATGGGGTTGAGGATTGGCACCATAATGGGCTAAGATGGGGGTCAATGACACTACATAAAACAAATGGCACAGCAGATGGTTATTCTGTAAATGGAAGTGATTTCATAGGAGATGCGGCTACACAAGAACCTCTAGCCGATGAGGAATTCCACAAGTCTTACATCTTCCCCACCAATATCGTAATTGGCGCGGCGACAAAGGCAACGGGTACTGGCGAGCGCGTGTTCACGGATCTTGTTGTGCGCGGCGTAGGATTTATGAATTTGGCTGGATTCTACGAAAAGGCTGGTGTAGATACGGTAAATGCAGCGTTGCCAAGCATGATTTCGTCGGATAGCTTAGCAACCTATTGGTACGACTATGGCGTTACCGCGAGCAGTGTGTCGGGCGGATACGCGCTTGGAGAACAGACAACATATGGCGTGAATGGCGGGGAAGTGAGTTCCACCTATTCGCGCGGCGTCATCATGAACCATATGCAATTGGGCGAGGGCAAATTTACTATAACGATGGGCGTTTCAATCCCCGCTGGAGCTACCGGTGGCACGATTTGTGAAATTCCGATGAACAGCGATTCCATAACGGTCACATATGACGGTAGCACCGACAAGTTTGCGCTCAACGGCACTGCGCAGGACGAGGCGGCTGGGGATGGCGCGCATGTTCTTGTGCTCACCTACGACACTGCTTACGGCGCGTATCTGTGGGTTGATAGCTACGATGAGGACGGGGAAAAGACCAATGCCACCATATCTGACGCTGTCTGCAGGGGAAAGACACTATCCAACGCCATATACTTCGGTTCTGGCGCAGCTGCCACGAGCAGCAATGGTTTCTTTGCCGGTCTAGGCGTTGCGCATCAGAATGTGCAGTTCGGGTATGCAGTCTGTGACGAAGCAGATGTGGAAACGGCGCTTAAATCGTTCGACTTTGGCCCAGAATTGGCCTCAATGCCGCTGAGCATGCGACTCAAGTGTCTTGCCAATATGTCGCCTGATGGTGCCACGATTCCCGTGCCGACTATTACCATCGGTAGTAAGGTTCTAACTGGATATGCAGCACTCAGCGCGGCTATGGCTATGGGCGTATATACGAACTATGTGACCAGCCTGTCGATGTCTAGCTACGATTCATCGACTGGGAATATGGCTTGCGAGGTAGATCCGAACTTCGCCGGCAAGATGTCCGTGAGCTTGGCCGGCTCTGCCAATAATCTGGTGTGGACGCGTTTGGCGGTAAGCACTATAGCAGAGAATGCAACGAGCGTATCTTTGCCGCTTGGAAGCCATGCATTCGGCAATGGCGGTGATTATAGATGGTTCAAGATTCTTGAAGAACCTTATACAAACAACGCACCTGTCGAAGTAGGTCGCATCCACGAGAAACTTGCCGACAGGCCGACAACCGACTTTATCTTCAAGAAGGGCGAGACCGGCTGGAACCAGGATGTTTACCGTATTCCGGCTATGGCGGCAACTCCTGACGGCCAGACGGTCATGGGCATATTCGACGCGAGATATTGCTACCAAGATCTTGGCGTGCCGCTCGATGCAAACGGAAATGGTGCCGGGCCATACGATTCACCGAATCACTACACTGGTATTGATATAGGTGGTGTGTTCTCGCTTGACGCAGGCGAAAACTGGAGTTATCCCCAGGTTATGATCGATGTTCCTAACGCCAGCAACCCGCAAACCGGCGCTAAGACAACAACGCTGACTAAGGATATGGAACTTGGCGACCCGAGCATTGTTTACGATTCGACGAATAGCAAGTTCATTATGATGGGTATTACAGGAGGCGGCCTTACCACTGTGCACAACGGTGCCGAAGCAGTTGACGTAGTTACTTACGAGTGCACGCTCGAATCGGTGAAAAACGGCGCGCCGAAATGGACGAATCGCACGAGTGTAAAACAATTGATTGAGGCTCAGCTCAATTCCGAGTATAGCATTCAGACGAATGACTATAAGACCACTTGGTATGGCAATGGCTATATGGGCATTCTGCAGGGGCCTGGCCATGCGTTTGTGACGAGAGCGGCTTGCGGCTCTATTCCGGCAGGGACAGTTGTTTGGCCGATGCAATATGTAATCCGCAATTCCGGTATCAAGGGTGGCAACTTTGCGGCATGGAAGGATAGTAGCGGCAACTGGCACGCCACCAAACTAGTGCCTAGTTCTGGCGGCACAAATAACTATGTCACGCAGGAGGGATGCATAACCCAGCTCGATAATGGCTACTTGCTATACATGTGCAAGAATGTAACCGATGGAACCAAGCGTCCGTTCTATGTTTCTAGCGATGGCGTAAATTGGACATATCACACTGAGATTACAGGCCTTGCCAGCGGCTCAATGTGCCAGGGTTCAATGCTGAGGCTTGGTTATGGTTCAGATGGTAATAGTCGCTATGCTGCAGTATTCGCGACAGGCGCTTTGCGTAGCGATATAAAGGTGTATATCGGAACAGATACTGGCTCTGGCGGTATTACTTGGGATGCTGAGCCATACGAAACAGTCTGGGCTGGCGCTACTGGAACGGCGGATGATGATGGCAACGGGGCGCATGGTAACTTGGTCTACGGTTACAACTCGCTCGTTATGCTGAATCCGACAACGCTAGGTGTTCTATTCGAGGCGCACGGCCATATCTACTTCACGAAGGTTGACGTCTCCAGCGTTCTGCAATAAGCGTCATCCATATATCGCCAAATATCGCCAATCCGGCAACACGCAAGGCGGGGAGCAATCCCCGCCTTGCTGCTTCCCGCGCCCCGGTAAAATTTTCGTGTCTTTCGTGTCTTTCGTGGTTTGAATCCTTCTTCAGCCCTCAGCCCTCGTAACCGCCGCGTGAGAGGATAATCTCCACGGACAGGTTACAATTTATTGAAGAATTCCAAGAGGGTTTTGGTAATTGATTTGGCAGGCTCGTCTAGCCATGCGTAGTTGGGATTGGCCGTTCGCTTTTAGTGCGGTTGCGATAATCCCGAAATCCATCAAAACACCTCGCTTTCAATAGTGTGCATGATAGATTCTTTTTTGGGGAACGCCTCGAGATAATCTGTTAGTTTTGACGGGTAGAGAGATTCCTTTATTCTTCGAAAGGATTCTATTACTTCCTTATACAGATCATAAGGCAGTTTCGTTTTGTTCCTGGCCGTCTCGATCAATAACCGCTCTTTATCGAATATGCGCGCGATTTCTTCGTTCATGAATTTTCCCGAAACAACGCCTATTCCGATTGTTCCTTTGGGCAGGAAGCTCTGAACTATTTGCTTGTCGCATATCTTTGTCGCATCTCTATCTGTGGCTAGATGAAAGGCATCGGGGATGGAGTCGGAAAGCTCGTAGTAGTAATAAGCGCTTTGCAGTGTCACAACTGCTTTGGGATATTTGGCAAGTACAACTTCAATGTCCGACCATCGTGACTTGTCGCTATAGAGGCCGGTTGCGACCTTGTGCAGATCGCCTTTGCGGATTAGGCATTCGGTCTGATAGCGTCCACCGTATTTTTTGCAACATTCAGAAAACTTCATTACCATGCAAGAATCTCCGCATTTTCATATTTTTGCGTAGAACTGCGCATATTATAGCATATTCATTTATTTTTTGTCAAATCAAAATTAATACCAAAAACGGTGCTATTTTGACAATTCTGATTTTCGTGTATTTCGTGGCTTCGCCAAAACTCCAAAACTCCCAGCTGCGAAAGCAGCTCCCCGCCCTTGCCTTTTGGCCCGATTTATGGTAAAGTATATACTAAATAGTCTTGTAATCATGAAGAAGAAAGGGCGGCGGAGAAAGATTTTTCAAATACTCCCTTGACAAATTATAAGAAATAATTTATAATATGCGCATGAACAATTGGCAAGTAGACTTTACCGATGAGTTTGAAGAGTGGTGGTGCGGGCTGACGGAAGCCGCACAGGACGATATCGACCGAGTGGTGTTCCTGCTGGAAGAGCATGGTCCGCTGTTGGGTTTTCCGTACTCTTCAGAAATCAAAGGAAGTTCAATCGCCTTGCGGGAGTTGAGGGTTCAGCATCGAGGGCATCCGCTACGTATTTTGTATGCGTTTGATCCTACGCGAACGGCGTTGCTGATCTTGGGCGGAGACAAGACCGGGCGGGACGACTGGTACGAAAAACAGGTGCCGGTGGCCGAGCGGATATTCAAGCAACATATTAAAGAACTGAAGGAGGGAAAATAACATGGCAAGACATTTCAGCGAGTTGCGTAGCAGAATGACTGCGGAGCGGCGCGCGCGCAACGAAGCGGCCGCGCGCGAGATGGGACGCGAATACGTGCTGTCGCAGATACGGCGCGAGGCGGGGTTCACGCAGGAGCAGGTGGCGCAGGAGTTGGGGGTTTCGCAACCTGCGTATGCGAGTGTAGAGAAGGGCGACAATATGCGCATTGGCACCTTGCAGAAGATTGTGGCGGCGCTGGGAGGTGTGTTGTCGCTGCATATCGACCTTGGCGGCAAGGATTATCAGTTGCAGTTGCCTGCCGCCATGAAGATGGCCTAACCAGTAGCCGGCGAGTATCGTCAGGCAGGGGGCGGCTGGTGCCGCCCCTTTGCTTTTGCCGGGAGAGAGTTGCCTTTCGCGGGAAAATATGGTATACCATCTGCGAAAACAGCTCCCCGCCCTTGCCTTTTGGCCCGATTTATGGTAAAATATATACTAATAGTCTTGTAATCATGAAGAATGAAAGGAAAACGGCAATGAGAAGATTCGTTGCGGCGGCGGTTTTGGCGGCGACATTTGCGGCGATGGCGCAGAATACGGTCGTCAAAGTGGTGCCTGAAAGCTACACCTCGAAGGCATGGACGATCCATACTTCGACCAATGTGGAACTTCGCGTGAGCTTTTGGCGCCCTGACGTGTTTCGCATCCAGGCGGGACTCAAAGTCGCGGGCACTAACGAGACGGTAACGACGGAAATCTCCGCCACGGGGCAATATGTCACGACGACGAACCTCGACTATACCGTAGGATATGCCGACCCCCTCGCCAAGCCGGACGGCGACACGATCATTCTGCCCGAGGTGTTGGAAGATTCAAGCAGAGTCTTGTTCAAAGATTCCGCCGACTCTTACGAGTGGACCACGTCCGCGCTCAAACTCGTTCTCGACAAGCCTACTTGCCGCTTCTCGTGCCTGCGCAAGACCGGCGAGGAAGTGTTCGCCGAAGCCAGCCCTATCGCGATCGCAAAAGCCGCAACCACCACCGACACCGACAAGACGGTGCAGACTTTCACCGCCGCGAAAAACGCGAATTATTTTGGCGGCGGACAGCAAAACGGCTCGTGGATCCATACCGGCAAGGCGATAGACATCGTTGCCGATTGCAACTGGGCCGAAGGCGGCCACCCCAATCCCGCGCCGTGGATGGTGGCGCGAGTGGGCAAGGGGAATTACTACGGCATTCTGCGCCATACGTTCTCGCCGGGCAAATACGATTTCACCGGCGACGTGGCGTTTTCGCATGAAGAAGCGCGGTTCGACGCGTTCTATTTCGTCGGCGAGAGCTTCAATCAGGTCCTTGACCGCTACACCGAGTTCACCGGCCGTCCGAACTTCATTCCGTTCTGGGGGCTGGAGCTGGGCGACGCCGACGCCTGGATGACGCGCGACAAAGATACGCGCGAGCCCAAGCAGGACGCGAATACGCTCGCGTACGTGGAGACCACGCCGGATGTCATTGCGCGCAACGCCGAAAAATACCGCGCCGCGGACATGCCCGGGGGCTGGATGCTCGTGAACGACGGCTATGGATGCAAGTATATGCAGCTTTCGTGGACGGTCAAGGCGCTCGCGGCGCTTGGGTTCAAGACCGGGCTTTGGACCGAGGGCGCGCTCGACCGGATCGACTGGGAGATCGGCACGGCGGGCACCAGGGTGCAGAAGATCGACGTTGCCTGGTCGGCCGCCGCGTATCAGCACGGCCTCAACTGCAACAAGACCGCATACGACGCCTTCATCCGCAATTCGAACGCGCGGCCTTTCGTCTGGACGTGCCAAGGCTGGGCCGGAACCCAGCGCTATGCCGTGTGCTGGACCGGCGACCAATACGGCAACATGGACCTCATCCGCTACCACGTGCCCACCGTGACCGGTTCGGGCATGAGCGGCCAGGCGTACGCCACAACGGACATCGACGGCATTTTCGGCGGCTCGAACGAGAGCTATTTGCGCGACCTCGAGTGGAAGTGCTTCACGCCCGCGATGTATGTGATGAACGGCTGGTCGAACGTGAACAAAGCCCCGTGGAGTTATCCGGAGCCGTACAAATCTGCGATCCGCAAGTGGCTCAAGTGGAAAAACCGCATCGCACCTTACATGTATGCGTATTGCCGCGAGGCGTACGATACCGGCGCGCCGGTAGTGCGTCCCCTCGCATGGAACTTCCCGGACGACGAAAGATGCTACGCTCGCGACGGCGAGAAGCGGACGGATTATCTGATGATGCTCGGGCGCGATTTCCTCGTCGCTCCCGTGTTCGACACGATGGAAGACACGGAGGACTGGTATCTGCGCGAGATATATCTGCCCGAACTCGATGGCGGCATCTGGTACGACTACAACGACGGCCGCCGCGTCAAGAGCGGCGAGACGATCCGCGGATACAAGCTTTCGCTGGAGACGCTGCCGGTCTTCGTGCGCGGCGGCGCGATCATCCCGATGTATCCGGAGTCGCTTTATTCGTCGCAAGTCCCCAAGGATTTGCTGACGCTTGATATCTGGCCGGACGGCGCGAGCGAATTCTCCCTTTACGAGGACGACGGCGAAACCCGCAGCTACCGGGAAGGGGAGTTTACGCGCCAGCGGATCGCGGTGTCTGCGCCTCGCGGCGGCAAATCCGGCGATATCGAAGTTTCCATTGAGCCCCCGGAGGGCAAGGACTTCGCGGGACGGCTCAAAGAGCGTGCAATCGAACTCGCCATCCACACCGGCGCGCGACCGGAGAGCGTGCAGCTGGCGGCGAACGGAAAAGACCAAGGCGAGGTGCTCGCCATCGCCGCAACCGGCACGGTGGCGCGCGCCATCTACTCCGCTTCGCCCCAGACTTGGTATTACGATCCCGGGGAAAAGGGCGGCACGCTGTTCGTGAAGCTGGCCAAGCGCCCGGTCTGCGAATCGCTCGCGGTGGCGATTGACATTCCGGCGGGAGAAGCGGCGGACTTCATCCCGTACGCCGAGCCGCCCAGGGCGCTCGTCAAGAAGGCTCGCGAAAAGGCCAACGAGGTTGCGAAGTTCGTGGCCTCGATGAACTCCGAAGACCTCTATCAACAGCCGGGCGCCGAATACCGTGTGGAGCTGGACGGCACCTGGAAACGCGTTTCGGGCGCGGTCGTCTGCTCCAAGGACACGGACGCAAGGGCGGTGGTCACGTTCCGCATCGCCACCGATTCCGGCGAGGTCATCTTCGAGCGTGTTGGCCAGCAAGTGAAGGACGCGGCGCAGATTTGCGAGGTGAACATCCCCAAAGACGCGAAATCGCTGGTCTTCACATTCGTGAATGAAGGCGAAAAAGTTCCAGCGCTAGGCATCTGGCGCAAGTTGCGTCTGGTAAAATAGCCGAATTGTTGTAACCTTTCTCCACATTGCGTGTAAACAAGGCAGGATAACTTTCGCAAGGAGAGCAAAATATGGCAATAGATCTTACGCTTAACGACTTCAGGAGCGTTCTCGGCAACGTGAACGACGGCAATGTCGTATTCAAACAGGACCAGAGCGGCATCGAGAAGGCCAACTACGGCAACAAGTTCTTCAACCTGTTCCGCAACGTGCGCACGGCGCCCAACGATCCGCAGGAAAACCTGCAGGTGCGGCAATCGCTCCTTTCCGCCATCCGCAACTCGGTGGAGCGCAAGGTGCTCTCGAGCGACGACCTGCAGCGCATATACAATGCGCTGGGCCTCACGGATGGGGTGGACCCGACCACGTATTCCGCGCCGCTCACGCGCCGCGAGCTGAAGAGCGTCATCGATATTATCGACAGCGCCACCAAGGACAACGCACTGGTCGAAAAGAATATTGCGGCGCTCGACGAAAACGGCATTCTCCACGAGGATGTGGCCAACGGCGTGAAGACGGCGATGGACAAGGCCAAGTGCTTAAACCCCGCCGCCGACGCCAAGACGCGCCTGGCGGATACCAAGCAGCTTTTCGGCGTCGATTTCAACGGCCGCAGCCCCGCGGAAGTCGACAAGTTCGTGCGCCAGAACCTGGCCGTCATCCGCGAGCAGGTGTTCGACAAGCTCTATTGGTCCAACCCGGAACTCAAAGACTTTACCGCCGAGGTCACCGACGAAAGGTTCGTCGACGGCCAGAACGAGGTCGAAGTCGCCGCGGACGACGTCGCCGCCGCCTTCAAGGAAGTCGTGGGCGAGCTGATGGCGAAGAATGCGGCCAAGCTGCCGGTATTCACCAAGATCGAGACGCTCGCGCCCAATTCCGACGAAACGCGGATCCTCGACGACAACGCCCAGTCGATCTGGGACGACAACGTCAAGGGCGCCAAATACGAAAATACGGTCCGGGACGCGTTCGGGGCGCTGGCGGAGAAATCCGGCGCATTTACGGCGCTGCAGCTCGACAACGCCGCCCAAGCGGTCGTCAACCAGGTGCGCACCACGTTCAACCGGCTTTATACCGAGAACCACTTCAATCCGCAGGATACCGAAAAGGCGTTCAAGGCGGCGATGAAGCCGCTGATGAGCGTCCTCAACGGCGTCATCGCCGATTTGGACCGCGTGGGAGCGGATGCCGCCGCGAAGGCGAAGACGAAGATCTCGGACGCGCTCGGCATGCTCGTCGCCGGCGGGACCAAACTGTCGCCGGCCGATGCCGCGATCACGGCGCTCAACGACGTGGCCAAGACCTTCTCCGCGCGCGGCATGGTGGAGGATTTCGTCAACGCCAACTTCGCCTACCTCGAGGACAAGTCGCCGGTCGTCGACTTCTTCATGGAGAAGATCGGCGCGTCCGGCCAGGACGGCGGCATCGGCAAGGTCCAGACCGAGGCGCTCGTCAAGGCGCAAAAGGCGGCCGTCGACGGCAATTTCGGGGCGGACGCCAAGCGCGAGCTCGAGTTCGCGCTCATGAATCCGCTGAAGGAAGCCTATACCGAGAAGGTGGCCGCGGAGGATCCCAAGAAGGTGGCCGAGCTCCGCATGACGCGCAACAACAACACCTTCAAGGCCCTGCTCGAAGCGACCCCGGGCTATGCGGGCAAATCCGACGCCGACAAGGCCATGGCGCTCGTCAACCTCAAGCTCCAGACGCTGCTCGGCGTCAAAGACCATACCTACATCTACAATTGCGGCATCACTTCGGCCGATGGCGGCGAGAGCATCCGCACAGCGGAAGTCGACGGCAAGCGGGTCCCCGTCAAGGAGGCGGTCGACAAGCTGGATGCGGAACTTTTGAAGCTCAACGACCGGGACTTCGCGTTCTTCTCGCAGTATGCGGCCAAGGGGCTGCGCAAGTGCGACAATATGCTCGCGGTCGAAAGCGACGTGTTCCGGCTGGGCAGCCATCCGTCGATCTTCAAGGATGCGCTTCGGGACGGCACCGTCAACATGTCCTCCATTCCGGGGAACGCCTCGACCCTGCTGGGCACGCAGATAAGGGCGCAGTTTGCATCGTCGGTCGAAAGCGACTCGAGCGTCTGCGTGGCGATCAAGGAAATGATCCACCAAGGCGACGACAAGGTCGAGGTCGGCGCGGGAATCTTCACCCGGCTGCAGGAACGTTTCGCGGCGACCGGCATCAAGCCCACCCCCTCCATCCTCGCCACGCCGGAAAAGAACGATGCGTTTTCGCTTTACGTCAAGCTCAACGTGTCGAAAAAGGGCGACTTCATGCAGCTCAGGGGCTTCGGGACCATCGATCCGGCGCGTCTTTTGAAGCTGTTCGGCGAAATGGGCATCGACCTCTCGCCGCTCGACGGCAACGATCTCAAGGCCAAGGTGGACGTCTACGAGAAGGTGTACTGCCTCTCCACGATCGCGGCCATGGGCGGCTTCAAGCTCGACGGGCTCCCCGAGTTCTGCGAGCGCATCATGGGCAAGCCGTTCTCCCAGGTCACGATGACCGACGTCTACAAGACGCTTAGCGCCAACAAGAAGATGGCGGGCAACAAGATGGATACGAACCTCGCTATCCAGGATCCCTTGAACAAGCTGACCGGCGCCCAGAAGACTGCCAAGGAGCTTTTCGCCGGCGAAATCGCGCTGTCGGGCGCCAAGTTGTCGCCGGCGGAGACGACCGGTCTTTTGAATGCCGCGCGCGAACTCGACGCCGCCGCGCCGGGCGCCTCCAAGACGCTTAAAGTAGCGGGTGCGGACGTGACGATGACGCGGCTCGAAAACGGATCGCTCAGCCTCAAAATCGGCGGCATGCCCATGCGCGCGGCCTTCGACGCCAACGGGCTCGTGCGGATGATCGAAAACGAAATCGTCGCCAAGCCGGACGCCTTCGCCGGCGATGTGATCAAGAGCGCGCTGCCGCCGATCGCCGACGTGAACAGCGGCAAGGTGCCGCTCGTGAGGGCGCGCGAACTCTACGCCAAGGTCGCCGCCGCCAAGACGGGCACGCTCCCCGTCATGTTCTCGGCCTACTCGACGATGGCATTGAGGGATGTCGCCATCAAGTCGGTCGACGGGCAGTTCACGGCCGCCAACCTCCCCAAGAATCCGCCCGCCACCTACAACTCGGGCGCGATGATCGAGATGCACGCGACGATGGCCAGGACCTCGGCCGACGAGATCGACGCCAAGGTCAAGATCGCCACGCAGGCGAAGCCGCCTTACGACCAGCGCTGCGCCGTGCCGCCGTCCGCCCAGACGGTGAGCAATGTCGTCGCCGACCTCTTCCTCAACCAGGATACGTGGTCGTTCGACGCGAGCGCGACCGGCAATGCGCTACCGGGCGAGCGCGTGCGCAAGCTCCTCGTAGAGCACATGCCCGAACTTACGCACATCAAAACCAGCCTGGCCAACGGGTCGGACGGACTTCTCGCCGGCCTCGCGCCGCAGGTGCGCGACGCGGTCAAGGCCATTTTCGCAGATATCGCCAAGTTGACTCTCGCGGGCCTCGACAACGTCGCCCAGATCGACGGCGCCACGCGCAATGCGCTTGCCGCGATCGAGGCCAAGATCGACGCGGCGGCCAACACGCTCGTAAATTCGATGCAGGCGAAAGTGACCGAGCTCTTCAAGCCCCACGGCGCCGGCGAGGCCAAGGCCGACTGGCAGAAGACCTTCGCCGAAATGACCGGCAAGGAGGGCATCGACGAGACGACCAGCCAGGGCAAGTTCACGATGAAGGTTCTGAACAACTACTTCGCCAACTCGGCGCAGGTCGACAAGCGCGCCATGCTCTCGGCGCTCATCCGCAACACCGACGCCAACAGCACCGACGCCAAGCAGGTGGCAGAGCTCCTCAAGGGCGCGGGGCCCCTCCTCCAGAAGATGCTGCAGGGCCTGCCGCTAAGCTCCTTCGATCCGCAGACCCAGATCGCCTTGAAGGACATGAAGTCGCGCCTCCTGCCGATCCCCGACGAGGCCGTCAAGGCGCAGATGCTCGAACTCGTCAAGAGCTCGGGCGGCAACATCCTTTCGATCGAGGTCAAGAAGAGCCTCGGCGCCGCATCGGTCGGCCAGGCGTTCCTCTGCACCATCAAGACGAAGGACCACCCCTACATCGGCGAGGAGTGCGTAATCAAGCTCTTGAGGCCCAACGTCGACACCGCCATCCAGCGCGAGAAGGCGATGATCGACTCCATCATCGGGGGCGACCAGTCGATGAAGGCCACCTTCGACGGCCAGTACCGCAAAATCCTGGAGGAGTTCGACCTCACGCTCGAAGCGACCAATGTCGGCATCGGCACCAAGGTGTACGAGCTCCCCAAGGGCGTCCATACGGTGCACTCCATGCAGACCTTGGAAGGTTCGCAGTCCACGATGACCTCGATGATTTTGAAGCGCGCCGACGGCAATACGTTCGACAATCTGGTCGAGGGCGCCCGCAAGCGAGCCGACGCGATCCTCGATTTCAAGCACGAGACCGAGGTGAACGGCAAGACCAAGGTCGTGTACAAGGCGGCGAACGTGGCCGATACCGTAGTCACCCGCCGCAAGATCCTGTTGGAAACGGCGCGGCTCAACGATCGCCGCAACCAGATTCTCGATGTCGCCAAGTCCTGGTTCGACAACGCGCTCTTCGGCAACGGGTTCTTCCACGGCGACCTGCACGGCGGCAACCTGATGACCGGCCCCACCGGCACCACCTTCATCGACTTCGGCAACTGTTCGCGACTTTCGTCCGACGAGCAGGGCGCGATCAAGATGATGCTCGCGGCCGTCGTTTCGGGCGACACCTCGCACGTCGTCTCCAACTTCGTAAAGCTGATGCCCGAGGACGTCGCCACCAGATTCTCGCGGAAGTTCGTCGAGGGCGGCGCGAACATGAAGCGGCTGGAGGATGTGCTCAAGCGCGGCACGGCGCTCGATTTGATGTCGCGCGTCCAGGCGTTCATCGCGATCGTCCAGAGCGAGGACGTTGCCGTGCCCGCGCCGCTCCAGAACTTCGTGCAGAGCTACGTGCGGCTCTGCGATATCGTCGACGATATCGACCGCACCGTCGCGGATCTCCAGCTCGCGGCCAACTCCATCTACTGCGAAGTGCCGGCGATGGCGCCCCAGCCGGGCGAATCCAAGGCGATATCGCTCTTGAAGAACGTAGCCCGGGTCTATATCGGCGACGCCGACAACCAGTGCTCCGCCGAGGCCATCCGGGCCGCCGGCGCCGACTTCAGAGCCTGGGCCGCCACCGACGAGGGCAAGGCCGAGCTCCATTCGCTCTCCCATGAGGTCGGGAGGATCAAGAACGAGCTTCTCCCGTTCATCAAGGATCTCAAGGCGGTCGGCCAATACTCGCTCTTCGACGAAGCCGCCGACCCGTATCATGTGACCAATGCCGCCGCCCGCGCGGTGGAGGAGCTGCTGGAGGTCTTCGAGCTGGTCGACAAAGCCGGCAATATCCAGGACGGCAAGATCGTCTCCACCGGATCGCACGCATCTGCGTACCACGGCACGATCGAGGAGGCGAAACTGTTCGAGATGCTCGAGGCGTCGCTCGCTAAAATCGGCACGGACCTGCCCAACGTGTATGTGGACAAGCTGACGGCGGAAACTCTCGACGGCCATTCCATCTTCAAGAACGTCGCCGTCAAGATCGACAAGTCGGTGACCGACGTCTGCTGCGAAGTCATCAAGGAAAACCAGGTGTCGCTCGGACTTTCCGCGCTTGGCGAATACCGCTTTGGCGTCGTGGGCTTCAAAAACCGGCTCAGCGAAGCGGGCGAAGCGGGCGAGGAGATGGCGATCCGCATGAAGAACGTCGGCCCCAAGCTCGCCGAGAAGAACCTGTCGCTGCCGCAGGGCGCGCGCCTTTCCGGACAGGAGATGGCCACGCTCGCTCGCGCCACCTCGACCTTCCTCGTGCCGTCGCCGCGCCCCGACCTCGACCCCAAGTGGGGTTCGGTAAAGGACAAGCGCGCCACGATGCTCGACGCTATCGCCTACAATCTCGCGCGCGCCGAGCAGGCGATGCGCCTCCCCGAGGGCGAACACCTCTCCACCGCCGCCGTCGCCCACGCGACGCTCAACATGGGTCTCTTGGACAAGATGCTGATCGAATCCATCGCCGCGATGAGCGACAACGACTACAACAATCTGCTCATCGAGGCGCAGCAGATGGGTGGCCATCTTTCCACGGCCGTCTCGGCCCTGCGCGGCGGCAGCGAACTCCTCGCGGAGGTCTCCGTCGCGCCGCAAGCACCAGCAGAGGATGACGACGAATAACCAATCACTAACGACCAACGACTAACCGACTAACGACTAAAGCAATGAAACTCGAAGAACTGATCGGCAAATTCTCCGCCGCCGCAAAATTGGAGAATATCCCCGCATCCGACGGCGTCTGGCGCTTCTCAGCCGACGGCAATGTTTTTGGCGTAACGCAGGACACCGCGGGCGAGCGCGTGTTCCTCTTCGGCGACATCCGGGAGAGAGGCTCGAGGGAGGCGCTGCTCAAGTCGGCGATGGAGGCGAACTACTTCCATCGCGGCACCGGCGGGGCCACATTCGCGCTCAATCCCGAAACCGGCGCGCTCACGCTTTTCGAGTCGAAACCGCTGGAAGGGCTAGGCGAGGAGGCGTTCTACGCGTTTGTCGAGCGGTTCGTCAATGCGCTTGCGACCTGGAACGGCATCGCCGGCCAGGCAGGGAACGGGGAACAGGGAACAGGGAACAGGGAAGCCCTCAGCGACGAGCCTGCCGCCTTCTCCGACTCGTTCCCTGCCGGCGGTTTCATGAGGGTATAGCCTTTCGCCGTATGCAAGCATGGCGCAAAAGGTGGCCGTTCGGCCATCAGACACTTGCCTTTCGGCGTGATTTTTGGTATAATACACGAAAACTTGAGGAGTAGAGATGACACTTGCGGAACTGGAAGAACTCAAGGCGGCGAGTCTCAAGGAGATAGCGGCTGCGGCTGATGCGGCGGCCGTCGAGGCGTTGCGCGTCAAATATGTCGGGCGGAACGGCTCGATTCCCGCGCTTATCAAGGGCATGAAGGATGTTCCGCAGGCCGAGCGCCCTGCTTTCGGCAAGGCCATTCAGGCGTGGAAGGCGGAAGTCGAGGCGGAATTGGCGGCCAAGCAGGGAACGGGGAACGGGGAACAGGGAACAGGGAAGAGCGAATTGGACCTTACCAAGCCCGGGCGCTGGATGGCGCTTGGCTCCAAGCATCCTTTGACGCGCGTCATAGAAGAAACGGCGCGCATATTCGGCAGGCTGGGCTTCACGGTGGTGGAAGGTCCGGAGCTCGAAAACCGGTTCAACAACTTCACGGCGCTCAATACGCCGCCGCATCATCCTTCGCAGGACCGCACGGACACTTTCTGGTTCAACGACGATTGTCTCTTGAGGACGCAAACCTCGCCGGTGCAGATCCGCACGATGATGGCGAACAAGCCGCCGATCCGCGTAATCTGCCCGGGCCGCACGTTCCGCCGCGACACGACCGACGCCACCCACAGCGCGAATTTCCATCAGATCGAAGGTTTGTATGTGGACGCCAAGCCGGTTTCGCTCGCGGATCTGAAGAGCGTCTTGGCGTATTTCGCCAAGGAAATGATGGGCGACGGGGTGACGGTGAGGTTCCGTCCGCACTTCTTCCCGTTCACCGAGCCTTCGGTGGAGGTGGATTTCACCTGCCACGTGTGCAAGGGCAAGGGGTGCCGCGTGTGCAAGGATTCCGGCTGGATCGAGGTTGCCGGCGCCGGCATGGTGGATCCTCGCGTGTTCCAGCATGTGGGCTACGACCCCGAGCAGGTTTCCGGGTATGCCTTCGGGTTTGGCGTGGAGCGCATCGCGATGATCAAGTACGGGATTCCGGATATCCGCTGGCTCTACGAGAACGACGTCCGCTTCCTGAAGGAGCTTGCGTAAGAAAGGGAACAGGGAACGGGGAACAGGGAACGGGAAAGCGATGATGACGATCTACAAATGGGAGAACGGCGGACTCCGCGAGAGCCCGGAGTTCGTGCCCGGTTGCTGGGTGAACCTTTGCGAGCCCACGACGACCGAGCTCGAACAGGTGCTCACGTTCTCGAAAGACGTCATTCCGCGCGACTTTCTGACCGACCCTCTCGACCGCGACGAACGTCCGCGTTTCGATTACGACGACGGAGTGGCGATGCTGCTCATCCACGTGCCGTATCTTGTGGATGACGACGACGTGGTGCCGTACCGCACGGTGCCTATGGGTATCATCCTCCTGCAGGACATGGTCGTCACGGTGTGCAATGCGCAAACTCCGGTTACGACGGCGTTTCTGGACCAGATCCGCAGGGTGTGTCCTCCGTCTGACCGCTACCGCTTCACGTTCCGGCTGTTGTGGCACGGCGGCGTTCTGTTCCTCAGGTATCTCCACGATCTCCATCAGCGCACCGAGGCGCTCGAAGACGAGATCCACGAGTCCATCTCCAACGAAATCCTTTTGAAGTTCCTCAATATCGAGAAGGCGCTGGTGTACTTCACCACCTCGCTCAAGGCCGACACGATCGCCTTGGCGCGTGCGAACACTTCGCGCCAACTGCAGCTTTCGGAAGACGATCGCGACCAACTCGAGGACGCGATGGTGGAATACGAGCAGGCGTTGGAAATCGCTACCATCCATGCGAACATCTTGAACGGGACCTTGGATGCCTTCGCCTCGATCATCAACAACAACATGAACAACGTCATGAAGTATCTCACCGCGGTGACGATTCTTCTTGCCGTGCCTACTTTGATCGCTTCGATGTACGGCATGAACATAACCTTGCCGTTCCAGGCGTCGGGCCATGCGTTCGGGATTGTGATGGGGGTGTCGTTCCTCCTGGCGGGGGCGATTGGCGCCGTATTCTACATTCTTTCGCGCAAGAACAAGTTCTGATGGAAGAATACCTAAAGCAGCTTGTCGCTTCGGCGAGCGACACACCGGTCGAATTCGTTTTGTACCAGGTAGGCACTTTTGCGGGCGCGATATCCGGTATACGGCTTGCGTGCGCCAAGAAATTCGACTGGTTCGGCGCGTTCGTGGTCGGGTTCGTGACGGCGATCGGCGGCGGCACTTTGCGCGACATTCTGCTGCAGACCCATGCGTTTTGGATGGACGACCCCATATACATCGCGACGACGCTTTTGGCGCTCGTGCTGATGTGGTTTTTCGGGCGGCGGTTCATCAGCGAGAAAATCACGTGGTTCGTGTTCGATACGATTGCGATTGCCGCCTTCATGGTAGTGGGGCTGGAAAAGAGCCTGAGCGCAGGGTTCGGGAGCATGGTGTCTATAATCCTCGGGGTGATAACGGCGGTATTCGGGGGCGTTTTGCGCGACGTGCTCATCAACGAAGTTCCGCTAATCTTCCGCAGGGAGCTTTACGCGCTCGCGTGCGCCGCCGGCGGCGGGCTCTACATCATTTTGCAGGACATGGGAGTAAGTTCGGATATCGCGGGCATCGTCTGCGTTATTTCGATATTCGTGTTGCGGGCGTTGGCCATCCGGTTCGGGTGGGGAGTGCCGGTTCTAAGGGGAAGGGGATTCATACATGAGAGCCATTTTGACGGCAGGCATCGCCGCCGTCGCGATCGCGAGATCGGCAAGCGGCGGGACGACAATCTGGGACGATAGTCCGGGCGCGACAAATTCGTCCGCTTCGGCGATAGGTACTTGGTACCCGATCGGCAACGGCGGTTTGGGCGGCATGCTCCGCGGCGGCGTCGCCGTTGAGGAGTTGCAGTTCAACGTGGATTCGCTCTGGACGGGGAACGACAATCTTTCCGGCGCGACGAATCTGCTGGAGAGCGTCGCGACCGATTTGACGGTTGGCGACTACCAGAACTTCGGGCGGCTTTCCGTGGAGTTTGCGGACTACCCCAAGACGACGGAAGAAGAGGCGGCGAAGGTTTCGGACTATTCGCGCAAGCTGGATCTCGCGACGGCAACGCACGAAACGCGCTTTAAGTTCAGGGGCAAAAACGGCCCTGTGGAGGTGCGCCGCGAGGCGTTCGCGAGCGCGCCGGACGGAGTGATCGCACTCCGGTTCACGGCCTCGAAACCGTTCGAGGCGACAGTTCGCCTCAAGGATGCGCACAAGGCGAAGGAATACAGCCCTTGCCCCGGCTCCAAGTGCATCGACGGAGTCATGACGAACGGACTGGCGTACGCCGCGCGCGCCGATTGGCATAACGACGGCGGCACCAATCTCGTCGTCTTCCTGCGCGCCAAAACCGGCTACGATTTGCATAGGCTTGATTTCGGGCTCGGACAGGCATGCGAGCAGTATTCCATGCGTTTCGAAGGAGATTTCGATGCGCTCAAGGCCCGGCATGTTGCCGACTACCGCTCGTGGTTCGACCGCGTGAAGCTCGATTTGGGCGGCAATTCCCCGAATCTTGCGTCGTGGAACAAGAGCCCGACGAGGCTGAGGGTCGCCCATCTCATGGGGGGCAGGGGGCTCGTAGGGTTCCTGACGCTCGAGGATTTTGCGTCGGAAGAGCGCGAAATGGCCGAGACGCTTTTCAACTACGGGCGCTATCTGCTCATTTCCTGCAGCCGGCCCGGCACGCTGCCGGCGAATCTTCAGGGCCTTTGGAACAACAAGAACCTGCCGCCGTGGCACTCCGACTACCATACGAACATCAACATGCAGATGAACTATTGGGCGGTGGATGTGGCGAACCTCTCCGGGCTTTGGGACCCGATGGTCGATTATCTCCTGGCCGTGCGGCGCAACGCCGAAAAGGAAACGCGCCTCGCGTTCCCGGATTCGTACGGAGTAGCCTACCGCACCTCCTTGAACGCCTTCGGCGGCGGCGGGTGGAAGTGGAATTTCGCCGGCGCGCCATGGATGGCGATCATGGCTTACGACCATTATCTGTTCACCGGGGACGAAAAGTATCTGCGCGAAAAGGCGATGCCGCTTTTGGCCGATGCCTCGGCGTTCATGCTCTCGCACCTCAAGCTTGGACCGGAAGGAACGCTGCTCGTCAAAGACGGCTGGAGCCCGGAACACGGCCCCATAGCCGATGGCGTGATGCACGACCAGCAAATCATGGCAGAACTTCTCGAGGACACGATTGCCGCCGCGAAGATACTGGGGGTTTCGAATATCGTGCATATCGCCGCGCTCGAAAAGACGCTCGAAAGACTCGGCGGCAACAAGATTGGCTCTTGGGGGCAGCTCCAGGAGTGGCAGCTCGATATTGACGTGAAGGGCGATCAGCATCGCCACACGAGCCATCTCTTCGCCGTGTATCCCGGCAAGACGATTACGCGCCAGCGCACGCCCAAATTCGCGGCGGCGGCGGCGGTTTCGCTGGGCGAGGGGCGCTCTACTTCCGGCGATTCGCGCCGCAGTTGGACATGGCCGTGGCGCGCCGCGCTGTGGGCACGGCTTGGCGACGGGCGCAAGGCCGGCGAAATGCTCAACGGGCTTCTCGAATACAACCTCCTCCCCAATCTTTTCGCCACGCATCCGCCTTTCCAGATCGACGGCAACTTCGGGTTTACGGCGGCAGTCTGCGAGATGCTGGTCCAAAGCCACGAGACCACGGCGGACGGCAAGGTGCTTATCCGCGTCCTCCCCGGGCTTCCGCCGGATTGGCCGGAAGGATCGGTGCACGGACTCAAGGCGCGCGGCGGGTATACTGTGGATATCGACTGGAAAGACGGCAAGGCGACGAGAGTAAGAGTGAACGGCGGCAGACAAGACGGCTACGATATCGCATTGTGACGCCCGAACTCTTCGATACCCATTGCCACTTCTTGCCAGGCGCCGATATCGGCGCGCAAATCGCCCGCGCCAAAGAATGCGGAGTAACGCGCATCATGGCGATCGGGGGGTCTGAGGAGCTTAACGAAACCGCCGTCAAGGCCAATACCGGATTCTTCGCCGTAGGCTGGGATAGGGACCAGTGGGAACAGGCAACAGGGAACGGGGAACAGGGAACGGGGAACAGGGGACGGGTCTCGGGGCTAGGGGAGTGCACGGCTGTTGGCGAGATCGGGCTTGACTATTACTACGATCCAGACCATCGCAAGGAGCAACTTAAGCTCTTCGAGGCGCAACTTCAGCTCGCCGCAGAGTTGGACAAGCCGGTAGTAATCCATACTCGCGAGGCCGACGACGACACCTTGGGTGCGCTAAGGAGCATTCCGTCGCGCGGTATCATCCATTGCTTCACCGGAACGCCGGATTTTTGCCGCAAGCTTCTCGATTTGGGGTTTATGGTTTCCATTTCCGGCATTGTCACCTTCCGCAAGGCGGATAATGTCCGCGAAAGCGCGCTTGTCGTGCCCGACGACCGCATTCTCATCGAGACCGACTCCCCGTTCCTCGCGCCGGTGCCGATGCGCGGCAAGGACAACGAGCCGTCGTTCCTCGTCCATACGGCACGGTTCCTCGCCGGACTCCGCAAGACGAAATTCGAGGATTTTGCCGCCCTCACCACCGCAAACGCGCTCAAGACACTATGCAAGCATTGATTCTTTTCGCCATGATGAGCCTTTTCTCGAGCACCAACGAGCCGCCGGAGAAAGTCTACACGAAGCTCGAATACGCGGCCGACACGCCATACATCCATCCACAACCCTCCCTGTCCTCCGTAGCCTTGGCGAAGGAGGAAGCCCCTCAGCCCTCATACCTCATTTATCTCGATCCCGGACATGGCGGAGACAAGAACCATGGCTGCCGCGGTCACGACGGGCGCTATGAGAGCGAGGCGAATCTTTTGCTTGCGCTCGATATCCGCCGCCATCTCGAGAAAAGCGGCGTAAAAGTCTTGATGACGCGCGAGGGCGATGTGGACGTGCCGCTTTACGACCGGCCGCGCGAGGCGCACCGCATAAAGGCGTGGGCGTTTGTGTCGGTGCACCACAATGCGCCGGGCGCGGGCAAAGATCCGCTGGTTACGCGCTATCGCGCAGTCTACAGTTGGAACGATCTTGGCAAGAAACTTGCCGACGCCATTGCGCTGGAGCTCGATCCTTGCCAGTCGTTGCATGCCAATTTTGCGGTTACGCGCTCGCCGGAAATTCCGTCGGTTCTGATCGAGGCCGACTTCCTTACCCATCCGGAGGGATGCCGCGACTCGTTCGATCCGGCGAAGCGCGACGCTATTGCGGCAAAAATCGCCACTGCAATCGTCAAGTACCTGGGTCTTGAGCCTCGGCAATAACGAAGGGTTGAGGGCTAAGGTAGGGATTTAACGCAGAGTTGCTTTCGCGTCTGGGAGTTTTGGAGTCTTGGAGTTTGAGGGCGGCTTGCTGGGAGAAAGGCGATAAGGAAAACGCTCCTCGGTTTCTCGCCGCCATGATCTTTATACAGCACAGAGGCAGGCAGGGAAAAGGAGAGAATCGAGGAATGCGAAAATGGGTAAACGCCAGTTGTTTTTTCCTTCGATTTTTGGTATAATACAAAGAAATACAATGGAGGAGAAGCAAGATGGCTAAGGCGAAGACGGCCAGCGACAGCGCGCTTGATGCGGTGATGAACCAAATCCGCAAAGAATTTGGCGAAATGTCGATCATGCGGCTGGGCGAACAGGAGATAAAAGAGGTCCCGGTAATCTCAACGGGAGCTCTGTCGCTCGATTTGGCGCTTGGCGTAGGGGGACTCCCGCGCGGAAGGATCGTGGAGTGCTACGGACAGGAGTCGTCGGGCAAGACGACGCTGGCGTTGCATGTGGTCGCGAATGCGCAAAAGGCGGGCGGCACGGCGGCGTTTATCGATGCCGAACACGCGCTCGATCCTGGGTATGCGAAGAAAATCGGGGTGAATCTCGACGACCTCATCGTGGCGCAGCCTGGTTCCGGCGAAGAGGCGCTGACGATTTGCGAGGCGCTGGCGAAGTCCGGAGCTTTGGATGTGATCGTGGTGGACAGCGTGGCGGCGCTCACGCCGCAGGCGGAAATCGACGGCAACATGGGCGACAGCCACATGGGGCTTCAGGCGCGTCTGATGAGCCAGGCGATGCGCAAGCTTACGAGCGTGCTCGCCAACACCAAGACGCTGTGCATTTTCACGAACCAGGTGCGCGAGAAGATCGGGGTGATGTTCGGGAATCCCGAGACCACGCCCGGCGGCAAGGCGCTCAAGTTCTACGCGTCGGTGCGGTTGCAGGTGCAGAGAATCGGCGCGATCAAGGATTCTTCGGGTTCGGTCATGGGCAACCGTACGCGCGTCAAAGTGGTGAAGAACAAAGTGGCGCCGCCTTTCACCGAGGCGGAGTTCGATATCTTCTATACCTGCGGCATTTCCTACGAAGGCAGCGTGATCGAGGCGGCGATTCCGCGCGGAATCGTGCGCAAGTCCGGCAGCTGGCTGAGCTACGGCGACAAGCAGCTCGCGCAGGGCACGACGGCGGCG
Organism: Kiritimatiellia bacterium; assembly: GCA_045132115.1. Classification (GTDB taxonomy): domain Bacteria; phylum Verrucomicrobiota; class Kiritimatiellia; order RFP12; family UBA1067; genus UBA1067. Next base: position 31,807 of record JBGURT010000102.1, read on the forward strand.
ATAGAATATTTGCGGCAAAACCCGGAAATCACGGCGGAGATCGTCGAAAAGGTGAAAACTACGCCTGTCGACCCCGATCTCGTGAAGAAGGGCCGGTAAGGCATGGCGGCAAAACGGAGAGATGGCGGAGTGGTCGATCGCGGCGGTCTTGAAAACCGTTGACCCGAAAGGGTCCGGGGGTTCGAATCCCTCTCTCTCCGCCAATCGAAAGCGCGGATGAAGAAAGTAATCATACTCGGATGCACGGGGTCGATCGGGCTTAATGCGATCGATGTGGTGCGCACCCATCCGGAGGACTTTCGCATTGTCGCGCTCGCGGCGCTGAGGTCCAGGGAAAAGTGCGAAGCGTTGGCGGCGGAGTTCGGCGCCAAGGCCTACTGCGGCGAAGATGCGGCGGTAAGGGCCGTGGAAGAGAACGATGCGGACATTTGTCTCGTGGCGACGGTGGGGATGAGCGGCTTGAGGCCCACGATGGCGGCAATCGCGAAGGGGATGGATATTGCGCTCGCGACGAAGGAAGTCATGGTCATGGCGGGGGAACTCGTCACCAAGGCCGCGGCGGCGAAGCGCGTGAGATTCCTGCCGGTGGATTCGGAACACAGCGCGATTTTCCAGTGCACGCGCGTGCCCAACACGGCGGAGATCGACAAACTTATCCTTACGGCCTCGGGCGGGCCGTTTCTAGAAGGACCGGCGGATCTGTCGGCGGTGACGCCGCAGGAGGCCTTGAACCATCCGCGCTGGAAGATGGGCCCCAAGGTTACGGTGGATTCCTCGACGATGATGAACAAGGGTTTCGAGATCCTTGAAGCGCGGTGGCTCTTCGATGTGCCGGTAAAGGATATCGAGGT
>JBGURT010000103.1:0-8055 GCA_045132115.1 Kiritimatiellia bacterium
AGGCCGCGCGCCCTGCTCTCGACGACGGACGAAACGCTCAGCTCTCCCTTGAAGATGCTCATCGCCTCGTTGCCGGTGAAGAGGCGGTCCGAGTTGAGGATGGTGTTCGCCATCGTCGCGAACTTTGCCACGACCGTGAACGCGGCCTGAGCCGTGCCGATGAACTTGATCACGCTCTCGCTCCTCGATCCGGGCGGAACGGGGACTTTGTATGTCGCCTTGACGAGGTTGTCTGCGGCGGTGACCAAATTGTTTTTGGCCTGATCGAGCGCATCCTGACTGGGATTTTCCGCCAGCAACACATTCTTCACTCCGACAAGCGATTCGAGGAACAGGTCGCGCGCGTTGAAGAGCGCGTAGGCATGTTCCTCCCCGTCGCGCTGCAGCTGCCCCTCCTCCTGGTCGTCCATGCGGAAGAGCGTATCCGCCGTTCTGATGAAGTTGTCGAGCATGCGCTGCTTTACGTCGCGTTGCGCCGTCTTGAAGAGCTCCTCCGCCTGCGCGACCTCCTTCTCGAGAGCCTTCAGAATATCCTTCGCTACCATCATCCGCCCGCCGCCGACCTGGATTCCGTGCTCCCGGATATCGGCGACGGCCACCTTCATCGTGCGGATGTCGCTCTGGAGAGCAAGGAAGTTCTCGCCAGCGATCGAGGCGTTGGGATTCTGCTTGAAGGAGTCGATCCTTTCGGCGAGCGGACGCAGCCTGCCGGTGATTTCCTCGTTCACCGTGGCGAGGGCGTCGGCCGTGCCGTGCATGGCGAGCGCCTGGCGCGGCAGGAGTTCGTCCACCTTGGCCTTGAGGATGGCTGCGATGTTAGGGTCGGCCTTGTTGCCCTGCGCCGCTTGATGGACCGCAAAGTCGTACATCTGGAAAGCAAGCGCGTCAATCTCAGTGGCGCGGCGGTCGCAGAGCTGACGCAACTCGACAACTTCGTTGTGCAGTTCGCGGTCCACGCCCCAGTAGTCGGGGTTCGCCTCGCGCATTTCGTCGTCGTGCCGCTCCAGGGTGTCGAGCTGGCGGTCGAGCTGCGCGAGCATGTCCGAAAGCTCGTTCTGCGCATCGACCGCCGCCTTGATCGCTTTGCCGGCATTGGTCGTCAAGTCGATTTCGGCGAAAGACCCCGGCGCCCCGGTACCGGACTTTACGGCGGCGGCAAGTTGCGCCCCGGTGAACTTGTCGAGTGCCTTCAAAGTCTTCGCGGCCTTGTCGGCGGTCTTTCCGAGAAGTTTCAGGGAATCCTTGTCGAGAGCACCATCGGTCACGAGTTTCATGAGCGAGTTCTTGACCGTCTTGCCGTCGAGCGACTGCGTGGATGCCTTCGCGGCCTTGACGAGCAGCACGTCGAGCTGCTGCACCATCTTCGCGGCGGAACCGGGCTGTGGCACATCGTCCCCTCCCGCGATGCCATTATCCGCAGACTGGATGCCCGCGCCGCCTGGCGCCTGAGCGTTCTGCGCCGCCTGCGCGGCATCGACGCCATGCAGGAAGTAATTTAACGGAACATTGTTTATATTGACTGGCTGTGGCATCGCAGGAATCCCTTTTGCTCGGATTTACGCATAGTAGGCGTAGCGCTTCTCCAACCTGCCCATGGCGAATGCCACGATATAGTTGAAGATGTAGTAGAACGCCGCCGCCGCGACAAGCGGCGTCATCGATGTATTGGCGGACGAAAGCTGTTTTGCGATCGTGAACATCTCGGTAACGGCAATGGTGAAAGCTAGTGAAGTATCCTTCACCAAAGTAATTACCTCGTTGCCGACCGCTGGGATCACGCGCTTGATCGTCTGCGGCAGGATGATGCGGAAAAACGTTTGCGCGCGCGACAGTCCAAGCGCTTTCGCCGCCTCGTGCTGACCGGGATCTACGGCCAGAATGCCGCCGCGGTAGATCTCGGCGAAATATGCGCCGTAGTTCAAGCCGAATGCGAGCACCGTGGCCATCAGCCGCGGATAGCGCGACAGCGGCATGCCAAAGAGAATATAGGGCGCGAAGTAGACGAAGATGATCTGGAGCATTAGCGGCGTGCCGCGCACGATTGAGATCCACACGCCAATGATGCCGGAGAGAAGCCAGTTTTTCGACAAACGGCCTAGCGCAAGCGGAAAACCTAGCGGCAGCGCGATCAAAAGCGTGTATACGAATATCTCAAGCGAGGTGCCAAGCCCGCGCAAAAGATCCAGCAGTATCGACGTGACCGTCATCTCGTCCGAAACGCCTGTTATTTCAGGATGAGCGCCTGTGGCTCTATGCCGTACTGCGCGGCGATTTTCGCCATCGTGCCGTCTTCGGCAAGTTTCCGGAGTTCGGCTTCCACTTCGTCTTTGAGGGCGACATTGCCCTTCTTGAAACCAATGCCATAAGTCTCGGTCATCACGATTTCATCGAGAATCGCGAACTTTCCGGGGAGATCGGCCATCTTGCGCTTCGCGACTCCAACATCCATCGCAACCGCATCGACTCCGCCCATATTGAGTTCGTTGACGGCTTGGTTGTAGTTGGGCATCACTACGATTTCCTTGAACGTCGCGCCCAGCTCCTTCTTGTCGCCGTCCTTCGAGAGCGCCTTCTGGACCGGAGTATCGGTCTGGACACCCACGATTTTCCCGGCGAGGTCGGCGAGCGTCTTGATCGGCGAGCCCGCCTTGACGAGAACGACCTGGGAGTTGTCGACGTATGGAACTGTCCACGTATAACCGTCTTCGCGGCCCTGCATCGTGAAGCCGTTCCAGATGCAATCGATGGAGCCGGAATTGAGTTCAAGATCCTTCGCGTCCCAGTTGATCGGGTTCGCGACGAACTTCCACCCCTTCCTCGCGCACACTTCTCGCGCGAGGTCGAGGTCGAAGCCCTTGTATTCAGCGCCGTCCTTGTAGCCGTAGGGCGGGAAGTCGGCGTCGAAGCCAACCGTGAACTTTCTGATTCCGTCGTCCCTTTCGCCGCATCCGGCGAGCACTGCGGCGGCGGCAAGCGCGATAAGTATTTTCTTCATGGCATGTGCCTTTCTGTTGATTGCTTTTTTGCTTTCTGCGCGCGACGGCCCGTCACGCCTTGCGGCCGGCGAGCCTGCGGATGAAGCCCTCGAGGTTTGCGGACTCCTCGAGCGTGATCACTCCGTCCGCCCTCGCGTCGTCGAGCGCCTTCCTGAACTCCTCCTGGCCTTCGATCTTCGCGAGCAGGTCGGAGAGCTGCGCGGCCTCCTTCTCGTCGATCTTTCCGTCCGCGAGGATCGCGTCCGCCATGTGCGTGAGCTCCGCGGCGAACGCCCTGTTGTTGACGCTCTGGGCGAACTTGCGGAACACCGCCGGCATCGAACCCTCCGCAACCGCGCCCTTGACGACGAGCTTGAGGAAGAACAGCGTCGCGAGCATGAGCAGGATGGCGAGCGGAAGCGATATCCACGCCGTGCCTACGAATGGCGCGATTATGTACGCGACAAACGAAACCGCCGCGACCAGAAGCGCGTATGGGAGCTGCGTATTCACATGCACGATGTGGTTGCACTGCGCCCCTGCGGACGCCATGATCGTCGTGTCGGAAATCGGCGAGCAGTGGTCGCCGCAGACTGCTCCGGCCATGCACGCCGACACCGCGATGATCGTCATCGAGGAACCGGGTGTCGCGGCAAGGACGATAGGAATCAGGATGCCGAACGTACCCCAGCTCGTGCCGGTCGAGAACGCGAGGATTATCGCGATGACAAAGATGATCGCAGGCAGGAAGTTCCAAAGTCCCGCCGCAGGCCCGTTGATGATGTCGGATATGAAAACTTTCGCGCCGAGCGAGTCGGTCATCGCCTTGAGCGTCCATGCGCAGCAGAGAATCATTATCGCGGGAACCATCGCCTTGAATCCCTCTGGGAATGCGTCCATGCAGTCGCGGAAGGTGATCACACGGCGGCAAAGGTAGAACGCTACCGCGAACACGATTGCCACAATCGAACCGAATGCCAGTCCCACCGATGCGTCAGAATCCGAAAACGCCTGAACGAAATTGCCTGCATTGTCGCCCCCGAAATATCCTCCGGAATAGATCATGCCAGCCATGCAACAGGCGATGAGCACGACGACTGGAATAACCAAGTCGATCACGCGACCGCGCTCGTTCTTGGTGAGCGCCTCTGTCGCATCTTCAATCGCACCGAGATCGGGTTCGCCCGATGAAACCGACGCCTCATGGTGCTTCATGGGACCGAAGTCGAACCTCAACAGCGCAATCGCGAACATCGCGATAATTGTCAAGATTGCGTAAAAGTTGTAGGGGATGGCGGCGATGAACAGCGAAAAGCCGCTCTCGGCACCCGCACCCTTGGCGAAACCGGCAACCGCCGCCGCCCAGCTGGAAATCGGCGCTATGATGCAGATCGGCGCCGCAGTGGCGTCGATCAGATACGCGAGCTTGGCGCGCGAAACCTTCTTTGCATCCGTCACCGGACGCATTACGCTGCCGACGGTGAGACAATTGAAGTAGTCGTCGACGAAGATAAGCATGCCGAGTATGATCGTCGCGATCTGCGCACCTATCCTCGTCTTGATATGATCCCTCGCCCACCTTCCGAACGCGGCGGAGGCGCCTGTCTTGTTCATCATCGCGACAAGCGAACCGAGCAACACGAGGAACATGAGAATGCCGATGTTGTACTCATCGGCGATAGACGTAATGAAGCCGTCCTTCATCACGTGCGTCATCGTGCCCTCGAAGGCAAAGCCGGAATACAAAAGACCTCCCGAAACGATGCCGACGAAAAGCGACGAATAAACCTCTTTCGTTATAAGCGCGAGGAAAATCGCGAGTAGCGGCGGGAAAATCGCCCACCATGTGCCGAAGAATCTATTCTCGGTGCGGATTGTTTCAAGCGCCTTCGCCTCGTTCGCCTTGAACTCTTTGTCGTTCTGCACGTTGTCCGCGTAGGCGTCGATATACGACTTGGCGCCCTTGACGTCGTCTGCGTCCTCGATCACCGCGAGATTATACGCGGTAGTATCGTCGTCAACTATAACCGAGACGGGATATGCCGGCGTGCACGCCGGCATATCGCCCTCCGCGAACACGACCGAGGCGGACAGCACCGCGGCCGCGATCAGGATATTCTTCATGTGGTTTTTCCCCGCTTGCAAACCAAGATCAGAACGCGACGTTTGCGGAAACTCCGCCGTAGAGGAGTCCGTCGTGCGTGCGGCTGCTGTCGCCGACCGAATAGTTGTCCCAGCCAGGGCAGTGGCGGACGCGGTGATCGAGCTTGTAGAGGTAGTTGAGGTGCGCACCGAGCGAAACGTTGTCGGTAAGCGCATAGCTCAGCGATACGCCATTGTCCCAACCGCCGAACACGGTGTCGGTCAGCGCGCCATCGGAGATGGACTTCGCGTACTCGGAGGTGTAGAGCGTCGTCTTGGAGACGAGTTCAAGCGAGAGTTTCTCGGTGAGCTCGAAGCCGCGGGAGAGCGCGAAGTCGATCATGAACGCCTCGTCCGGCTTGTTGTTGTGGGCGTATTCCCAGAAGAACTTGACGCTAGGGACGACAAACTCGTTGTCGTATTCGGCGCCGACCGTCCAGAATTTCTGGGAATGCCATCCGCAACGCGGATAGGTATACCAGAGGTGGGATGCGGTGAGATTCACCGGACCAATGGAGTTTCCGTAGACGATTTCGTAGTCGAACTCGCCGATTCCGCCGAACTGCCTGCCGCCGTTGTTGTAGCTCTTGTGCGAGCTGTGGCGCTTGTTGAGTTCCTGGCTGGCCCAGACGTCAACCGCGACCCAACCGAAATTCTCCGGAAGGTTCAGCTGCCCCCAGATGTCGTACTGCGCAACCGGCGTATCGGAGAAGATGCGGTTGTGCGAGACGTATGCGGAATTGACATCGAGCGTGAGCGAAACCTCGAACAGCGAAGCGGCTTCATCTTCCTCTTCTGCCGTCTCGGGCTCAGCAGTCTCGGGTGCCGCAGCCTCTGCCACGACCTCGGAATCCGCAGTTTCCGTCACGGCCTCGGGCTGCACGGGCTCCTCTGCCACCGCCTCGGGCTGTGCTTCTGCCGCCTCGGGCTGGGCAACTTCAACTTCGGGCTGGGCAACCTCGACTTCGGGCTGGGCAACCTCGACTTCTGTCGTCTCGGGAACTGAGACTTCTTCCTGTACAGGCATCTCCTCGGCGTGCGCCGTGAATACTGCTGCGGCGGCGAATGCGCCAAGCGTTATCATCATTTTGTTCATTTATGTTTTCCTTGGTTTTAGTGTTTTAATGGAAATCGGTTTATTTTGCAGAATTGACGACTGCAAGCAGTTCCTTGAGCCGCACGAGTTCAGCCTCGGAAACCTCGCGATCTTCGAGGATGTCAAACAACTCGGACTTGACCCGATCGCGGAAGCCGGTGCCTACGCGCACCTTGCCCAGGAACTCGCCTAGTCGTCCGTCATGCTTCGCGTCGAATATCTCCGCGGGCGTGCCCTCGGCGGAGATTCTTCCGCCCTCGAGGAACAGCACGCGCGTTGCGACATCGTGCGCGAAGCCCATCTCATGAGTGACGACGACCATCGTCAAGCCGTGCTTCGCAAGGTCCTTCATTACATCCAGAACCTCGCCGACCATCTCCGGATCGAGCGCGGAAGTCGGCTCGTCGAAAAGCATTACCTTAGGTTCCATGGCAAGCGAGCGCACGATGGCGACGCGTTGCTTCTGTCCTCCGGACAGTTGCTGCGGATATGTCTTCGCCTTGTCCTCGAGCCCCACGACCTTAAGTAGCTCCATCGCCTTCGCCTCTGCCTCCACGGCGGATACGCCGCGGACGAGCTTCGGGGCGAGCGTGATGTTGTCGAGAATCGTCAGATGAGGGAAAAGATTGAAGTGCTGAAACACCATGCCCATCTCGCTGCGGACACGATTCTTCGTCTTGTCGTCCGCCTTCACGATGTCGATACCGTCAAAGATTATCGATCCTCCGGTAGGCTCTTCCAAGAGATTCATGCAACGGAGAAAAGTCGATTTGCCGCCGCCTGAGGGGCCGATCATCACGACAACTTCGCCCTTTTTGATCTCGGTCGAAATGCCCTTCAGAACCTCGAGATTGCCGAAGTTCTTCTTGAGATTCTCGATTTTGAGCAATGTTTCAGCCATGCTACTCTATACTACACCACGCAGAGGCACGATTTTCTGTGCCTCTGTGTGGTTTTCCTCAGACCTCTTCCAGGTCCTTACTTCTTGGCGGCAGGCTTCTTGGCCGGTGCCTTCTTGGGGGCGGCCTTCGCTGCAGGCTTCTTGGCAGCAGGCTTGGCGGCAGGCTTGGCAGCAGGCTTCTTGGCCGGTGCCTTCTTGGCAGGAGCCTTGGCAACAGGCTTCTTCGCCGGGGCCTTCTTGGTGGCGGGCTTGGTTGCGCTCTTCACTGCTTTCTTGGTAGCCATAACGAATTTCTCCTTGTTTATGGATTTTATCTGTGTATTATAGCAGAAATCCGTAATATTCTCAATAGGGAAAACAGAAAAAGTTCCGGAAACAATCATGACCCGAGCAGTTGCCGGTAACATTCGTATGCGGCAATGGAAACCGCATTGGCGAGGTTTATGCTCCGGGCATGTTCGCCAGGCATGGGAATGCGGAAAAGCGAATCCGCATAGCGTGCATAGAAATCCTGCGGCAATCCGGACGATTCATTGCCGAACGCCAGCGCATCGCCAGGTTCGAACCGGCAAGCGTAGAGCGACTTCTCGCCATGCGTCGAGAGAAAATGCAACCGCTTGGGTTTGACCGCGTTTAGATAATCGTCCCACGTGTCGTGGAGATGCCAATCGAGATGCGGCCAGTAATCGAGTCCCGCACGGGCAATCGAGCGGTCGTCAAGCGCGAAGCCGAGCGGACGCACAAGATGCAAAGGAACGCCAAGTCCTACGCAGAGCCGGCCTATCGCCCCCGTGTTGTGAGGGATCTCGGGACGAAGCAGAACAATCGAAAAATCCGGCATCATTGCAACTGCCACAACTCGCATTCCTCTCCTGCCTTGCGTCCAATGTCATAAACGCGCTGCATCGTTTCCGGATCATGGCACACGCGCGAAATCGGCA
>JBGURT010000104.1:0-2599 GCA_045132115.1 Kiritimatiellia bacterium
CGGGGATCGCCTCGGTGACTTCGGTCTCGATCGTCATATTCCCAAGATCGATGGCCTCGGTGTCCTGATACGCCGCCATCACGCCGAGCAGCGAATCCTCGTCGAGAATCTGCTGGTCGATGACCATCTGGCGTACGGTCTTGCCTTCGGTCTTGGCCACATCGCCAAGATCCTTCGCGGACTCTTGGTCCATGTAGCCGTTCTGGACGAGAATCTGGAGTAGTGCGTCCATTTATTCTCCCATTTCCTCTTTGAGTTTCTGCACGACGCTGTCTGGGTCCTGAGACTTGGTGATGAGTTCCTCGTAGGCGATCAGCCCGTCCTTGTAAAGCTGAGTGAGATGGGCATCCAATGTCTGCATGCCGTACTTCGCGCCGGTCTGGAGATCGGACTTGATCATGTTCGTCTTGCCGTCGCGGATGCGGCTCTTGATGGCATCGGTGGAAGTCATGATCTCGAAGGCGGCGACACGCCCGTGGACCTCGCCGTTCTCGTCGAGGCGCGGTAGCAGGATCTGCGAGATCACCGCCTGGAGGCCGGCGGCAAGCTGGGTGCGAACCTGCGACTGTTGGTTCGTAGGGAAGGCGTCGATGATGCGGTCTACGGTTTCGGCCGCGCCGGTCGTGTGCAGGGTGCCGAACACGAGGTGGCCGGTTTCGGCGGCGGTAATCGCGGCGGCGATCGTTTCAAGGTCGCGCATTTCGCCCACGAGGATCACGTCCGGGTCTTGGCGCAGCGCACGGCGGATCGCCTCGGCAAACGACGGCACGTCGTCGCCGACTTCGCGCTGGGTGACGAGTGATTTGTCCGAAACATGGTAGAATTCGATAGGATCTTCGATCGTGATGATATGCACCGAACGCTCGTGATTGATGACGTTGAGCATCGAAGCGAGCGTGGTAGATTTACCTGACCCGGTAGGACCGGTGACGAGAATGAGTCCGCGCGGCTTGAAAAGCAGTTCCTTCACCACCGGCGGCAGCCCCAGCTGCTCCATGGTGAGAAGCGTATTGGGGATCTGGCGCAGCACCATGCCGTAACGCTTGCGCTCCTTGAAGATGGACACACGGAAGCGCGTGCCGTCCGGGTGCGCTAGCGCGAAGTCCGCGCCGCCGTTCTTCTCTACTTCCTCCATCTGCGCATCGGTAGCGATTTCCCGGCAGAGCGCAAGCGAATCCTCTTCCTTGAGCTCATAGTCCGAGAGCGCTTCCAACGAGCCGTGGACGCGTAGCTTCGGGGGCATGTAAGCGCGGATGTGAAGGTCGCTGCCGCCTTCGTCGATCGTCGCCTGCAACAAATCCTGCATCGTGAAGTCCATCATGGTCTTAGTCCTTTCCCGCTTTCAGCTCAATCCGCGTCTCCCATGGTGACGCGAAGAATTTCCGACAGTGAAGTCATGCCGCTTGCAACCTTGAGCATGCCGTCCTCGCGGAGGGTGCGCATACCCATTTCGCGGGCGCGCTGCCTGAGGAGCGTCGCCGGCGCATGATCGAAGATAAGGCGCTGGATTGAATCGTCCACCTTGAAGATCTCGAAGATGCCCTTGCGCCCCTTGTAGCCGGAGCCGCCGCACTTGTCGCAGCCGGCGCCATGGTACATGGTGTCGGGTATCGTTTTGGAGATCGCGCCTAACATCTTGAGTTCACGCTCGGTCGGCGTATACGGCTCGCGGCACTTCTCGCAGATGGCGCGCACGAGACGCTGCGCCATCGCCGCACGCAATGCCGACGCCACAAGAAACGGCTTGACGCCGATATCCAACAGACGCGTGACGGCACTAGGCGCATCATTGGTGTGCAAAGTCGAGAACACCAAGTGGCCCGTGAGCGCGGCTTCCATGGCAATGTCCGCAGTTTCCGCATCGCGGATTTCGCCGATCATCACGATATTGGGCGCCTGACGCAAAATGGAGCGGAGCGCCGCCGAAAAGTCGAGACCCACATCCTTGTTGACCTGCACCTGATTGATGCCGCTCATCTGGTATTCGACAGGATCTTCAACCGTGATGAGCTTCTTGTCCGGCTTGTTGATCTGCCCCAAGCATGCGTAAAGCGTGGTCGTCTTGCCCGATCCCGTAGGACCCGTCACGAGCACCACGCCGTCAGGCAGTTTGATGAGCCGCTCGAAAGTCGTCTGGTCGTCGGAAAGAAAGCCCAATTGCGGCAACCCGAGGTTTAGATTGGATTTGTCCAAAACACGCATGACAATCGATTCGCCATGGTTGGTTGGGACCGAGTTCACACGAAGGTCCAGGTCGCGCCCGTTCACCGTGATCTGGATGCGCCCGTCCTGCGGTATGCGCTTTTCCGAGATCTTCATTTTGGACATGATTTTGATGCGCGAGATGATCGCGCCCTGCAAGCGCTTCGGCGGCGAATCCATTTTCCTCAGTGCGCCGTCGATGCGGTAGCGGACGCGGAACTCCTTCTCCATCGGCTCCAAATGGATATCCGAGGCCTTCATCTTGATGCCTTCGGTGATGAGCATCGTCGCGAGCTTCACGACTGGCGCGTCATCGCCCTTCTCGTCGCCCGACCCGAAATCGTCGTCGCCGCGCGTCTGCACGTCTGCCGGTTCGTCCTGCGCGTAGAGCTTGGCC
>JBGURT010000105.1:0-16370 GCA_045132115.1 Kiritimatiellia bacterium
TCCAGAAGAACCACCCCAAAGTGAAGTTCGTGGACGTGGAGGCGAAGCTCAAGGAATTGCGTGCCGTCAAGACGGAAGAGGAGATAGACAGACTCCGCAAGGCCGAACTCCTGAACGACATGATCTGGTCCATGGCGCAGGAGAAGTTCAAACCCGGAATGACCGAGCGCGACATGGCGAGGGTCATCCAGCTTTTGATGGTCGAGCATGGCGACGGCGAGGCGTTCGCGACAATCGTGTGCGTAGGCAAAAACGCCGCCGAGTGCCACCATGTGCCCGACGACACGGTATGGAACGGCAAAGAGCCGGTCTTGGTCGATATGGGGGTGAAGCTCGACGGGTTCTGCTCTGACATGACACGCAACATCGTGCCGCCGCGCGTCTCCAAGCTTTACCGCAAAATCTACAAGACGGTTCTCGAGGCGAACATGAAGGCGATCGCGGGGCTCAAGCCGGGGATGACAGGCAAGGCGCTCGACAAGATTGCGCGCGACCACATCAAGGCGGCGGGTTTCGGCAAGTGCTTCGGGCACAGCCTTGGCCATGGCGTCGGGTATCAGGTCCATGAATCGCCGATGGCGAGCGTGAAGGGCAAGATGAAACTCAAGCCCGGGATGCTCGTGACGATCGAGCCGGGAATTTATCTCGAGGGCAATCTTGGCGTGCGCATCGAAGATCTGGTGCTCGTCACGGAAAAGGGATGCGAAGTTCTTTCGCATAGCGACAAGTGAGCGTTTCCTCCTTCGCCAAGGCTACGGAGGACAGGGAGGTCTGAGCGTTGAGGGCTGATGGTGCGATTTTGGTTTTTGCGGCGGCGTTCAGCCTCGCCGCGAGAGCCGATTTCACCATCAAGGCCGCAGGGTTGATGGACGAAGAACCGCGCATCCTCGTCGTGTCCGACGAAGAAGGCGCGGCGATTTTGGCGGATGTCGCCGCCATGCGCGAAATCCTTTTGAAAGTCGAAGCGCGCGTGGCGGCATACAACCGGTTCCAGTCGGCTATGGAACTTGAGGACGTGCCGTTTTCCGCCTCTCCCGTGAAGACGCAAATGAAAGTTGGCGGCGAAGTCTTGTCGTTCGAGGAAAACGGCTCGCTTTGGTGCGATCCGCGCTTTCTGCTCCCCGGAGAGCGCGAAGTGAAGATACGGCTCGAGGAACTGGCGGCGAGAATTCCGGGGAACAGGGGATCGGGAATCGGGGAACCGGAAAACCGGAAAATCGACGAATCGAAAAACAAGAAGCCCGAGCTCCCTGTTTTCTGCGGATTCGAGGATAGGCGCTATCAGCAGCATGATGCGACAATCATCCGTCTTGTGGACGAATTCAACGCCAATCGCGCGGCGTGGGCCGACGCGACGGCGGAGCAGGCGGCGACAATCCACGACTTGCGTCCGGCGCTCGTGAAGGCGATGATAATCGAAGAAACGGGAGGGACGGGGCCCAAGTCCAGAGCGGCGTGGCGGGCCGATCCCATGCAGGTGAATGTTCCGGGAGATTGGGACCCCGTGAAGCGGCAAGTAGGCTTGTGGCGTCCTCAGCGACGCAACGAAGGCACGGTGGAAGAGAATGTCCGCGCGGGGATAAAGTATCTCGTGCGCAAGGGATTCGGTCCCTCCGGAGCTCCTGCGAAAAACCGCCCCTGCAAGAAGTTCGACGGCTGGGGCGCGGCCTTGCGGCGCTACAACGGACGTAACGAGCGGATGGTGTCGGGGCGGCGATACAAGGACGCGTATGCCGAACGCATACTGAAGCGCGCGGAATCGCCCAAGGCGTTCATCCCCATCTCGCGCGGCTCCGGCAAAAGGAGGAACGAAAAATGATTCTCTCCGCTTTTCTCTTCGCCGCGACCGCGATCCTGGCGCCGATGCGCCCCGAGCCGGGGATGCCGCTCGAATGGGAAGCGGAACTTTCAGAGGAAGAGACCGCCGCCTTTGACGATGCGAACGCTTGGGTGGGGGTGCTTTACGAGCGCCGCCGGCTGTGGAATGAATTTCTGGACATGATGCGGCTCAAAGAGTCGGTGCAGTCCACGGCGGGGGTGAGGTGGACGCTTACCTACAAAGACCGCGTTTGGGCTTTCGACGCCTACGGGCATTACTGGAGCGACAGCCGATTCGTGCTCGACCGCGAAACCGAAGGGCTGGAAAATCTGGAATCATGGTTCAAAGAATTTCTCGAGCGCAGTCCTTACGCCGGATTCGAATGGCTCAAGGAAGAGGGCGAAACGATGTCTTTCAGGGGTTTCGACGAAGGGCGGTTCGGGTCGGCGGATTTCACGATAATGAAGGTGTGCGAGCGTTTCAACTCGAGTCCCGCTTCTCTGTGGGCCGAAGACGCGCCCGAGAATGTCGCGTCGGTCCATGAGATCCATCCGCGGCTTTTGAAGTCGCTTCTGGTCGAGGAGGATTTTCCGTCTTATCCGGCAGGGCTGGACGAGGCGGGAGTGAAGGCGGTCCTGCGGGAGCTTGCGGAATGCGGTTTCAACGAGGGCGGGCGCTTCGAGGGATGGTTCAACGCCATCAAGGACTACGGTTCGCGCCACGCATGGCGCAACGAAGACGAATACAGTCTTGCGCAATATGCAGACCGCGTTGCGCGCAGATTCGGAAACCCCGGCATTTTCGTGCCGGTCGTGAAGAGAAAGGGCAAAGATGAGTAGGCTGAAACTTGCGGTGTTGGGTTCGGGCGCGGGCTCGAACATGCAGAGCATCGTCGACGCGATAGAGCGCGGCGAGCTTGATGCCGAAATCGCGCTGGTGGTTGCGGATTTCCCCGACGCCAGGATTCTCGAGCGCGGCAGGCGGCACGGCATCGAATCGGTATATCTCGATTGCGCGCCGTTCAGGACGAAACTCGAAGGCGCGGCGGAAGACAGACTCATCGAGATGCTGCAGGCGCGCGGCGTGGATACCGTGGTGCTCGCGGGGTTCATGCGCATAGTCAAGCCCAAGCTGCTCGCGGCGTTCCCGAATCGCGTGATAAACATCCATCCGGCGCTGCTGCCGGCATTCCCGGGAGTCCATTCGTGGACGCAGGCTTTGGATTACGGCTGCAAAGTCGCGGGAGTCACCGTGCACTTCGTCGATTCCGGCACCGATTCCGGCCCGATTATCGTGCAGAAGTGCGTGAAGGTGGAAGAAGACGACACGCCCGAGACTTTGCACGCGCGAATCCAGGTTCAGGAGCATATCGCCTATCCCGAGGCGCTGCGCATCATCGCATCGGGGGACTATACGATCGAGGGCAGGAGGGTGAGAATTGGAAAAGCATCTTGAATTGATCGAGCGCACGCTCGACGAAGTATTGCCGAAAGGCCGTCCCGAAGACTTGAGCGAAGCTATGCGCTACGCGGTGGGCGCCGGGGGCAAGAGGATACGTCCGCTCGTTTGCCTCGCGGCGGCGGAAGCTGTCGGCGGCGCGGCGGACGACGCGAAGCATCCCGCGGCGGCAATCGAACTCTTGCACAACTATACGCTGGTGCACGACGATTTGCCGTCTATGGACAACGATGCGATGCGTCGCGGCAAGCCTTCGGTCTGGGCGAAATTCGGCGAATCGACCGCCGTTTTGGCCGGAGACGCCTTGCAGGCGCTTGCATTCGGCGTGGCGGCCAAGGCGCCGCGCAACCAGGGGAAGATCGCCGCCGTGCTTGGCGAGGCGGCGCTGGGAGTGGTGCAAGGCCAGGTCGAGGATATCGCCAAGAGCGGAGACACGACCTACGTTTATACGCACAAGACGGCAGACTTGTTCATCGCCGCCGCGGTTATGGGCGGACTTGCCGGAGGCGGCTCGGACGAAGATGTCGCCGCTTTGCGCGAGTTTGCGCTCAACCTGGGGCTCGCGTTCCAGTTCGAGGACGACCTTCTCGACGGCGACAGCCCCTATCCCAAAGAAAAGACCGAGGCTCTAGTCCGGGAGACCACCGCCGCCGCAGTCGCCGCTTTGGGAAGACTTGGCGGCAAAACCGATTTCCTGCGCAATCTCGCAAACCGTCTAGTCGGAAGGAGCAGTTGATGAAGATCACGTTCTATGGCGCCGCGCAAACCACGACCGGCTCGATGCATCTTGTCGAGGCGAACGGCAAGCGCATTCTCCTCGATTGCGGACTCTACCAGGGCCACCGCAAGGAGGCCTTCGAGAAAAACCGCAATCTTCCGGTCGATCCGAAGACCATAGACTACGTCATCCTTTCCCACGCGCACATCGACCACTCCGGCAACCTGCCGCAACTCGTGCGCCAAGGATTCCGCGGACGCGTCTTTGCGCGGCAATCCACCACCGATCTTTGCGCCGTGATGCTCAAGGATTCGTGCTTTCTCCAGAAGCGCGATCTCGAATATGTCAACAAGAAGCGCAAGCGCGACGGCAAGAAACTCTTCGAGCCGCTTTACGAAGAGAGCGATGTGGACGCGCTCATGCAGCTTTTCGTTCCTACGCACATGCACGAGCCGCGCACGATCGCGCCCGGGATTACGCTCGAGTTCTTCAATGCCGGGCACATTCTGGGTTCCGCGCTGGTCCAGCTTGACATCCGCTCCGACCACGGCCACAACCACCGCCTTTTGTTTTCCGGGGATCTGGGGCAGCCCGACCAGCCGATAATCCGCCATTACGAATACCCGGCAGGAGCCGACATCCTGCTCATCGAATCCACTTACGCAGATCGCTTCCATCCTAGCGCCGACGATGTGGAACTGCGGCTCGAGAAATATCTGAAATACATCGACCGCCACAACTCCAAGCTTTTGATTCCGGCATTTTCCGTGGGGCGCACCCAGCAGATCATCTGGTATTTGAACCGGCTCCTCGAGAAGAAGAAATTCCCTCGCGAAGTGAAGGTTTATGTGGATTCTCCGCTTTCGCAAAAGGCGACGAAGATCTACGCCTCCCATCGCGAAGTCTACAACGACGAAGCGCGCGCCATGCTCGCGCAAGGCAAGGATCCGTGCGATTTCCCCGGGATGCAGTTCGTGGGCTCGCCGATCGAATCCATGGCCTTGAACGACACCCCCGGCCCCATGGTCATAATCGCCGCAAGCGGAATGTGCGAGGGCGGCAGGGTCCTCCACCACTTGAAGCATTGCGTCCAGGACGAGGACAATATCATCCTGATTGTCGGCTTCCAGGCCGAAAACACGCTAGGGCGCAGAATCGTCGAGAAACGCAACCCTATAAGGATACTCGGCGAAGAGATGGAGCTCAAGGCGAAGGTGGAGGTGATCAACGCACTCTCCGCCCACGCCGACCGAAACGGGCTTGTCGACTGGCTCGACGAAATCAAGGACAATGTGCGCCACGCCTTTGCGGTCCACGGCGAACCCGAAAAAGTCAACGCCATGGTCGAAATCCTCAAGGAGCACGGCATCCCCAACGCCGTCGCGCCGATGCCGGGCCAAACCTACAAATTCCCCTGACTGTTGAATTTAGGGCGTAGACATTTTCCGGCAAATATGATATAATACACACAATCATTTCAAAAACCTAAGGAGTAAAAAATGAAGTTTTCGACTATCATGGCGGTTTCGGCGGCAGTGTTCGCAATGACGCTCACCGGTTGCAAGTACGACAAGGCAGGCAACGGCGGCGCCGGGGCCAATGGCGACGATCCCAATGCCATTACCGATTTGAACGGAACCATCGATGACGGCACAGAAGGCAATATCGACGAATTCGCCGGCGAAAAGCGCTTCGAGGACATGTACCAGAAGTGCACAGACGTGAACTTCGAGCCTGTGTACTTCGGGTTCGATTCCACGGTCGTTCCTTCCGCGGAGCTCGGCAAGATCGACGCCGTGGCGCAGCACTTGACCGAACGCACCGAGCGTGTCGTGGTCGTCGAGGGCCATTGCGACGAGCGCGGTTCCAACGACTACAACCTTTCGCTCGGCGAGAACCGCGCGGTGATCGTGCGCAACTACCTCGTGCAGAGCGGCATCGATCCCGAACGCATCCAGACTCGCAGCTACGGCGAAGAGAAGCCTGCGGTTGACGGCCATGACGAGTCGGCCTGGGCGAAGAACCGCCGCAGCGAGTTCGGCATCTACACCACCAAGTAATGTTTGGTGGCGTCGGAGCGGGCGAGTGGCTTGTGCTGCTCGCCGTTCTTTTTATTGTTTTCGGCCCCAAGTCTCTGCCCAAAGCGGCGCGCGACCTGGGGCGGATTTCCGCCAAGGTGAGGCGCTTTGCAGAACGCTACCGGCGCGAAATCATGGAAATGGAGCAAGATGGAGACATCGAATCCAAATTCCCGCAGCAACGACCGTGAGCTGACGATTCTCGAGCATTTGGCGGCGTTGCGCGATTCGCTTTTCTTAGCGTTCGCCGCCTGGTTCGTCTGTGCGATCGTTGCGGGGATTTTCGCGCCGCGCGTTTTCGCTTTCATCACTTCGCCGGCCAAGGAGATCGAAGGTCTGCTCCAGGGGCTGGACCTCACAAGCGGCTTTTCCGTCGCCATGGACATCGCCATCTGGGGCGGCACCGCGCTCGCGTTCCCGTTTATCGTCTACGCGATTTTGCGCTTCGTTTTCCCTGCCCTTGCCAGAAAAGAAAAGACGGTTGTCCTCGCCGTTCTTGCGGCAGGGTCGTTTCTCTTCCTCTCCGGAGTGTCGCTCGCGTACGCCAAGACTTTGCCGCTCGTCGTCAAGGCGTTTTCCGGGATCAATTCCTGGGTGGGGCTTTCCGTCCAGACGGTAAGGATAGAAGGCTACATTTCCATCGCGCTCAAGACGATCATCGCCTTTGGGCTCGTTTTCCAGATGCCGCTCGTTTTGTTCGTGCTCGGGCTCTTCGGGATGGTCTCGTCCGCCGCGCTGCGCGAAAAGCGCAGGATTGCGATCGTCATTTCGTTTGCGCTTGCGATGTTTCTCACGCCGCCCGATCCGATGAGCCAGATTCTCATGGCCGTTCCCCTTTGCCTCCTCTACGAGGCCTCGATCTGGGCGCTGTGGCTCAAGGAGCGCGCATGAAAGGCAAGTTTTCCGTCGCGTTAAGCTTCCTTGCGCTGATAGCCGCCGGATCGTTCGTGCTCGCCATGCCGCAATGCCGCGCAGACGGAGCGTGGGGCGACGCGACAAGTTCGCTATTCACCGCATGTTCTGCGGTGTGCGTGACGGGGCTTTCGGTAGTGGATATCGCCGCCGTTTTTTCGCGCACCGGGCAAATCGCCATTCTCGTCCTCGTGGAACTGGGGTGTCTCGGGCTCATGATGTGCGGAACCTTCCTCATGATAGCAATCGGCCGCAGACTTTCGCTTTCTTCGGAATTTTCGCTCATGAACGCATACGGCGTGGAGCAGGTGAAGGGTCTCAAGGCGCTCATCGTCTGGGTCGTAGGCTCTACTCTCGCGTTCGAGGCTTTAGGCGCGGCGGCGCTTTATTGGCGCATCAAGGATGTATATCTCGCGGTATTCTATTCGGTCATGGGATTTTGCAACGCCGGCTTTTCGATTCTCCCCGGGTCGATCGCCGCCTTTGCCGACGACCCGTTTGTCGTGGTCACGCTGGGGATCGAAACCATATTGGGTTCTGTCGGTTTTCTAGTGCTCTTCAATCTCCTCACCTTCAAGTTCGTCCGCCGTTCGTCCGGCGGTCGCGGCAGGCTTTCGCTCCAGAGCAGCGTCGTGTTGCGGGTTACCGCATATCTGCTCGTTGTGGCTTTTGTCGGCTTCCTGCTGCTCGAATGGAACGGCGCGCTCGCGGGAATGGGCGCGGCGAAGAAGCTCACCTCCGCGTTCTACCAGGCCGTGACGCCAAGAACTTGCGGGTTCTGCATCGTGCCTACCGAATCCCTCAAACCGCTCACGCGACTGATGTACGAAGTCTTGATGTTCATCGGGGGAGCTCCGGGTTCCGCCGCCGCGGGAATCAAGGTGACCACTTTCGCGGTGCTGGTATATACGGTTTCGGCTTTGTGCCGCGGCGACCATGAGACGATCATCTCCAAGCGCGTGGTGCCAATCGATATCGTGCGCGAATCGATCGTCATTTTCGTGGCGCTCTCTGTACTTGTCACGCTTACGATGGGGATACTCTTGTTCACCGAAGACGGCCGCGGTATCGCCACCGACGCCTTGTTTTTCGAGGTATGTTCTGCAATCACCACGACCGGACTCTCGATGGGAGACACTACCCAAAGCCTTTCGCTGTCCGGAAAAATCTGCATCATGGCGGCGATGTTCGCCGGGCGGCTCGGCGCACTGTCGGTCGTTATGATGATCGGTAATCGCGAGACGCAGCGGCGCATCCGTTTCCCCTCCGAAGAACTGGTCGTCGGCTGAAAAATCCAGGCTGAAAATTTTTTGTTTTTTGGTATTGCATTTGCGGGTGATATTTTATATAATACACCCTCATGAACGACTTCCTTGTTTTCGATCACGTGACGAAACGTTTCGGCGCCATGACGGCGGTGAATGACGTCTCGCTTTCAATAAGCAAAGGCGAGTTTTTCTCGCTCTTGGGACCGTCCGGTTGCGGCAAGACGACGCTTCTCAGAATGCTCGGCGGATTCGAGCGTCCCGACTCGGGCAGGATATACCTCGAAGGCAAGGATATTACGGATTTGCCGCCAAACCAGAGGCGAATCCACACGGTTTTCCAGAATTACGCCTTGTTCCCGACGATGACGATTTGGGACAATATCGCATTTTCGCTGAAACTCGCGAAAAAGCCCAAGGCGGAAATCGAAGAAGCGGTTGACGGCATTCTCGAGATGATCCAGCTTTCAGATCAGGCGTGGAAGTACCCCAGCCAACTCTCGGGCGGACAGAAACAGCGCGTGGCGATCGCCCGCGCGCTAGTCGACCGGCCTAGCGTGCTCCTCCTTGACGAACCGCTTGCCGCGCTGGACCTCAAGCTCCGTCAGCACATGCTCATCGAGCTCGACACGATCCACGACCAGGTTGGCATTACCTTTTTGTACGTAACCCACGACCAGGGCGAGGCGATGAGCCTTTCCGACCGCATCGCCGTGATCAACAAGGGCAAGGTGGAGCAACTCGACGGCCCTGCCAAGATATATGAGGCTCCGGCGTCGCGTTTTGTCGCGAGTTTCATTGGCGACACCAATTTCTTCGAGGGCGAAATCACCGCCATCGACGGCGATTATTGCTATCTCGCGGTCGAGGGCTTTCCGCAGATAAAGGCGTTCAACGACAAGAATCTCAAGGTCGGCCAGTCGGTTTCGCTTTCGGTGCGTCCGGAGAAAATCCGCGTGACCCTGAATCCGCCGTTGCCGGAGAAGGGCGCTTCGATCAATATCTTCCCCTCGAAGGTGAAGGATATCGTATACCAAGGCGTGTACACGAAATACTGGGTCACGAGCGGCAATCTTCTCGTGCAGTCGATGAAGCCGCACAGCCGCTTCCTCTTGGACCAGGAAACCATTACCTGGGGCGACGAAGTGTTCATGTGGTGGCACCCGGATGACGGCTACATGGTCGAGGTGGAGCAGTGAAGGTGACGAAGAAAGAAGCGGGGCTCACGCTCCCCGGGTTCGCCTGGCTGGCGCTCTTTTTCGCGATTCCCGCTATTATCGTCCTCGCGTTCACTTTCCATGGCCACACCGCCAACGGCGGCGTCGGCGAGTGGAGCCTTGATACCTGGCGCGAGCTTGTCGATCCCGACTATCCTGCGATCGTGTGGAATACGCTCAGGATTTCGTTCGAGGTTACGGTGTGGTGCATTTTGCTCGCGCTTCCGTGCGCATACGCGATAGCCAGAATGCCGCAGCGTTGGCGCGCGATCATCGCGGGTTCGATAATGCTGCCGTTCTGGACGAGTTTCGTGGTGCGCGTTTTCGCGTGGAAGACGATGCTTCACCCGGAGGGCTGGCTGCAGAGCTGCTATTTCGTGTTTCTGCGCGTCCGTGCGTGGCTGTTCGACTGGCTGCCCGGCTTCCTGCAGGACTTTTTCGTGTGGCTTGGGTTCGCGGGTTCCGGCCCGATAGACCCTGCGAGTTCCACGATTCTCGACAGCGAGGCGGCGGTGGTGCTCGTTTCCGTCTATTCGTTCCTGCCGTTTGCGATCATGCCTATTTACACGGCGGCGGAGAAGTTCGACTTCTCGCTTCTGGAGGCGGCGCGCGATCTGGGCGCCAGGCCGTTCTACGCCTTCCGCAAGATTTTCATTCCGGGGATCCGTCAGGGCGTTGTTTCCGCCATTCTCATGGTGTTCATCCCCGCAATAGGATCTTACGTAATCCCGCAAATGCTCGGCGGCACGAATTGCGTTTTGATCGGCAACAAGATTTTCATGCGCGCAATCCAGAACCGCAACATCCCCCACGCTTCCGCGCTCGCGACGCTCATGGCCGTCAGCGTCTTGGTGCCGATCGCGGTGGCTATGTGGTGGAAGAAGCGCCAGGATGCGATCGGGCGCAAGCGGCTCGAGGAGCAGACCGCGCGAACCATGGTAGGGAGGGTGTGAAGATGAAGCGTTCGCTCTTTGCCACTGTCGTTCTCGCGCTTTCGCTCGCGTTTCTTTACATCCCGATCATTCTCGTGGTCGTGTACGGCTTCATCCCCAACGGCATTTCCATGTCGTTCTTCGACTCCAAAGGCGAGTTCATCGGTTTTACCGCCAAGTGGTACCGGCTCATTTTCACGGGCGACTACTCGGTTAAGAGCCTGATGCAGTCGTTCTGGCTGTCGCTCACGATCGCGGGCCTCGCTACATTGATAAGCTGCGTCCTCGGGACGACCTCGGCCCTGGCGCTCCACCGCTTCCGCGGACGTCTGCAATCGATCCACCATGCGCTCGTCTATACTCCGCTTATCATGCCGGATATTCTGATCGGCATTTCGCTCCTCATGCTTTTCGTGGCGATGAGCGTGGATTGCGGGTTTTGGACCATCCTCATCGCCCATGTGACGTTCTGCGTATCCTATGTGGTGATGACGGTCTTGGCGCGTCTGCAGGACTTCGACGACCGCATTACCGAGGCGGCATACGATCTTGGCGCAGGGCCGTGGTACGCGTTTTTCCATGTGGAGCTCCCGATTCTCCTCCCCGGGATAATCGCAGGCGGGCTTCTCGCCTTCACGCTTTCAATCGACGACGTGGTCATCACGAGCTTCGTGAACGGCGCGGGGACGAACACCTTCCCGACGTACGTAAGCTCCATGACGAAGCACAGCCGCAACCTCCCCACGGTCTTTGCGCTCTCCACGCTGATGCTCATCTTCACTTGCGTCCTCGTGGGACTAAGCAAACTGATTTCAGGCAAACAGACCCCAATCAAGAAAGGTAAATAAGAAAAATGAAGAAACTCGTTCCCCTCGCGTTGGCCGCGCTCGTGTTCGCAGGTTGCGAACAGAAGAAGGAACTCCACATCTATACATGGAGCGATTATATCGCGCCTGAAGTGATCCAGGCGTTCGAGGAGGCGAACGACTGCACGGTCGTTGTCGACACCTTCGATTCCAACGAGGCTATGTACGCGAAGCTCAAAGCAGGCGGCACAGGCTACGACATCATCATGCCGTCCAGCTACCAGATCGCCACCATGGCCCGCGAAGGGATGATTGTCGAGCTCGACCACTCCAAGCTCCCCAATGTCCGCCAGAATTTCGATCCGCGCTTCACCGCGCAGATTCTCGACCCCTCGTTCAAGTACAGCGTTCCCTACGCCGTAACCTACACCGGCTTCATGTATCTGAAGGACAAGATTCCTTCGGAAGCCAGCATCGCGAGCTGGTCGATCCTCGGCGTTGATGCGTTGCGCGGCAAGATCTCGTTGCTTGACGACCAGCGCGAAGTGATAGGCGCGGGCCTCATGTATCTTGGCTATTCGATCAACTCCGACAATGCCGCGGAGATCGATGCCGCTGTCGAGCAGGTCCTCAAGTGGCGCCCGAACGTGCGCAAGTTCGACTCCGAAAGCTACAAGACCGAAGTCGCCTCCGGCGCCACTTTCGTGGGCCACGGCTATTCCACCGACGCTACGCAAGTGATCGTCGGGGATGAAGAAGCCGGCGCTCCGGCGCGCGACGACATCGGGTTCGCGCTGCCCAGAGAGGGCTATGCGATCGCGTTCGACGAAATGGTGATCGCCGCGGACGCCCCGCAGCCCGAGCTCGCCCATGCGTTCATCAACCACATTTACGACGGTGAAGTCGCCCAGGCGAACATGGAGTACATCTGCGGCCCCAATCCCGTGAAGCCCGGCATCGACGCGCTCGACGAAGACTACCGCGCGCTCATCGTCCTGCCCGACGAAGTAATCGCCTACGGCCAGGTCATCAGGAGCTTCGACGAGCGTCCCGAAGTCAAGGCTCTTTACGACCGCGCTTGGGACCGCATCAAGGCGACGGAGGCCCGCTGAAATGACATTCGACGAAATCGTGCGCACGCGGCGTTCGATCCGCAGGTTTGTCGCGGACAAAACGCCGCCGCGCGAGCTCGTTGACGCGGTCGTGCAGGCGGGGCTCGAAGCCCCGACAGGGCGCAATCGCCAATCCAGCGCCATAATCCGCATCGACGACAAGGATTTGCAAGCGCGAATCCGCAAGCTTAATGCGGAGATCATGGGACCGCCGCCACCCGGGCGGCTGCCGGATCCGTTCTATCTCGCTCCAGTCATGCTGCTCGTGGTGGCGAACACCGCCGCCGATACCGCAGTGTACGACGGTGCGCTCGCGATGGGCAACATGATGCTCAAAGCTCACGAACTGGGGCTTGCGTCGTGCTGGATCCATCGCGCCCGCGAAGAGATGGAAACGCCGCTCGGCAAGGAAATCCTCAAGCGTGCCGGACTTGAAGGAGAATGGATCGGGATAGGGCATCTCGCGCTTGGCTATGCGGACATGGAATTGCCGGCGCCGCACCCGATCAAAGAAGGGCGTTATCTTTCGGTCTAAGCATAAAACAAATCCAGGAAAGGGAAAAGCATGCTCTGCACGATTATCATTGCGGCTCTGTGCCGCATGTCCCAGTGCCACGACGAGGCGATGGAAAAGTCCAACTTCTGCGAGCGCCACACTTGCGCCACTGAAGGTTGCAACAAGGCGGTAAAGGTTGGGGGGCTGCCCGGTTGGGCGCAGCAAAAGCAACCCGACTACTTCGTGCCCGGACAGCAGCAGGAGAAGCGCGAGCCGCCGCGCGTCGTGTGGTATTATTGCAACGCCCATGCGTGCAACCGCTTCTGCCCGCGCATCAACGAAGGCGCAGGCCAGCTCTTCGCCAATCTTTCCGAAGATGCGTTGCTCGAAAAAATCGCCTGCAAAAACGAGCGGCTCAATAAAGGCAAATTCTGCAAAGAACACACTTGCCACGCCCCCAACTGCATGAACCAGACGCTGGAGTCGATGCCCAAGGCATCGGTCGACGAACCGCTCACCTGGGACAAACTCTCCGCCGAGGCGTATTGCCGCCAGCATACGAAGCTCAAAGGCAAGGACCATCCCAAGAAGTCGGTCGAGAAGTCTGAAACCGTTTCCGAGCGGATTCAGCGCCTGCGCGAAGAGAAGGAGGCGAAGGCCGCGTCTGCGGGCGCCGCTTCCTCTGGCTCTGGCGCCGCATCCGCTTCCGGGGCGGCCGAGGAGTAACACCACGGATGAAGTGTGTCGTCGTTTTGAGCGGCGGGCAAGACTCCGCTACTTGCCTCGCGCTCGCCGTGAAAAAACATGGTGCGGACGAAACCGCCGCCATAACCTTCGAGTACGGCCAGCGCCATTCGCTCGAAACGAAATTCGCCAAGCGCCTTGCACGGCGCTTTGGCGTCAAGACGCACAAGCTCGTCAAGCTTGGCTTCTATCGCGACCTCACGACCAATGCGCTCATGACGCCGGGCGCGAAAATCGGGCGCAAGAAGGGCGAGAAGTGTCCTAATACCGTCGTTGAAGGGCGCAATGCGTTCTTTCTGCTTGCGGCTGCGGTTTGGGCCAAGACGCTTGGCGCCACGGAAGTCATGACCGGGGTGAGCGAGGCCGACTTCTCCGGCTATCCGGACTGCCGCGAAGATTTCATCAAGGCCCAGCAAAAGGCGATACGCCTCGCGCTCGATTTCCCGGTCAAAATCGTCACCCCGTTCATGCATACGACCAAGGCCGAAGAATGGGCGCTTGCCGAAAAGCTGGGGATTCTTGACATTATCGAGAACGAAACGCTCACTTGCTACAACGGCATACCCGGCTCCGGCTGCGGCAAATGCCCGAGTTGCAAACTCCGGAACAAGGGCTATGCGGATTTCAGGCGGCACGCTGCGCGGCAGGACGTTTAAAGTCCCGGATACCGACCTCGTGCGGCCAACCCAAGACCGGGTGCGCGAGGCGCTGTTCTCTATGCTTCAGGCGGTCGTGCCAGGCGCCAGGGTCCTCGATCTTTTTGCGGGCTCGGGGTCGCTTGGAATAGAAGCCTTGAGCCGCGGCGCCAAGAGCGCGGTGTTCGTCGAGCAAAGCCCCAAGCACGCGCGAACGCTTTCGGCAAATCTCAAGGAACTGGGGCTCGAAGCCCGCGTGGTCGTCGCCGACGCCTTCAAATTCTCTGGCGGCGGCGAAACCTTCGATCTCGTCTTTGCCGACCCTCCCTACGCGCTTGCCGAAGAACGCGGCTTGGAAGCGCTCATGGCGACAATGCCCATAGAACCGGGCGGCATTTTCGTTGCCGAAACCGGCTCCCTGTTCCCCGTTCCCCGAGACCCGAAACCCGACCCCCGAGCCCCTGGTACTTGGGAACTCCTCAAGGAGCGCAAATACGGGAAAACCAAAATCACCATTTGGAGGAAACCTAAATGAGAAACGATCTTGATGGACTCAAGACGCTTGGCAAAACCACCAAGGCGCCGCTTGAATACGATCCCACGGTTTTGGACGCTTTCGGCAACAGGCACCCTGAACACGATTACTGGGTAACATTCACCGCGCCGGAATTCACGACGCTTTGCCCCAAGACGGGCCAGCCCGATTTCGCCACGCTCACAATCCGCTTTGTGCCGGGCGAAAAACTGGTGGAATCCAAGTCGCTCAAGCTTTATCTTTTCGGCTTCCGCAACAACGGCGATTTCCACGAGGATGTGATCAATATCATCTACAACGATCTCGACAAACTCCTCAAGCCAAAATACATGGAAGTGTTCGGGAAATTCGCCGCGCGGGGCGGGATTTCCATCGATCCGTTCGTGAACGGCGGACGCGGCGCCAAGTTCAAGGCGCTTGCCGCACAGCGTTTCGCGACTTTCAGCGGAGTAAGGGATTGAAGATTTACGGCATAACCGGCACGAACGGCAAGACCACGACGACTTGGATTGCCGCAGAGTTCCTCAAGGCGGCATACATCACCACGGTCGAGGTGAACACGCTTTCGCGTCGGTTCTACACGGGCTACACGACGCCGCCCTTGGTTCAGCTAAAGGAGATTTTCGGCGAGATGGAGTCCAACGGGGCGGCAAATTGCGTGATGGAGGTTTCCAGCCACGCGATTCACCAGCACCGCACGGGCGATACCGTCTTTTCGGGCGGCGCGTTCCTCAATCTTTCCGAGGACCATCTCGACTACCACAAGACGATGGAGGAGTATTTCCGCGTGAAACTCTCCTTCGCCGAACAAATTGCCGCCGCGACGCCCGGTGCGCCGTTCGTCGTGTGTCTTGATGGCGAAAACTGCGATCGCATGTATGCGGCGATAAAGACGCTTCCCTTGAATGTGATTCCCGTGACGCGTCGCGAACCCGGATACGATCTTTCCGGGCTTAGGCTCGTTGGCGAATACAACGAGAGCAATGTGCTCGTCGCCGCCGCGCTCGCCGAGGCCGCAGGCGCGAACCGGGAGGCTATCCAGTCCGCGATTCCGCTCTTGGCGCCGCGCTGGGGAAGGCTTGAAGAAGTGCCGAGCGCCTCCAAGGCGCGGGTATTCGTCGATTTCGCCCATACTCCCGACGGGCTCGAGAAAGTTCTTTCCGCCGCCCGTAAATTCTGCAAGGGGAAATTGTGGGTCGTTTTCGGCGCCGGCGGCGACCGCGACCCAATGAAACGCCCATTGATGGGCGAGGTTTGTTCGCGCCTTGCCGACAATGTGATTGTGACGAGCGACAACCCCAGGAGCGAGAATCCGCTCGACATTATCCACGACATCCTCGCAGGGATGAAGAAAAATCCTCTTGAGGTGGCCGAAGACCGCGCTGTCGCCATCCGCGAGGCGCTTGACATGGCCCAAGAGGGCGATGTCGTGATAATCGCCGGCAAGGGGCATGAAACGACCCAAGAGATAAAGGGCGTCAAACATCCCTTCGACGACCGCGAACAAGTCCGCGCTTTCGGGCATTCCCTATGAAAAAATACCCGCTTGGGTATGAAAAGAAGATTGCTTGCGAATGAAAGCTTGAGAAGTGCGCACACTTCACTATAGAAGAGCGCACACTTTACGATATAAGAGCGCACAC
>JBGURT010000106.1:0-4371 GCA_045132115.1 Kiritimatiellia bacterium
ACCGAAGAGTA
This sequence comes from Kiritimatiellia bacterium, assembly GCA_045132115.1. GTDB lineage: Bacteria > Verrucomicrobiota > Kiritimatiellia > RFP12 > UBA1067 > UBA1067. The sequence goes on from JBGURT010000106.1 coordinate 12, forward strand.
TGTCGTCAAGGCTGGAGACACGATCGGCAAGATCGCTTACGGCCACGGCATCAACATCCGTCAGCTCAAGCAGCTCAACAATCTCAAATCCAACGTGGTGAAGATCGGCCAAAAGCTCAAGGTCCCGGCGGGCAAAGCCGCGGCCAAGACCGAACCAGTGGCTAAGGAAGAGAAGAAGGAAGCCGCTCCGCTTACTATCGCGCCCAAGCAGGATGAGGCCAAGCAGGATGCCGCCAAGGAAGTCGAGAGCGTGGAGCCGGTGATCGAAGAGGGTGCTCCCGAGACAATCGAGCAGGCCGAGCCGGTTGTGGCGCCGGTCGTCGAGGCGACGCAGGATTATACGGTGGTCGAGGGCGATGATATCGCCGGCATCTCCATCCAGTTCGGCGTATCTGCGCAGAAGGTGCGCGAGCTCAACGGGTTTGGCGAAGGCGATTCGCTCATGCCCGGCCAGGTGATCAAGATTCCGCTCGAGAGCCTGTAAACGGCCGGATCCGAAGTGCGCAAAGGAGCGCTCTTTGCATTGGGCCTGGTGGTTGCGTCGATCGCAATCCTGGGCCTGATTGTTTTATCTTCCGCCGGAGGTGTGAATGCCGCGCGTATTCACCATGACGAATATTTCTTCATAAAGCGCCAGGCGATATATTGTGCGATGGGGCTTGTCGTCGCGGTTGCGGTTGCGCTTTTCGACTACCGCAAATGGCGTCAAGTGCCTGCGCTCACGATATTCTTCTACATTGCGATCTTGGCGCTTCTGGTTGCGGTTCTCTTCACTAGGCCCATCAACGGTTCCAGGCGCTGGATAAATCTCGCCTTCTTCAATCTTCAGCCCGGAGAACTCGCCAAGCTCGCCGCGGTAATCTGCGTTGCGGCATACGCCGACAAGATTGCGTGGCGGGTGGAACTTTTCCGGCGCGGTGCAATCCCCATGACCATAATCTGGGGAATCATGGCGGCGTTGGTCCTCAAGGAGCCGGACTTCGGGTCTGCCATGGTGGTGGCATGCGCGGGAATGCTCGTGATGTTTCTTTCCGGTGTGCGGTATTCTCATCTTGGAATGTTCGGGCTCGTGGGTCTTGCCGGCTTTTGCTACTATGTCTCGCAGAATGCAAACCGCATGGCGCGCATCGCCGCGTTTGTCGCGGCGGTATTCCCAGCTATGGCAAATGTAAATGGCGAGGCTGCCGACGAGCCGCTTGATCCTGCGGCGCAACGTGCAGACTATCAGTCGCGCCAGTCGCTTGTCGCGATCAAAAACGGCGGAGCGGCCGGGGTGGGGCTGCAGCAATCGATGCAAAAGCAAATGTATCTTCCCGAGGCCCATACCGATTTCATATTCGCAATCGGCGCGGAAGAGTTGGGGCTTGGGTTTTCTCTCGCCGTGCTGTTTCTCTTTACGGCATTTTTCTTCATTTCCACATATATTGCGATGCATTCTCCGGACCGGCTGGGGAAATATCTCGCTTCGGGAATGGCGTTCATAATTTTCTTCCAGGCGATGTTCAACCTTGGCGTAGTGAGCCGGGTCTTGCCGACCAAGGGTATGGCGCTACCGTTCTTCAGCTATGGTGGCACGAACATGCTTAGCGCGTTCTTCGCGGTAGGGACCATATTTTCGGTTGGTATTCGTGCGGTGAAGGAAGGGCGGCGCTGAAATGACTTACAGCGTTTCGCAGCTGACGAACGAAATCAAGCGCAAGCTCGAGGGTGATTTCCCGCAGGTAGATGTAGAAGGCGAGATTTCCGGATGGAAAGTATATCCTTCGGGTCATGCCTATTTCACGCTAAAAGACGAAGGCGCGCAAATCTCCGCGGTGATGTTCGCGGGATCGCTTGGCGCCTGTCCGCAGGCGGCGCTTTTCAAGGACGGATCAAAAGTAAAGGTTCGTGGCGCAGTAGGCGTGTATCCGCCGCGCGGAAATTACCAGTTTATCGTAAGACGCATGAAACTGCTCGGCGAAGGCGACCTCATGCAGAAGTATCTGGAGCTTAAGGAAAAGCTCCAGAAAGAAGGGCTTTTCGACGAATCGCGCAAGAAAAGACTTCCGTCGATGCCGCGTAAAATCGGAATTTGCACAAGCGAATCCGGCGCGGTGATCCACGATATGGTGCGCGTGCTCACGCGGCGTTTCCCGGAGTTGCACATCCGGCTTTTCCCTTGTGTGGTGCAAGGCGCCGAAGCCCCCGCGAGCGTGATGAAGGGAATCGAATATTTCAACACGGAGTGGATCCCCGACCTTTTGATCGTCGCGCGCGGCGGCGGCAGTTTCGAGGATCTCTTCTGCTTCAACGACGAGACGCTGGTGAGGGCGATCGCCGCGAGCAAAGTCCCGCTCATAGCCGCAATTGGACATGAAAGCGATTTCGCTCTGGCCGAATTAGCCGCGGACCGCAGAGCGGGTACGCCTTCGATCGCGGCGGAGATCGCTGTGCCTGAACTCACGCACGAAAAAGAGAAGCTGTCCAATCTGCTTTCGTCGATGGCTAGTTCGCTCGAGAAGAAAGGCGAGTGGTTCGCGCAGCGGCTGGATCATCTTTCAGATTCACTCGTTTCGTCGCTTAAACTTTACGAGCAACGCACGACTTCGCTCTTCGAGAGGCTTTCGGCAAAACTGGCGATGCTGTCGCCGTATGCGGTGCTGGATCGCGGCTATGCCCTCGTGACGGCCTCGGATGGCTCGGTAGTGAAAGATGCGGATGCGGTCGGGCGCGGACAGGAACTAGCCATCCGCCTCGCGAAAGGCACGCTCCTCGCGACGGCAAAATGATGAAACGGCTCTTCGATATCCTGCTTGCGGTCGCCTTCGCGTGGTTGTGGATTCCCGTGCTCCTTCTTGGCGCGGCGGCGGTTTTGCTGACGATGGGACGGCCGGTGTTTTTCGTTTCCGCGAGGTCCGGGAAAGGCGGCAAACCATTCAGGTTCATAAAGCTACGCACCATGCGCGAAGGTGAAGGGACTGATGCCGAAAGGCTCACAAAATGCGGCAAAATACTGAGGAAACTCTCAATTGACGAGCTGCCGCAACTTCTGCATGTGCTTTCCGGGAAAATGAGTCTTGTCGGTCCCAGACCCTTGCCCGAAAGATATTTGCCGCGCTACAGCGCTTTCCAGAAAAGACGGCTTGAAGTCTTGCCGGGAATAACCGGGTGGGCCCAGGTAAACGGCAGAAACGCAATCGATTGGGAGCGGAAATTCGAGCTCGACGTATGGTATGTGGACAACCGGAGCTTTGCTCTCGACGCCAAAATCCTGTATCTCACAGTAAAAAAATATTTAGATTTTGCTGGCATAAACCACCCAAAATATGATACAATGTTAGAGTTCAAAGGAGAAAACTGACATGAGAGATCTGTTCATCGTTGGAGCAGGCGGTCTTGGCCGCGAGGCGGTGTGGACCGTAGAGCGCATCAACAAGGCGTCACAGCAGCCTTTGTGGAATGTTATCGGCTTTGCCGATGACGATCCCGCCAAAGCCAAAGGCAACTTCGAGGGCTATCCCATGCTCGGCAGTTGCGAACAGGCGTCGCGCGATTACCCCGGCGCTTCGGTGTTCGTGGCGATCGGCGACAATGCGATCCGCCGCGAGATATACAAGCGTTTGCGCGGACACGATTTTCCGGCGCTGATCGATCCTTCGGCGCAGGTTTCGCCTACGACCGAATTCCGTCACGGTACCTATATCGCTTGCGAGGCGGTGGTCAGCGTGGGCACGGACATCGGCAAATTCGTGATCATCAATGCGCGTGCGGGAGTAGGCCACGACTCGGTCGTCGGGGATTTCTGCAATATCTGCCCCGGCGTAACCCTCTCCGGCCACACGGTGCTTGAAGAGGATGTTCTCATGGGCGCGAACAGCTGCACCGCGCCGTCGATGAAGGTTGGGAAGGGCGCGATGGTTTGCGCCGGCACGCCCGTCCTCAAGGACGTCGAGCCGGGCACGACGCTTTCGCCTTTCGGTTCGCTCAAGAATTGATGAAGTGGATACTGTATAACGCCGTCTTCGGCGTTGTGTATCCGTTTTTGCTGCCTGGATTCCTGATGAGGATGTTTAGGCGCGGCGGGTATCGCGCAAGGATGGGCGACCGATTTGCGCTTTACCCGCAAGATGTTCTGCACAAGCTGAAATCGCACGACGGTTGGATTTGGATCCATGCCGTTTCTGTAGGCGAGGTGCAGGTCGCGGGTCAGCTGATGCGCGAATGGCGGCGGCAATCTCCAGGCGTGCGGTTTTGCTTTTCCACGACGAGCTCGACCGGATGGAAGATGGCGGAGCGGGAAGTTGCGGAGAACGATGTTCTCATCTACAACCCTCTCGATTTCCCTAGTTGGGTGAAAAGTGCGCTCAAGATTGTGCGGCCG
>JBGURT010000107.1:0-8541 GCA_045132115.1 Kiritimatiellia bacterium
TTGCCGCCCAGGTCGCCAAAGAGATGGCGATGGCGTCAGAAATCCAGGAAAGCGCCATTCCGCGCACCTTCCCGCCTTTCCCCGGCGAGCACAGGATCGATATCTTCGCTTCCATGGTTACCGCAAGGGACGTGGGCGGCGATTTCTACGATTTCTATTTCTCGGGTTCCTCCAAGGTCATATTCCTGGTTGCGGATGTGAGCGGCAAGGGTATTCCCGCCGCGCTCTTCATGATGCGCGCCAAGGCTTCGATCAAGGGTATCGCCCAGACCGGCAAGCCGCTGGCGGAGGTCGTGACGGAGGCGAACGAAGCCCTTAGCCGCGACAATGGCGCCAACATGTTCGTTACGGCATGGATCGGGGAGATAGATCTTGAGACCGGAGTCGTCAATTATGTGAACGCGGGGCACAATCCTCCGCTTCTTGTATCTGCGTCCGGCGATGCCGGAGGTCGTCACGCAAGCTATTTCCGCAGCAAGCCGGGCGTCGTGCTCGGCGTAATGCCGGGCATCAAATACAGGAGCGAAACATTTGAGCTCAAGCCGGGCGACGCGTTGTATCTCTACACGGACGGCATAACCGAGCAGCCGGACCGCGAAAACGTACTCTTCGGCGAAGAGCGGCTGATGGAAGACATCGACGGCTTGGTCGCAAATGGCACGCCGATCTTTTCCGCCGACTCCAAATCGCCTATTCTCGGTGCGGTTCTCGCTTGCATCAAGGCGCACGCGCTTGGCGTGGAACAGGCGGACGACTGCACTCAGCTCATCGTGCGCTACAACGGTTCTAAGCGCGCTCGCCGTTTCGCGCCTACGCAGCAAGGTGTCGCCGAGGCTTCCGCGTTCTTGGACGAGACGCTCGAAAGCCTTGGCCGCGCAACAAGTCCGGAATCGGCGAAGCTGCATATCGTGCTCGATGAAATCGCTTCAAATGTCGTCAAGCATTCCGACGCTTCGAATTTCGAGGTCGAATTGGAGTTTCTCCAGGGGCCGTCGCGCGTCAAGATAACATTCTCCGACGACGGAAAGGCGTTCGATCCGCTCGCGCATGCAGATCCTGATACCACCCTCCCGGCAAGCGCGCGCGCGATAGGCGGGCTTGGGATCATGATGGTGAAGCGCATGGCCGCGGCAATCGCTTACAATCGTATCTCCAATCGCAATGTTCTCGCCGTAGAGCTTGCGGTATAAGGCTCTTTACCCCCTTTTGTGTCAATAGGTAGAATCACTGGGCTTAATTTCCCCCTTTTTCAATCTTTTTCAAAAAGCGCTTGCGGTTTTGGCCGATTTTTGGTATAATTCACCACAATCTGCATTCCGTCGTTGGAGGTTGGGATTCCCGGCTTCCCGGTTTGCGGTCATATAAAGAAAGAAGTAAAAGATGAAGATCGACAAGTCTGCCATCAAGGCCGAGTTCCAGCGTCACGAGAACGATACGGGATCCAGCGAGGTCCAGATCGCGATTCTCACGAAGGAGATCGAGGCGCTTACCGCCCACCTCAAGGCGAACCACAAGGACCACAGCTCGCGTTACGGGCTTCTCCGCAAGGTCCAGAACCGCCGCAACCTCCTCGCCTATCTCAAGCGCGAAAACGAAGAGAGCTACAAGGAGCTCATCAAGAAGCTCGGCCTCAGGCGCTAAACGGGTTTACAAACAGTAAACAAGAAAAAAGTAAATGGAAAACACAAAGCAGTTCAAGGTCGACATCGCGGGGACGGACCTCGTGATCGAGACCGGGCTCCTGGCGCGTCAGGCGGCAGGGGCGGTCACCGTGAGTTACGGTGACAACACCGTCTTTACGGCGGTGACGAATACCGATACTCCGCGCGAAGGGATCGATTTCTTCCCGCTCCAGTGCGAGTATCGCGAGAAGTTCTACGCGGCGGGCTAGTTCCCGGGCGGCTTCTTCAAGCGCGAGGCGCGTCCTACGTCCAAGGAGATCCTCACGGCGCGCATGTGCGACCGTCCGATCCGTCCGCTTTTCCCCGACGGCTACTACAACGACGTCCAGGTCAATTCCACGCTCATCCAGTGCGACGGAACCCGCGAGGCGGATTTCCTCGCGGTGAACGCGGCTTCGGCGGCGCTCCACATCAGCGAGATTCCGTTCATGGGCCCGATCGGCTGCGTGCGCATCGGCCGCGTGAACGGCGAGTGGGTGATCAACCCCACTCACGAGCAGAAGGCCAAGAGCGACATCGATCTTCTCTATGCCGGTCTTCGCGGCAAGTTCCTCATGATGGAGGGCTCGGCGGCGGAAATCAGCGATGAAGATTTCATCGCGGCATTGAAGCGAGCCCACGAGGAAGTCGAAAAGATCATCGATCTCCAGATCGAGATGCGCCGTGCGCTCGGCCTCCCCGACAAGGATATCAAGGATATTCCGCAGCCTGCCGACAAGATGGACTTCATGCGCCAGGAGGGCGGCGAAGCTCTCGCGGCGGCGTTGCTCATCAAGGGCAAGCTCGAGCGTCAGGGCAAGGTTTCGGCGATCAAGGAAGACCTCCTCAAGAAGGTTTCCGAGAAGTGGCCCGAGGTCGACGCGGTCGGCTTCGTGCATCTCTTCGACGCGCTCGAGATCGAGACCGTGCGCAAGAACGTGCTTGAGAAGGGCCTTCGCATCGATGGCCGCGCCCAGCACGAGATACGTCCGCTTTCCGCCCAGGTCGGCGTTCTGCCGCGCCTGCACGGCAGCGCCATCTTCTCGCGCGGCGAGACCCAGTCGTTCGCGACCGTCACGCTCGGCACCAAGAAGGATGCGCAGGAGCTCGACAGCGTCACCGGCGGCGATCCGTCCAAGCGCTTCATGCTCCACTACAACTTCCCGCCGTACTGCACCGGCGAAGTGGGCCGTCTCGGCTCCACCGGCCGTCGCGAAATCGGCCATGGCGCGCTCGCCGAGCGTTCCATCGCGGAGGTTCTCCCGGACGATTTCCCGTATTCGATCCGCGTGGTCTCCGAGATCATGGGCTCGAACGGCTCTTCGTCGATGGCGTCTATCTGCAACGGCTGCCTCGCGCTCATGGACGCGGGCGTCCCGCTCAAGCGCACCGTCGCCGGCATTTCGATCGGCCTCTTCACCAATGAAGACCAGAGCCAGAAGGTGCTCGTGACCGATATTCTCGGCGCGGAAGACCACTGCGGCGACATGGACTTCAAGGTTGGCGGCACCCGCAAGGGCATTACCGGCTTCCAGGTAGACCTCAAACTTCGCGGTCTTACGTGGGATCTCGTCGAAGGCGCGGTCAAGGCCGCCCACGACGCCCGCCTCAAGATCATCGACTTCATGGAGACGGTCATTCCCGCTCCGCGCGCCGAACTCAACAAGTACGCGCCCCGGATCGAGGAGATGCAGATCCCCGTCGACAAGATCGGCGCGCTCATCGGCCCTGGCGGCTCGAACATCCGCGCGATCGTGGAGACGACCGGCGCCCAGATCGACATCGACGACGACGGCAAGGTTTCGATCTTCGCCACTTCGCTCGAGTCGATGAACGCCGCCAAGGAGGCGGTTGGCTCGGTAAGCGCGGTCGCCGAACCCGGCAAGATCTACGAAGGCACCGTGACCGGCATCAAGGACTTCGGCGCGTTCGTGCAGATTCTGCCCGGACTCGACGGACTCTGCCACATCAGCGAGTTCTCCGACAAGTTCCTGAAGTCGATGGAAGGCGTCTGCAAGGTTGGCGACAAGATCAAGGTCAAGTGCCTTGACGTCGACGATCGCGGCCGCATCAAGCTTTCGCGCAAGGCGGCGATGGCCGAACTTGACGCGCAGGCCTGAAAAACCTTGCCGTGAAACGGCATCTGATAGGAATCGGCGGCGTCGGAATGTCCGCACTTGCGGTCGCCCTCATGGAAAAAGGCCATGAGGTGACCGGCGCCGACCGGGACCTGTCCACCCCCAATATCAAATTTCTCGAGTCGCTCGGGATCAAATGTTTTCCGGACGACGGCAGCGGCATAGACGGCGACACTGAAGAAGTTGTCGTCTCCACCGCTATCGAGCAGACCAATCCCGGCATCGCCAAGGCGCAGGATTTGGGGATCGAGATTACCCATCGTGCGCGGGCGTTGTCCAAGGTGTTGTCGGCCCACCGTCTCGTGGCGGTGGCCGGCACTTGCGGCAAGTCCACGGTCACCGCCATGCTCGGGCATGTGCTGGCCGAATGCGGGCTCGATCCCTTTTGCGTAAATGGCGCCAATGTTCCCGGCTGGTGCGGCGCGGTCCGCCCGGGGAATGGCGAATTCGCCGTGGCGGAGGTTGACGAAAGCGACAAGTCGCTCACCGCTTTTTCGCCGTATGCGGCGATCATCACCAATGCGAGCGCCGACCACTATTCCAAAGAGGAGATGGACGAGGTTTTCGATGCGTTTATCTCCGGAGTGAGGGGGCCGGTCGTCGACGGGCGCAAGGACTTCGGCGAGATGGATACGAGCGTCCCCGGGCGGCACAACCGCAACAACGCCTACCTCGCTTTCAAGATGGCCGTCGCCTTGGGGTGCGACGCAGAAAAAGCCAAGGCGGCGCTTTTGACTTTTGGCGGCGTCGAGCGCCGGTTGCAGCGCCACGGAGACAGGGTTTACGACGATTATGCCCACAACCCCGAGAAGCTCCGGGCGATGCTCACGACCATCCAGGGCGAACACGCAGACGGGATTTGCGTCATTTGGCGTCCGCACGGCTATGCGCCCTTGCGCAAAATGCTCGAGCCGCTTGCCGCCATGTTCAACGATACGCTGAGGGCGAACGACAAACTCCTCGTCCTCCCGGTCTACGACGCCGGCGGCACCACCAAGCGCGACGTCAACAATACCGACCTCGTTCGGCTCGTCGAGCGCGCCGAAACGATCGGTTCGCTCGATGAAGCGTTCGAATGGGCCAAGACGCACGAATATGGCGCGTATGCGACTTGCGGCGCCCGCGACCCGCAACTCCCCGCCCTCGCAAGGAGAATCGCCGATGCAAAAAGAGCCTGACCAGAAGAAAATCGCCGCCCTTGTCCGCGAACTCATCGTGGAGCTCGGTGAAGATCCGGAGCGCGAAGGGCTCCTGAAAACCCCCGACCGCGTCGCCAAATCGCTTTCGTTCCTTACCCGCGGCTATCGCCAGAACCTCAAGAAGGTCGTCAACGGCGCGCACTTCAAGAGCGGCACCAACCACATGGTGATCTTGAAGGATATCGAACTTTATTCCCTTTGCGAACACCACATGCTGCCGTTCTACGGCAAATGCGCGATCGGCTACATCTCCACCGGCAAGGTGCTGGGCGTGAGCAAGCTCGCGCGCATCGTGGACATGTTCGCGCGGCGGCTTCAGATCCAGGAGCGCCTGACCGAAGAAATCGCCGATGCCGTAATGGCCGAAACCGGCGCCGAAGGCGTGGGCGTCGTGATCCGCGCCAAGCACCTTTGCATGATGATGCGCGGCGTGGAGAAGCAGAATAGCGAAATGACCACCTCCGCCGTGCTCGGGACCTTCCGGTCCGACGCCAAGGTCCGCGAGGAATTTCTCTCTCTCCTTGCGCAATGACGCACGCAAAAGAACTCTCCGTCCGTTTTTTGTGCGCAGCGGCGAAAATGCTGCCGGAACTTGCCGCTTTCGTGGCGGCGGTGGCGGCGATTTTCCTTGATGTCATCGTTCTCGGGCAGAAGTGCTCGGAATCTGGCCTGGTCGAGTGGTGCCAGTTTGCCGCCGTTTTTTCGTCTGGCCTTGTTTTGCTGGCCATGGCGTTGCGCGATCGCGAAAATGGCGCCGGCTTCATGCTCGCGGCGGTGCTGTTTCTCGACATGGCCATTCGCGAGCAAGATGCCGTTCTCGATGGCGTATTCCACAGTTTTTGGACGATTCCGGTCGGGGTATTGACGCTTTTTGCGCTGGTTTACGCCGGTTTTCGCCGCAATGCCGCCATATCCGGACTCGAGAAAATCGCGTCCGGCAAAAATTTCGCCGAACTTGCCATCGGGTTGTTGATTATTTTGGGATTTTCGCGCATCATTGGCTACAAAGTGCTCTGGCGCGCGTTTGGCACGGGCGACCTTATCCAGTTCTGCAAACGTTTTGTGGAAGAATCCACCGAACTTCTCGGCTATCTGCTCGTTTTGGTCTGGTCGCTCAGGTTCTTTTTCTCGGACCTGCGTAATCGTGCGGCAAAGCGATAGAAGCAAATACCGTTTTACTACGTAGTCAAACTTCATTTACTACGTAGTCGATTCCAATTTACTACGTAGTCTAGCTTAATTTACTACGCAACCCAGTTCCATTTGCTTCGCAGTTGCCTTGCTTTCGCTTATGGGAGTTTTGGAGTTTAGGAGTTTTTAGCCACAAAGTGTACAAAGGCCACAAAGGTACGCGCCAACTCTTGTGATTTAAGCCGATTTTTGGTATAATATCCTTAATGAGCGCGAAGGCTAAAGTTTCCGGTTCCGTCGTGGCGGGGTTCCCCTCGCCGGCCGAGCAGTACCAGGAGCCGCCGCTTGATCTGAATGAACTTCTGGTGAAGCGTCCGGCCGCCACTTACTTCGTGCGGGTCCAGGGAGACTCGATGTCTGGCGCGGGAATCTCCGACGGTGACCTCCTCGTTGTCGACCGCTCCCTCCGTCCAGCGGACGGCGACGTAATCATCGCAAGCGTCGACGGTGATTTCACCGTGAAGACCTACCGCCGCGACAAGGCTGGCATCCGTCTCGAACCGGCAAATCCGGCATACCCCGTAATCCGTCTTCGCGCAGGGCAGGAACTCGACTACTTCGGCAAGGTCACGGCCTGCATCCATCGATTCGTGGGGAAGAGATGATCGGGCTTGTCGACGGAAACAACTTCTTCGTGTCCTGCGAACGGGTGTTCAACCGCCGCCTCGTGGGACGCCCGGTGGCCGTCCTCTCCAACAACGACGGATGCTGCGTCTCCCGTTCAAACGAGTTCAAGGCGCTCGGCATCCCGATGGGCACGCCCTACTTCCAGTTGAAGGCCCGCGAGGCTGCGGGCGAGCTGTCCTTCTGCTCGTCGAACTACGAGCTCTACGGCGATATGTCGCGGCGGATCATCTCGATCCTGCGCGAGGAGGCCGTGGACGTGGAGCAGTATTCCATCGACGAGGCGTTCATCTTCCCGCCCACGACCGCCGCCGAGGACTATCCCGCGTACGGTCGCCGTCTCCGCGCCAAGATACTCCGCTGGGTGGGCATTCCCTGCGGCGTGGGATTCGCGCCCACGAAGACGCTCGCCAAGATCGCAAACCACATCGGAAAGAAACGCCCGGAAGGCGTGTTTCTCATGCCTGACGATCCCACGGAGATTCTTGCCTCCCTGCCTGTGCAGGAGGTCTGGGGCGTCGGGCGGCGTTTGCCGCTCAAGCTCCGCGCCGAGCGCATTCTCACCGCCCAGCACCTCCGCGACGCGCCGGACGCCACGATCCGCTCCATCGGCGGCGTGACGCTCCTGCGCACGGCGATGGAACTGCGCGGCAACCCCTGCCACGAGGAGCGGGACTACGACGCAGACCCCGATTCTATCTCCTGTTCACGCTCGTTCGGCGAGCCTGCCACGACGGCAGAGGCGCTTGCGGAGTCCCTTGCCGCCTACACCGCGCAGGCTGCCGCCAAACTTCGCCGGCACGGGCTTCTCGCGGCGGGGTGCAACATCTACGCGCAGGTCTTCGCCTCGGGCGGAGGAGGCGATTTTCTGGGGCGCACGGTCGTTTTTCCTGCACCCACGGACGCGACGAACGAGATGCTTCGCGCCATCCGCGAGGAGGTGGACGCACTCTACATCGAGGGGACGCGCTACCGCAAGACGGGGATCGTGTTCTTCGGCCTCGAAAAGCCCGGCACGGCGCGTCAGACCGACCTCTTCGACGACACCCCGCCAGCCGAGAAGTCGCGTCTGTACGCCACCGTGGACGCCCTCAACGCCCGCTACGGCAAGGGCAAGGTGTTCTCCGCCGCCCAGGGTCTTGGCGCAAGGTCGTGGCACATGAAGCGGTCAAAGCTTTCCAAACGGCCAACGACGCGCTGGGACGAGCTGATGACGGTGCGGTAGACATGTGCGGCTCATGGACACCTGCCGGACCGGCCAGGACGTGTTCATCCTCGCCCGCGCCAGTTCGGGCATCTGAAACTCGCCGAGAAGGCTGGGACCGCGCGCTAAACCCTTGTGATTTAAGCCGATTTTTGGTATAATATTCATCGTCCGGCGGAGTTAATCTGAATAAAGAAACACGTGGCATATTTGATATCAAATCCAGATGAACGCGATTTGACGGAAGAAGACGTCAAGAATCGTTACATAACGCCTGCGCTAAACAAGGCTGGGTGGAGCGGCGGTCATATGCTGATGGAGAAATATTTCTTCACTGATGGCCGCATTATCGCTCCAAGCAAAGGCAAACGTGTATCTAGACAGCCGGGCAACAAAGCCGATTATATTCTTTTCGCGAAGCCCAATCTGCCTATTGCAATTGTTGAGGCCAAAGATCTCAACGCGCAAGTATCTTCGGGCATACAGCAGGCGATCGATTATGCCAAGAAGCTGGATTTGCCGTT
>JBGURT010000108.1:0-3584 GCA_045132115.1 Kiritimatiellia bacterium
CATGGTCATGGGATTCGTCGCAAGGCGCCGTCTGATGGCGCTGGAAAGTTCCGAGTTGGTGCTGTCCGGCGACGCCTCGACATCAGAGTACAGGATCGGCACCAGGTTTGCGCGGTCGAGCTTCCCGGACTTCTGCAGCGCCGCGATGGCGTCGTAGTTCTTCATCACCCGCGCCGCCACGAGCAGGCAGTAGTCGACCTTGTCGCGCTTGCCGCCGCTGGACGCGTCGGGAAGCGGGTCAAGCGCATTGAATACGGCGTAGATGAGCTTGCGCTTCTCCGGCTGCATCTGCGCAAGCGAGTTTGAAAGCGACGTCGCGTATCCGCGTCCGACGAACTGCATGGCGGGGTTCTTCTCCATGCCGAAGATATCCTCGGGGTTCTGCGCATCGAGCGGAATATTGCCGTTGACGGAAAGCTCCTCGAATACGAACTTCTCGACGCCGATCTTGGCCTTGTCGGAGCATGCGACGAAGTTGACGTTGCGCTTCGTTGGCGTGTCGCGGAGCTTGGCCTCGCGGTCGCCCGCGAGGTCGTCGTACCACCCCGCGAACTTGTCCATCAGCGCGAGACCCTTCTTGAAGCCGTCCACATTCTGCGTGAAACGCCCGCCGTAGTCGTAGAGGCGACGCGCCTTAGAGCTCGGATCGAGCGCGGCTGTCTCGGCCTCCGCGTCGGTGCACCCGGTCGCCTGCTGGTAGATGTTCGCGACGCGCGCGAGCTTCGGGATCTCGGAGGCAACGTAGCCCATCGATGTCGCCTTGGAGATGCTCGCAGGATCCGTGAACTTGCCGCCGCCCAGCGTGTCGATGGCGATTCGGACGAGATTGATGCGCCGCGCGGTGAGCGGCTTGCCCTTCCCGAAGTCCTCGAGCTTCATGTTGTCGCGCACGATGTCCGGTATGAACTTCTCGCCGCCGAACATGTCCGCGATCGTCTTGCGGAACAGGTCGCGCACCTGGTCGTTCGCCGTCTTCATGTCTGACGTGCGCAAGAACGACGCGAAGGTGCCCTTGTAGTCGCCTTTCGGCATGCCCGAGAAGCGCACGACCGTGTCTTCGCCCTTCGTCGCATACGCCTTGTTCGCAAAGTCAACGAACTTCTGGAAATTCGCGCTGTAGCTTGCATTTACCTGTCCTGCCATTGTTTTGTTCCTTTCTTGACTTTAAACTTTCCGTCTTGTGTACACACGAGACGCAAAAAGGTTACACCTGGACGAATCCGCTTGAAAGCATGTCGTGATGGGTGTCGTACGAATCCGGGGACGGTTCGGACGGCGGCGCGTCCCGCTCCGCCGCGAGGCGCTCTGCGAGGCGGATGGCGAAGGACGCGAACTTCGTGAACGAGTCTGGGAATTCCGCCGCGACGAGCCGCGAGCACGGATAGACCACGAAAGCCGCGATGAAACCCGTCTCGGGATCGCGCCCCACGGCCGGCAGCCCCTCGTGCATCATCCCGAAGCCGAGATCCAGCAGATCCGTCGTCAGCTTTCGCGACGGCGCGTCCGGCAGGTCGTCCGCAACAAGCGCCGAGACGACGAGCCTGTCCAGCACGTCGTCGTTTGTTATCGTAAACGGCTGCCCGCCGATGTTGAACTCACACGACCCGTCGTGGAATTCAAGCGGCAGCCCGAGGCGCGCCGAAAGCGCGCCGAGGGCGTCTTCGCACGTTCCCGCCATTACGCCTGCACCTCCTGTTCGTTGTTGTGGATGAATGTCTTGGTATCTATTTTACCATAATGTCCGATGAGTTTCAGGAGCATGCTCATGTTATCGTGCAGCTTTATTTCCTTCCCTCCGGCCGCGCGATGGGACATATCGTATGTCAGCTCGTCCGTGAAAAGGCGGCCGTTGAACATGACTTTGAAGAGGTTAGACTTGCACGAGATGTTCTTCTGGCTGTTGGGATCGGCCTTGACGCGCTCGATCATGGTGCGGAGCGTCGTCGCGATGGCCTTCTGCGCCTCCTTGACGTCAACGACCTTGCCAGGATAGGCCATTTTGAGCATCTGGGCGCAACGTCCGGCCTTGCCGTCGAGATCGGCGAGGAAGGAATCGTAGAATGCCTTGAGGTTCTCGACCCGGCGGGCGACGAGGTTGGCGAGTCGGGATATGTCGGAGTGCTGGTCCGCGTACGAGGAGTCGGCGTAGTTGCGGACGAAATTGGCGAACCTCTGCTCCGTTTCCTCTAAATTGAGGCCCTTGCAACCAAGGATGTCGCCGAGCGCCTTCTTGACGGTATCCCCGAATTCGGCGTCCGGAATGTCGAGCTTTAAGCGCATCTGGCTCTTCACACGCTGGCTGAACTTTGCGACCTCATTGTCGTCCTTGCACACATCCGAAGCGGTGTCGATGACGTCATTCGCGAAGAGGTCCTTGCGGTTCCCCATCTTGACTTGCGTCGTCTTCGTCTCCCGTTCGATATTGTTCAACAAGACGGCGTCCTCCTTGTACATCGCCACGAGCTTCTCGAACTGCCTGTCGATGTCGAAGGCCGAGACGGGCTTGCTGATGGGCTTGTTGTTCTTGTCCTTGAAAGTCGTAACCTTCCATATTTCGCTGCCCTCTTTCTTGGAGATGACGGTGACGGGACGGGTGGCGCCGACAAGGTTCTCGTAGAGGGCGAACTTGCCGTCTTCCTCGATCTTCTTGTGGATGAGCGGGGCGATTTCACCGGCCTTTTTCGCGATTTCCACCTCAACCCTCTCCTTGATGCGCTGTTCGATCTGCACCTCGTCCACAATCCCCTCGTTTTTGCACTCCGCGCGCACCTCTGCCTCGCAGGCCTGGCGCGCCTCGGCGCGGAACGGCGCCTCCACTTCGTCGGCCAAGACCTTGAACTCCGCCGCGACGCTGGTGGCGAGGTCGTCCTTCTCCGTCGAGCGCACCTCCTTGACGTCGCCGGAGGACTTGATGAACCAGTCCTGGACGTTGTCGCTCTTGGCCTCGAGGCAGACGCCGTCGAACTTGTCGAGGAACCTGAAGAGCTCGTCGCTCTTGTTCTTCATCTCGTTGAAGGCTTTGAGAAAGCCGTTGAGCACGGTGTCGATCACGTTCAGGAGGTGTTTCTTCATGGCCTCCTCGGAATTGCCCACGTTATCTTTCGGATGCGTCTTGATTCCGCACTCTCCGAGGAGCTTGGCGGCGATCTCCGTGCCCGTTGCAATGTTCGTCAGCTTGTTGCGGATGTCGGCGAGTTCTGTGATTGTGCCGAGACGCTTGGCATACTCGCCGAGGTTCTTGGGCATGACTTCGATATAGTGCTCGAGATGTTCAAGATCGTAGTCGTTCAGCGGCTGGGACAATTTGATCTCGTTGCCCACCACGTGCATCGTCGCGTACGCCTTGAGGGCGTCCTTCGAGCAGTTGATGGTTTGTTGGTCAAGCTTAGATGCGCCGGCGTGGAGTATGTCGAAACACTCTTCCACGGCGGTCTTCACGGCCGGGACGTTGTCGTTGTCTTTGAAGCCGGAGTTCGCCGCCGAGGCTGTCTTCTCCTGGATCCAGTTGTCGTACTGGGTCTGCAGAGTTTCCTTGAATCTACCCATCGTCTTGAATCGGAAGAGGTTCGAGAACCAGTTTCCGC
>JBGURT010000109.1:0-17667 GCA_045132115.1 Kiritimatiellia bacterium
ATTGTAAATCAGGTATAAATCAGGCAATATTTTCTTTATTCTTTTAAAGGGGTTTGGGGGAAACTTTCTTTTTCTTGCGACCCCTGGGACAACTACAACAAACCAAAAAAGGAAACCAAAAATGAGGACACTCAAAATGGGCGAAGAAATGTCGCTTGCCGAACGCAAGCAGCATTTCGAGGGCCAAGGCCAAATCATGGCGAGAGCTAGGCATCCCAAAGCGCACATTCAACTATCGTCTCGCAAGAATAATTTGCAAAATAAAAAATAATTTGCAAAAGATGCGTAAAACTTTGCCCACCCCCCCTGTTTTGCCCTGTATAGGTGAGGGGGACGTGCGAAGCCAAGCGCCTAGCCGACCCCAAACCCTTCGGGGTTCTTGATCTTTGACAATCGGCCGGCGGTTCGCATAGAATCGTCAAAACATTTAAAACAACACAGAGGCACAGAGAATTTTTTGGGCCGCCGTTGGCGGCACAAAAAACACTTTGTGACCCTTTGTGTTCTTTGTGGCCAAAACCATCCCCTAGGCCCCGAAATAACGCCTTGCGTATGCGGCAGTGAAATCAACAGGTTGATTTACAAAAATCAACGTGTCTATTTACAGAAATCAACGTGTTGATTTCTGTAAATCAAGGTGTTGAAATCTTTAAATCAACATGTTGATTTCACTGAAGACTACGAACACAAGGAAATTGGAGAGCAGAGACGCGGAACGCGCCTATCACTTGCCCACGCAAAAGCGCGAGAAGATCGAGTCGAGCAGATCGTCCGAGTAGACGGCGCCGGTCAATTGCGCCAAGTATTCCCCGGCTTGGCGCACATTCCCAGCCATAAGCACAATGTCGTCCGCAACAATTCCGTCCAGGCATTTTGCCGCCGCCACCAGTAGCGACGTCTCGCGCCCGGATGGCGTAGGCTCGCCCTTTCCTGCCTTGGCGGCGATAGTCCGCACGATATCGGCCTTAAGTTCGTCAAGCCCCTCGCCCGTCACCGCGCTTACGTTTATCCCGTTCCCCGCACCCAAATCGCACTTGGTGTGCACATTGCCGCCGGGCGAAAGGTCGATTACATAATCGGCTTGGGCGATAAGTTCGCGGGCGCGGCGTATGCCTTCGCCCTCGATCGCATCCTCCGTGTCGCGCAGACCTGCGGTATCGACGAGCCGCACGGGGTAGCCGTCCAGATCGAGATATTCCTCGATGCTGTCGCGCGTCGTGCCGGGAATGTCGGATACGATCACGCGGTTGGCGCCCAAGAGCGCGTTCATGAGCGAGGATTTACCGGCGTTCGGAGGCCCCGCCAGAACCACGAGCGCCCCTTCGCGCAGAATGCGCCCTTCCCTCGAATGTGCGAGTATGGTGGCTATCTTCGCTTTCGCCGCACAAATTCGCCCCGTGGCGCCTTCGAGAAAACCCGTCAGCAAATCGTTTTCGTCCACGTCCAGCGAATGTTCGAGATCCGAGCCTACTTCCAGTACTTCGCGATAGAGGGCTTTGTATTCGCGCATTTTTCCACCCGAGAGACGCGCACGCGCATCCTCGGCCGCGCGATCCGTCTTCGCGTCGACGAGTTCGATGACGCTCTCGGCCTCGGAGAGATCCATCTTGCCGTTGAGGAATGCGCGTTCGGTGAATTCTCCCCTTCGCGCAAGCCGCGCGCCCGCGGCAAAACACGCTTCGAGGATTTTGCGCGGCACCACGCTGCCGCCGTGGGATTGGATTTCCACCACATCTTCGCCGGTGTAGGAATTGGGCGCCTTGAAAGCGAGCACGAGGACATCGTCGACTTCAAGCTTGCGGAACGCGAAACGCCCCGGCGGCGGCAGTTTGCCCGCCACCTGCGCAGCGACGCCAAAAGCATCTTCGCCGCTTATCCTGACTACAGCAACGCCACCGCGCCCGGGCGGGGTGGCGATCGCCGCGATCGTTTCGCCTTGCATCAGCTCTGCTGCGCGCCGCGGAAGAACCGGCGCATGCCGTCTACCGATTTGCACGCCGCAAGCATCGCGTAGCCTTCATCGGTCCTGAGCACGCGGCTGATGGCGCTCATCAGCTGCAGATATGGCGTCTGCGCCTGATTGTTCGCGAGCGTAAGGACGATGATATTCACCGGAGATTTGTCGATCGTCTCGTAGTCCGAGAGCACTCCGCCCGGCTTTCCGGAATTGTCGAGAATCGCCACCGCGCCGGCGATGGTCGTTACCGACTTGTCGCGCCCGTGCGGAACTGCTATGCCATGGTCGAGTCCGGTCGGCATGGAAGCTTCGCGCTTGAGCACCGCTTGCGTCGCAGCTTCGACATCGGTCACATGATTGGGATTTTCCTTGGCGATCGCCGCGACGATCTTACGGATCGCGTCCTCCTTGTTATCGGCCGTGAAGCCCGGGAGCATGACAAAGCCCTGCACATAGCGCAGGATATTGCGCACGTTGCCGGTCCTCGCTCCGGATCCGCGCTGCGTATCCTTGAGCATCTTGTCCATGATGTCCGAGCGCATCGGCTTGGAAATGGATTTGGCAAGGTCATTCACCTGCGAGGCGACTTCCATCCACGCCGTCATGAGCATCGCTTCTTCGGCCTCGGTGCATTGCACGAGGATCTGCTTGCCGGTGCGGCGGATGGAGATTTCCATCTCGTCCATGACGATTTCCCAGATGTTGTCGTCCTTGGAGAGGAGCGAAGTGAAGAAGCCCTCGGTGCGGAATTCGGCGACAAGCTTGTTGAGAATATAGTCGGCGACTTCCGGCGACGAAAGCTCGAAGGCGATTTCGCGCGAGTCAGAAGCCGAAGACTTGGGGTGGCGCACGCCCTTCTTCTTGGGCGTGAAGAGCCCGACGAGCGCAGGCGGCGCGACGACGGTCGTGATGAGCGTCATCATGATGCCGATGCCGAATATCTCCTGCGTGAGGTAACCCGCGGAAAGCCCGATGCCAGCGATGATGAGCGCGACTTCGCCGCGCGGCACCATGCCCGCGCCGATCCTGAGTCCGCCCAGAAGATTGAAGCCGCAGAACATCGACGGAACCATGCAGCCCAACACCTTGGCGGCAACCGCAAGCACGGTATAGATCGCGCCGAACACGAGAACGGGAGCCGAGCAAAGCTGCGTGACATCCACCATCATGCCCATCACGCAGAAGAATATCGGGACGAGGAAGGTGTAGACGGAATCAAGCGACTCCTGGATAGTGTGCTTCAAATCGGTGCGCGAGAGCGAAAGCCCCATCACATACGCGCCGATGATCATCGCGAGCCCCATGTATTCGAAGAATCCCGCGAGGACCATCGAAAGCCCGAAGGCCATCGTGGAGATCACGACCGGGCTCTTGAACGAAGTCTTGAGGAACTTCGCGATGTAGCGCGCGGCCAAAACCCCTATCGCCGTCGCGCCCAGCCATACGCCGAACGCCTTGACGGCCACGAGACCGATGTTGCCCCAATCCATGCCGCCGGCGGCCCCGGTTTCTCCCGCCGCCATCGTGGAGGCGATGATTCCGTTGCCGATCGCAAGGACGATAAGCCCGAGGACATCGTCTATAACGGCTCCCGCCATGATCGTAGTGCCTTCCTCGGAATCCATCTTCTTCTTTTCCGAGAGAATGCGCGCGGTGATGCCGACCGAAGTCGCCGTGGACATTATGCCCATATAGAGCGGCGCGGCTTGAGTCATCGCCTGACCCAGGGGCATTTGCGCGAGCGGCGCGAAATGCGCGAAGAACTTGGGCAGGAACAAAACCGCGCACAAGTCGCCAAACACGAAGCTCACCGCGACGCCGCCCAAACCGACCATCGAGCCCACCAGCGAATACTTGAGGAACATCTTGAGGTTCGTCTCAAGCCCCGAGAGGAACAGCAGGATGATCGAAGCGAGCGTGGCGATGCCGTAAAGCGCAGGCGAAGTCGCGTCGAAAGCGTGGCCGTCGGCCGCGAATGCGCGCAAAGCGCCGCCATGGAAAAGGCCCGTCGCGAACATGCCGTCGCCAAAGCCGATTCCGCCCAATGCCCACGGCCCGATTACGATGCCGGCCGCGAGTTCGCCGAGGATCGAAGGCAGCTTGAGCTTCTGCGCGCCCATGCCGCCGAGCTTTGCGGCGAAGATGATGACGCCTATCTGGATGACAAGGAACATCATCTCCTCGGTGCGCGGCAGCCCGAAGTTCGGATACGGCGGCGTTTCGCCGTGGGACGCGAACGCGAATCCCGCGCAAAGCGCGAGGAGACACGAAAGAACGAATTTCCTACTTCTGTTCATAAGGCGATATCGAAGGTATTTCCAGTTCCGCCGGCTTTTCCTGGGTTTGCTCGACAACCTGCACGGAAGAAACTTCCTCGACATCTCCTGTCGAATGCGGCAAGGCGATGAGCATGAGCCACGCCACGATTCCAGTCACGAGACCCGCGACCGCACCGATCTTGATCCAGTCGAAGAACTTGATCGGATTGTGGCCGTGCTTTTCGAGAAGTCCGGACGCCACGATGTTCGCCGTAGAACCAACGACCGTGATATTGCCGCCGAAGCATGCGCCGAACAATAGCGCCCACCACAAAATCCCGTATGCGGAACTCTGCGCGACGAGGTTCTGGATGACCGGGGTGAACGCCGCCACGAAGACGATGTTGTCCACGAACGCCGAACCCAGAGACGAAATGACGATCACGAACGGCACCATCGCCTTCGCGCCGCCTTTGACGTGCTCGGTCAAGGTGTCGGCCAGATTGCGCGTGATGCTGGGTTCGCCGTTAGCGCCGGCGGCATTGAGCGAACCGGCAATAGCGAAGAGCAGCATGAAGAAGAGAAGCGTCCACCATTCGACGTCCTTCTCCACATAATGGCGCGCGCGATGCGGGCGCCAAATCATCAGAATTCCCGCCATGATGAGCGGAGTCATGATGAGGAACGCATTGTGGTTCTCCGCCCCGCCCAGCGCGAAGAAATGTTCGATCTGGTGATGGAACGCGATTACGCACACCGTGGAAAGGAGGATGAAAAGCCCGGTCTTGTAAGGGATCTTCAACGCCGGGCCAAGCCCCATCTTGCGGTGGCGCGCCATCGCGAGCGTCATGTCGCGGATATCCTTGCGGAACCAGACGACCGTCAAGACAAGCGTCACCATCAATGCGGCGAACGCAACGGGCGTGGCGCCCATCAGAAACTCCGCGAACGTAAACCCGGCCTTGTTGCCGATGAAGATGCCCACGGGATTGCCGAGCATCGTCGCCGAAGAGCCGATGTTCGTCGCCATGACTGCCATCAAGACGAACGGATGCGGCCGGAGCTTCAAAGTATCGCACACCTGAAAGACGAGCGCGAGCACGACCACGATCGAGCTCACTTCATCGACGACCGACGCCAGCACCGCCGAAAGCACGCAAAGAATGAGCGAGAAGCTCACGCCGTTCATGCGCTTGCGGTTGATGATCGTCTGGATCACCCAGGTAAGGAAGCCCAGATCCTTCAAAACGCCCACGATGATCATCATCCCCACGAGGAAGAAGATGATGTCCAGTTCCGTGGCCTTGAGGATCGTGTGCAGCGTCATCGCGTGGCACGAGATGAGGATCGCCACGCCTATGAACGCCGCCGCGACACGCCGCTCCCAGAAAAAGAGCGTGGTCGAAATGACTCCCGCGAAAACCCCCAGCGTAATCTGCTGCGTCGTGTTGACCGCGAGCCCCGCGAGCCTGCCGCCGAACGAAACCGCGAGGACGATAGCCGCCAAAAGCAGCACCTTGTAGTTGAACTTTACCATAAAAACCTACTCGCGGAAAATCTTGTTGAGGAAGTTGCTGATGCGGATGAGGCCCACGAGCTTGGTGCCTTCGCGCACGTAGCAGCAAGGTGAACGGTAGCGCGTCATTTCGCCCGCGACCTGAATCGCCGGCGCATCCGGCGTCACGACCGGGAAATCGTCCACGAGAATCTCCCTGAGCCACGTCTTGCGCTCGTTGGCGAGAACCTCGGCGAAAGGCTCAAAGTTCGCGATCGGCGAAAGATCGTCCATCCAAAGAAGATATTCGGGGAGGCAAAGCCTCAAAAGCTCTCCGGCACGGACGATTCCGCGCAAATCGTTGTCGCGGTCGAGAACGGCGATTTCGCTCACTCCGTTCTTGATTATCGTGTCCACGCAAACCTGCAGGGTATCCGTATCGTGCAGGAAAAGGAACTCGCGGCTCATGATGTCCGCCGCCGTGATGTAGCGCGGCAGGTACGCCTTGCCGGACTCGAAAAAGCGGTAGATGTCTCCCGCGTTGGTCATCGCCGCTACCGTCCTCAAGACCTGGTCGTCCTTGAGCGCGGTGCCGAGCGCCCGGAGAATCTGGAGATACAGGGCGGGCTGGTTCTGCGGGATCAGGAGAAGAAACACGATATGCACCGCAGAGGTTTCGCCCGGCCACACGATCCCGCGCTCGCTCGTGGCGACCATCACCTTGGGGGCCTTCAAGGTCGCGACGCGGGCGTGGGGAATGGCAAGACCGTCACGAATGACGGTCGACCCCATCTGCTCGCGCGCGATCACCTCTTTGTACGTTTCCTCGTTGGGCACGAGGCGGCGAATCACTTCATCGCGGGACATCTCCCCGCAGTGGGGAACGATGTCTTCCGCGCTGAAGAAATTCGTCAGATGGATGTCATCTGGCTTCAAACCGAATACTTTCTGACGATCGCCTCGTATTCGTCGGCTTGCGCCTCCATCGATTCGACCATCTTGAACTGGGTGTGGCACCTTACGAGGTTGTGGTCCTCGTAAGCCGTGCGGAAGTAGGTGTCGCCGGCGAGGTAGTCCGTGAGGAACCTAATGCCGATCGTCATCGTGATGAGCCTGCCGGAGAAGGCGAGGTTCGCCTTTTCAGCCTCGGTCAGGAACTTGGCCTGCGCGAGATAGCCCTTCACGAGCGCCTCGAAGTACTCCTTCTTGGAATAGACCTTCGAGAGATCCTACTCGTCTTCCGCCGCCGCCGCGGACGAAGTGCGCACCATGTCGCCAAAGTCATAGAGCGCAGAACCCGGCATCGTGGTGTCGAGGTCGATCACCACGTTGGTGCCGTCTGGCGCGAGCATGACATTGTTGATCTTGGTGTCGTTGTGCGTGATGCGTTCGGGGATTTCGCCCTTCTCCATCATCGTCACGATCTTCGCCGCCTCTTCGCGACGCGCGTTCACCCAGTCGAGTTCCTTCTGGACGAGAGCCTTGCGGCCCTTCACGTCCGCAGCCGCCGCTTCATCGAGCAGGCGCAGACGGTCGACCGTGTTGTGGAACTTCGGGATGATCTCCCCGAGCCGCGGCGCGGGAAGATCGGCAAGGTCGTTCTGGAACTTCGCGAAGGCGCCCGCCACCAGTTCCGCCTGGGCGGGATTGGTGACGAGATCGACCGACGTATAGCCCTCGAGGAACGAATAGATGCGCCACGGATTCTCGTAGCCCTTCACCTCAAGGGATTTTATTCCCTTTTTCGCAAGGTGTCCGGTGACCCTGAGGACATTGTCCTTGAGCATGTCCGGGGGGAAGATGTCGGTGTTGACGCGCTGGAGAATGTAGCGCGTGCCGCCCTTCGTCTCCACCTTGAAGGTGTCGTTGATGTGGCCCGAACCGTAGCGCTCTACGGATGTCTGGTCCGTGACGCCCATCGAGGCGAGCGCCTCTGCGAGCTGGACCGGAGTGTACACGCGGTTGCTCATTATTTCTTCGCTTTCTTGGCAGGCGCCTTCTTGGCCGCCTTGATGACGGGGATCTGCGCGGCCGCGACCGACTGGCCGAGACGGCGGAAGTGTTCATCCGGAACGATGAGCTCGACTTGCTCGGCGGTCGCGGGATAGATGTCCTTGAGCATCGTCTTGGCGGTTTCGAGGATCACGTCGCCGCCGAGTCCGCTCGTCACGCGGCCGAGGAGCATCATCGACGAATAGTCGTAGAACTCGCCGTACCACGGAATCGCATGCGCGAGGAAGCGGCCGATCTGGACATACACCCTGAGAGCGCGCTGATCGCCCTTTTCCATCGCCGCCTGCACGACCTTGAGGCGCTCGGGGAGCTTCATCTCCGCGGGGAACTCGAAGCCCTCGCGGATGGCGAGCCAGTTGACGGCCTGCTGCGAGAACGCCATCGCGCCCACGCCATAGTCGCCCGACCACTCGTCCTTGGGCGCGTTCGGGTTGAAATCGACCGGCGCGAACGCAAGCTCGGTGATGCGGCCGGTGAGCGCGCCGGACTGGTCGATGTAGCCGACCGCCTCGGAGGAGCCCATCGCGACGCCGAGGATGCCCTTCTTGCCCATCGTGATCATGCCGGCGAGCGCGGAGACGTCGCCGTCGTTGTAGATTTCGAACGGCACGCCCCAATCCTTCTCGACGCGGAAGAACATGTCCTGCGCGATCGGATACTTCTCGGGGTTCTGCTCCTTGATGGCGCGGAAGAGGCTCGCGACGCCCATCTTCTTGCCGACGAGCGTGCCGGCCGTGGAGCCGCCGATCGCATCGACGCGCGGCAGCGTGGCCGCGGCTTCCTTGAGGCCCGCGGTGAGCATCGAGTAATGGTATTCCGGATCAGGATTGTTGCGCGGATCCCACGGAAATTCCTTGGAGAACACGACCTTGCCCTTGTTGAGCGCGGAGATCTTGAAGTCGCTCGCGCCGAGGTCGAAGCCGATGCGGCAGCCGTCGGCTACGGTCTTTACCTTGGTGAGCGTCTCGTTCATTTCCGGCATCTTCTTGAGCGGCACGATGACGGCTTCGACCGGACGGCCGTAGAGATCGGAGAAGAAGTTGTAGTCGAACTTGCGCGCGCCCTTCTTGGTGTACGCCTTGGCGACGGGCTGGACCACGGCATCGGGACCCGCAAGATAAAGCTTCCAGCCGCCAGCGGACCACACGATGAACTTCGCGATACGGTCGACGACATGCGACACGAACTTCACCGCGTCGGCATCGAGGCGTTTGGGGATCTCGAGATCGTAGCGATAGACTTTTCCGTCCTCGCGTTCCCACGCGATCGCGACGGTGTCGTTCTTCGCGCCGAGCGACAACTCGATTGACGCCAACGCATCGATTGGCGCCATGAACTCGGTGTTGCACTTGCATGCTTTTTTGTTGCATTTGCAGGCCATGTCTTTTCTCCTTGGGTTTTTGCCTAGGTTATGTTTTTGACAAATTGTCAAGTTTGCGTTAATTATACCAAAAATCAGAGGAAAATACAAGTAGGGAACAAGTAGGGAACAAGGTAGAGGAAATGCCGCATTCCCCGGGCCCTAATCGTTTCCTAATATTGCTTTGGTATAATATGCGCCGTGTAAAAAGGAAATATCTGCAAATGGCAAACGGAATTGACATACTAGTGTTTCTCGGCGGCGGGTTGGGCGCGTTTCTTTTGGGGATGCACCACTTGTCGTTCGGGCTCCAATCGCTCAACGGCGAGCGGCTAAGGCGTTTCATGACGATGGCCACCGGCAAAACGGCGGCAGGCGTGGCAACGGGAATCGTCTCCACGATCATCGTGCAATCGTCGTCGATCATCTCGGTAATGCTGATAGGGTTCGTGTCTTCCGGCTTGATGACACTCGGCGGCACGATTCCGGTGTTCGTGGGCGCGAACATCGGCACGACGTTCACGGTGTGGATAATGGCGTTTGCGCCAAGTCCCGAGCTGCTGGGACTCGCCTTCACGGCGGCGGGATGCTTTTTCTATCTCGCGCCCTTCCAGTCGCGCCTGCGGTTCGTCGGGCAGACGATCGTGGGGCTGGGGCTCGTATTCCTCGGAATGTCGCTCATGAAAGAGGGAGTCTCGCCGGTCAGGGAATCGGAGAGAATCCTCACGGCGCTACAGTCGCTCAGCGCGACCGGGCTTGGATCTGCGGCTATCGTCGCGCTCGTGGCGGCGATGTTCACCGCCGTGATCCAAAGCTCTGCGGCGGCGATCATAATCTTCATGACGCTCGCGGCGGAAGGGATCATCTCTTTCGAGACTTGCGTCGCCTCGCTCTTCGGCGCGAACGTAGGCACGACGATGACCGGATTCATCGCCGCCTTGGGCGGCAATGCGGCGTCAAAGCGCACGGCGTTCGTCAATACCGCCATGAACGTCTTGGGGTCGGTTCTCTTCCTGCCGCTTGCGCTTACGGTCCTCGCTCCCCTGGCGAGAACCCTCTTCCCTTCTTCCTTCGTCTTCAAGGACGGCGTCGCCGCGGGAATAATGCTCCCGGTCGCGTTTTGCGATACGCTGTTCGCGTTGCTCAGGGCGGCGCTGACGATGCCGCTCGCGCGGGTGCTCGAACGCCTCGCCTGCAAGGCCGTGCCCGCGAAAGAATCGGAAAAGCCGCATTTGAGCGCACTCAACGCACATGTGGCGAAAAGCGCAGTCATCGCATGCGAACAGGCGCTGGGTGAAATCGCGTTCATGGCTGAGAGCGGAACCGACATTCTGGAGTCGGTGCGCAAACTGCTGCAAGATGCGCACGACGAGGAGACGCGCCGCCATGTTCTGCACCGCGAACATGTGCTGGACAACGTCCAGCGCGAAATAACCGAATTCATCGGCAAGATTCTCACCACGCGGCTGGAACCGGCGACGGCGATCCGTGCACGCAACATTCTCCGCCTCGCCGACCTCTTCGAGTCGATTTCCGACGAAGGGCCGAAGATCGTGAACGCCTTGGACCGGCTTGCCGGAGACGGCAAGAAACTCGCCGGCACGGAGAAATCGCAGATCCTCGACATCCACGACCGCGCCGAGGAGCTCTTTGCATCGGTCGCGCAGACGCGCGGCGCGAACAATCGCGACCTGCGCGAGCGGGCGAAAGAGCTCAAAGACAGGATTGCCGCCGCGCGCGAAGCGCAGCTCTTGAGGATCGGGACCGACGACTCTACGTCCAACGGCGCGATTCTCGCAACCCTCGACATGCTCAACGCATATATCCGCATCCGCTCCCTCACGCTCGAAATCTCCGAGGTTGCGTTGACATGAACCGGCAGGCTATTGTATTGCACCGTCGATTTATGATATAATACGCGGCAATGGAAAGCAAGATTCCGCGCATAGCAATAATCGAAGACGACCCGTCAATCCGCATGGTGTTGCGATTGGCGTTCAAAACGGCGCTTGGCGCGGAGACGCAATCCGCCGCCGGCGGCATCGAGGGGCTCAAGCTCGTGAAATCAATGAAGCCGGATGCGGTACTCCTCGACATCATGCTGCCGGAACTAGGCGGGCTGGATGTCTGCCGGGCGATTCGCGCCACGGCGGCAATCGCATCGACGCCAATCGTGATGCTCACCGCCAAAGGCGAAGAGCGCGACATTGTCGCCGGCTTTGAAGCCGGGGCAGACGACTATGTGACCAAACCCTTCTCCACTGCCGTGCTCGTGGCGCGGCTCAAAGCGGTAATGCGCAGGCAATCGGCTGCAGGCTTCGGCGGCAAGATTTCGCTTGATTCGCTGGAACTCGATACGCGCGCGCACACTTGCAGCATTGGAGAAAAACAAATCGCGCTCACGCCCAACGAATACGGAATCCTCGAAATGATGATAAGCGCGCCAAACCGCGTTTGGACGCGCAGCCAGATAATCGACCGGGTCCAAGGCGAAGAAAAAGCCGTCACCGAACGGACGGTGGACGTGCAACTTGTCGGGCTCAGAAAGAAGCTCGGAGACTGGGCGCGGCATATCGAGGCCGTGCGCGGCGTTGGATACAGGCTGTCGGAATGAAAACGAAGTCTACATCATGGGCGATGACGCTCGCCGCCTTGGCGGCGCTGGGTGCGTTCGGGGCGCTGCTATACACGCAAGCCATGAAACTTCGCGAAGGTGTAGGCCGTCTTGGAGAGGATGTCAGGGTAAGCGTCTTCTCGCTTGACGGCAAGGTCGTCTACGACTCCGCCGGCGGCACGCTCGAAAACCATGCCGACCGCATCGAGTTCGAAGCGGTGAAAGACGGCAGCCCCAAGACGATCGTCCGGCATTCGCACACGCTGGACCTGGACATGCTATACTGCGCACGCAAGGTTGGCGAACACGTGGTGAGAATCGCGGTGCCGTATACTGCAGTGACCGAAGCCGTAAGGCGCACGGAAAAGACGCTCGTCGCCGCCGCCTTGATAGGCGCATTGGCGTTCATGTTCATTTCGCTTTTGGCGAGCAACATCAAGGCCAAAGAGCGTCAGCTCGCGGATTTGAGGCGACTCGAATCGTTCCGGCGCGAATTCATCGCCAATCTGACGCACGAACTTCGCACGCCGCTGACGGCGATCAAGGCGGCGGCCGAAATGCTCGGCGAAAACGGCAGCGCCCTTTCAAAAGAAGAACGAAAAGAGTTGCTGGACATCCTTTCTCGCCAATCGGCAAAGCTCGACACCCTTGCGCAGGACATTCTGTCACTAGCGAAAATCGAAGAGCGCCAAAACCGACCGGAGACCAATTTTACGGTGTTCGACCTTCGCGATATTCTCCATGCGACGGTATGCGCAGAAAAGCCACGGGCGGAAATCGCAGGAATCGCACTCGATACCACAGATGGCGCCACTGAAAAAATCGAACGTCCGTGCGATCCGCAACTCGTGGAACAGGCGCTCGTAAATCTCATCGAAAATGCAATTCGCCACAGCAAGACGGACCGCATCGAGGTTTCGCTCTCGCGCACGACGCAAGGCAAGGCGGCATTCGCGGTGCGCGACTATGGAGTTGGAATTCCGGCAAAAGACCGCGACCGCATATTCGAGCGGTTCTACCGCGTGGACAAATCGCGATCCGATGCGTCTGGCGGAACAGGGCTAGGGCTGGCTATCGTCAAACACATCGCGACCCTGCACGGCGGCACCATCAAACTGGAGCCCATGGCGAACGGCTCGCGTTTCGTGCTGGAGATATGAGAGATCGGCTATTGCTCCGAAAGCAACATTGACGGGACGTAGCAGAACGCCAGGGCATGGTCGTGGAGAATCGAAACCGACACCTCAATATCCGCCCCCTTGAGACTGCGGAACGCCTCTTCCCAGCCGCCATAAAGGCGCATCGACAGCTTGCCGCGCTCGAAATCGTACCCGGCGACCCGCAAATCCTTGGGACTGTATCTTAGTCCTACGCCAAGCGCCTTCGAGACTGCTTCCTTGGCGCACCAGAATTTGATTATCGCCTGTGCCGGATTCACGGCGGAAGTCGCCAACTCAAGTTCCTCGGGGTTGAATACGCCCGCCGTGAACTCCTCGGAGAGATTGCGCTGGATGCTTTCGACATCAACGCCGATCTTCACGTTCGCCCCGGCGATGGCAACGACAAATTGAGACGTGTGCGCAATCGCGATATCGAGATTCGCCGAAAGATAATCGAGCCATGCGCCAATCGCATACGGCTTGCCAAGGTCGTTTGCGCAAATCGTGACGTCGGCATAGCTCCAGCGCGCCTGGTAGAAATCCTTGAGGAAGCGGCGAACAGCTTCCTTGGCGGCGATCCGCCCGAAGAGCCATTCCGTACGACGGGCGGTAGAGCCGGTCTTGCCGGCGAAAGTCCCGCGCTCGATTTGCGAAAGGACGATATTGGAAAAGGTTTTGAGCCACACTTCCTCGTCGCGCTCGAAAAGCGAGTAAGGAATCCCGGTGACGAAAGCGGAGGCTATATCCGCAGAAGGCGTTCCCATGACTTCAGCAGGCAGCGGCTTGGTGACGAAACTCGTCGCCGGCTGCATGACCAGTTGCTGATACTCCGGCGGAATGCGCTGGGAGTATTCCTCCCATCCGCTTATCGTCATGAGCGCAGTGCCGTTGCCGTCGGAAACGGAAATGTTGCAGATTTGGCTTTTCGGGGTCACGCCCGCGAGACGCAGATAACACCTTAGCCGCTGGTCTTCACCCGGCGGCAAAGCGTGGAATTCGATTTTCCTCACCCTGAACGGGAACGACCATGCACCGGCGAAACGCTCGTGCGAACGCCAAAGCTTGAAGCCGCTCGCGACCGTCTCCAGCAAAAGCGGATTTATTTGCCAGAGCGGGAAAAGCGTATGCCCGACACACCCGGCAAGTTTAGGCACGGCAAGTTCGTAGTCGAGACCGGTTTCGGCCCAGGATTCGACAAATTTGATCGCCCTCAAGCGCGAGCCGCAGCTGAGCCTCGCGGGATAGATTTCGCGTCCCGCCCAATGCACCGAGCGCGGCCGCAAAAGCGGCTCGGGCGAAACGGGAATCGGATCCGGCAGGGCTTTGGCGAAAATGAACGTAGACTCCATGGCTGCCCAGACCATATTCTCGGCGAACGGGCCAGTGCCTATAAGCACCCTTATCGCCACCTTCTCCGGATCGCCAGAGGCTACGCGCTCGGCCTTAAGGTAAAGATCCAGGATTCCGTCGCGAAACTCGACGGTCTTGCGCGAAAAAAGATCCTCCACCGCCACGAGCTCCCGGTTGGGCGCAAGCATGGTGGCGAGTTCCGCCATGATCTCCGCGGCGACCGGCATCGTCAACAGAACGAGCCCCTGGAGATTCGGATCCGAATACGAAAGCTGGCTCGTGCCGAGAGCGGTGTCGGCGATGAACGGGAAATCGGAGATCTTGAACCGCTTTTTGACGGAAACCGAAACTCCCGGCTGATGTTCAAGCATATCGGCATCGGAAATAAGCGGATTCATCGCGCCCGAGTCGAACTGGCGGCGACGGCGCGAACGCGCTTCGATGGCGGCGGCGCGCGCCGCAAGTTTAGCGGCGTGGCTCTTGGGTTCGGCCAGCGGCGAGGCAGAAGGCAAAAGGTCTTCGCCCATGGCGAGCGTAAGCCGCGGGAAACGACGCGAAAGCTTGAGCTCGCGTTCCTGTCTGATTTCAAGCGAGAATGACGAATCGAAATCCAATTTGTGCGCATGGCGACGCTCGAGGTCCGCACGAAGATCGACCCTCGCGCCCAAGGCGGCCAGCTGCGCAAGCGCGTGCTGTAACTGGAGCTGGCCGCGCCGATGGATGGAATTCGTGGCCATCGCCGTGTGGTCGAGCCCCTTCAAAGCGTCGCCGATCGCTGCCGTGATCATGCCGCGCGGACCGACTTCCAGAAATACGCGATATCCGTCGCCATGCATCGCCGCGATCGTTTCCGGGAGCTTCACCGGCAATGTCCAGCGCGTCACGGAATCTTCGCGTTGCGCCTTGACTTGGCGCGGGACTTTTGCCGCCGTCGCGCAAGAATAGACATCGCAATCGGCCGCGTTCTTCATCCAGCCGGCCGCGAAACGGCGCAAATCCGGCAGCAGCGGCGCGCAGTCGGAAGTATTGAACGGACGATCCAACGCCATTTCAACATACTTGACACCGTGCCCGGCAAGCAGGCGTTCGGCTTCGGCGGCATATTCTTCCGAAACCGAGAAAATCTTCTGCCGCGACGAAATATCCATCGCAAGCTTGAACGCGCCCGGCGGCAGGCTTTTCTCTATCTGCTCGAGATCTTCATCGTTTTTGACAAATACCGAAAGCATCTCCGCCTTGTGAATCCCGGCATGGTTCACCGCTTTGTCGACAAGACGGTACAATTCGCGGACAAGGCGCAGACGGTCTTCCCTTGAAGTCTTCTGACCCATGGCGCCAAAAGCCACGAGCGAGGCGATATCGCCGCCGGCAAAGCCGCAAATGCCATCAGGCCGGATGCCGAAAAACTTGAGAAGCCGCGTGAGCGCAAGGCAGCCGGAATAAGTCGCCACAAGCGCCTGGGCGTATGCGCCCGACGAAAAAATGTCGGCATCATGGCGATAATGCGGCGCCGGCGGGAAAATGAAACTCGAAGGGACGAAAGATTCGGCATAGTCCTTGAGCGCTTCCTCGAGCTCGTCGAAGGCCGAACGGCACTCGGGATAAAGATACGCGAGATCGCGCATCATGTCGGGGTAGAAACTCGCGACGCCCGGAAACACAAAGGCAAGCTTTGCGCCGTTGGCGAGCGGACGGTCGGTACCGCAGTAGGTTCCGCTCTTGTCGCGAATGCGGCGAGCGCCGCCCTGAAGACGGCTCTTCGCCGACGCAAGCCGTGCACGGAGATCCGCCACGGATTCCGCAACCATCGCAAGCGCACACGGTCCCTCGCCGAAAGAACAAGTGTACGCCACATCCTCGAGACGGCAATCAGGCACGCGGTCGAGGAATGCGACGATGCGCGAAATCTGCGCCAAGAGCGTAGCGTCGTCCGGAGCGCGGACAATGACAAGTTCGGTGCCGTTCATTTGCGCTCCTCCGGTTCTTCCTCGAGAATCATCACGGAGCTGCGGCCGCCGCGGCTGTCCACGCCATCTGCGGTCACCGGATCGAAGTTCGCGCCCATCACGGCGGCGCGGCGCGGATTGGCGCTGTCGCGCGCGATCCACGGGCGCGGCTCCATTATGAGATATGCGCTGGACTTGATGTTCGAAAGTTTCTCCGAAGGATGAGGAACGACAACCTGCGGTGCAAGCACCTTGTGATGCAAGGCAAGCGCAGTCTTCACGATTCCCGCCGCCATCGAGGCGCGCAGCGTATGGCCGATATTGCCTTTCACCGAACCTACACCCACGAGCGGTCCGCCAGGCCGATGTTCTCCCCAAATGCTCTGGATCGCGGCGATCTCGCGATCTTCGGCCCGCTTGACGCCCGAGCCGTCGGCTTCGATAAGTTCGATTGACTTCGCCGGAATTTGCGCCTCGGCAAGCGCCGCCTTGAACAGAAACGCAGGATCGGATTCAGGATTATGACCTATTGTCGTCGCCCTTATCGTGGCGTAGATGCGGTCGTGGTCCTTTAGCGCATCCTCGCGCCGCTTGAGGACGAAAAACGCCCCGCCTTCGCCGGGCACGGTGCCCTTCTGCTCCTCTGCGAACGGCGTAAAGTCCGCGGCGTCGGAAAAATCGACTTCGCCGGACACTCCCTCGAGATAGGCTCGCGACAATGGCGGCGTTATGGCCCCCGCGAGCGCCACGTCGCAATGGCCGGTGACAAGATCGTTAACCGCGCCGCGAATCGCCGCCGCACCCGTGATCATGCCCGCATCGAGAATCGTCGCGCCGCCGCCGAACGACGTCTCGCGCGCAATCCACGAAACGAACCGGTAACCCGATCCCATGAGAAAGCTCGCCGCGTTGGGTTCGGGGAGACTTTCGGAAAGGCGCTTGGCGATCATCTGCATCTGCTCGTCAGGGGCATGAGGGAAAAACCGCTTGATGATATCGAGCGTCTGATCGAGAAAGGCGGTGTGCTGCAGCCAGTTCATCGTCGATGCGTTGAACGGCGGAGCGTAGCCAAGCCTCACCGCGCCCGCGCGAAGCGTCTTGCTGCGCGGACGCATCGAAGCGTCGGCAAGCGCGTCGAACGCCAACTGCGTCGCAAAATACAGATCCTGATTTTCGCCGGCATTGATCTGGCGCGGGAATGTCTGCATCGAAGGAACGCACGCGAACAAATCGCCAAGCTGCCCGATCCTCGTGGGGTACGGGCGCTTGAAGACGTTTTGCTGGCCAATCGGTATCTCCACATCGGTTCCAGGGATGGTCAACATCGAGCGCCTGCTCATGATCACATCCCAGAAAGCATCCAGCGACGGACAGCCGGCGAACCGGCAACTCATCCCGACGATGGCGATACGATTGTCCATGTAAATATGGCGGAGAGAGAGGGATTCGAACCCTCGGTACGGAAATTAACCCGTACGACGATTTAGCAAACCGTTGCCTTCAGCCACTCGGCC
>JBGURT010000110.1:0-2987 GCA_045132115.1 Kiritimatiellia bacterium
ATTATAGCCTGACAAACGTACCTCAAACAGAAACCCGCCGGTTGGCCGTAGACTATCTGCGCGCAAGGCTCGTCAAAGCGGGGATGAGATACAGCGAAACGACTGCGGAGAGGAGAATGCCGCCAACCGATCCAATGCCGATGGCGGCGCGGAGCTCGGATCCGAGGCCGCTTCCAAGCGCCATTGGCAGCATGCCGAAGAGCGACGCCGCAGAACTCATCAGGACCGGACGAAACTTCGCCGCGGACGCCTTCAGCGTCGCCGCGCGCGGAGCTATTCCTCGTCCGAGAATCATCGTCCGCTCGTCGACGATGAGAATGGCCGCGTTGACCACCACGCCGACAAGCATGATGCCGGCAAGCAGCCCGAACACCGTGAACGTGGTGTGCGTAACCCAGAGTGCGGCGAACATTCCGAGATAGGCGAACGGAACCGTGAAGAGGACGACGAAAGGCATCGTCCAGGATTCCATGATTGCCGCGAGAAGCAGATACGTAAGGATGATCGCGACGCTTGTGACAAGCGCGAACTCGCCGAACGTCTCGTCCATGTATTCCGCGGTGCCGCCGACGGTCGTCTCGTAGCCGGGCGGTAGGTGCTTTCCCGCCGCCGCGCGGAGAACGCCGAGGGTAGTGCCAAGCCCGTAGCCGCGCGCGTTGTTTGCATAGACCGTCACGGCCCGGCGCTTCATCGAGCGGACGATTTGCACCGGCTTCATCACGCGTTCCTTCCGCGCCACGGAATCAAGCGCGAAGGGAACTCCGTCCGCACCGGGGAAGTTCAGCGCGTCGACCTGCGAGAATCCGTCCTCTTCCGCGAATCTTACGCGGACATCGTACGAGCGGTCGCCCTTGGTGAAACGGGAGCACTTCAGCCCGGCGAACGATGCGCGGAGCGAGGTGCCGAGCGCATCGGGAGTCACGCCGAGGTCGTTGAGGACGGCCCTCTTCGGATAGAGGCGCGTCTCCGGACGTCCGATTCGTATGGAGTGCGAAACGTCCGCGCAGGAGGGATCGGCAGCGGCGTCCCTTGCCGTTGCGAGACCGGCGGCGTTCAGCGTGTCGAAGTCGTCGCCAAGGATGCGGAACTCCGCGGACTGCGCGCTGCCGCCGATGACGAGCGGCACGAGGGCCGACCAGATCACGTCAGGTTCCTCCCGGCAAACATCGCGCAACCGCTCGGCAACATCCTGGATCGTCTCGCGCCGGGCAGTCATGTCCTTGAGCTTGACTGCGATTTCCGCCAGATACGCGCCCTGGCTAACCGCACCGAGAATGCCCTGCGTCTTTCCGACTGAAATCGTGACGCTCTGCGCGAGCGCCTCGCCTGCGGAATCCTTCAGCGACCCGATCTTCCGCGCGAGCTCAAGCGTCCGCTCGGCCGTCTTCTCAAGCGCCGTGTCCGCTGGATATTCGAGACGGACGGTCATCTCGCCTTTGTCCATCGTCGGGATGAAGTCGAGCTGCAGGCGCGGCACGAGATACGCGAACCCTGCCGCTGACAACACTGCGACGGCGGCAATCAGGAGGACGGGATGTCTCAGTACGTGGAAAAGCGTTGCGCGGTAGAAACGCGCCGTCGCGTTGTAGCAGGCATTCCACGGAGCGAGGACAAACGAGAGCACACGGTTGACGCCAGCACCCCTGCCCGCAAACATCGACGCCAAAATCGGCGTAAGCGTGAATGAAACAAAAAGAGATGCGAACGTTGCCGCCGTAATGACAATGGCGAACGGCACGAAGAAACGTCCGGCGAGCGTCTTCATCGTCGCGATCGGAAGGAATACGACGATATTCGTAAGCGCCGATGCGCACACTGCGACAGCGACCTGTCCGGCGGCCTTCGCGACCGTCGACTTCACGCCGCCGTCTCCGCCCCTCTGGAAGCGTGCGGCGATGTTTTCCAGGACGACGATGGAATTCGCCACGAGAATGCCGGAGGAAATTCCCACCGCGCTCATCGTCACGAGATTGAACGTACAGTCGAAAAACGGGAACACGATCAGCGCGATGATGATTGTCACGGGAATCGACACAAACGCCACCAGCGCGCTCGACCATTCCGAGAGGAAGAGGACGAGGATTGCACCAGTCAGCAGAATACCCTGCCAGATGGAGTCGAATCCGCCGCGCACTGTCGCGTGCACGTATGCGCCGTCGTCGCGCACCCAGTTGAGCGACATCCCGGCGGGCAGTTCGGCCTTGGCCCTTTCCGCCGCCCTTCGGACAAGGTCAACTACCTTCGCCGCGTTCGCCTCGCCCTTCTTCGTGATCTTCAGCACGACAGCCGGCTCGCCGTTGAAGTACGCCAGCGACTCCGCGCGTTTCGTGCCGAAGTGGAACTTCGCGACATCACGCAGATAGACCTTTGCGCCGCCAGGCCGGCCGAGCTCTATCGCACCGAGTTCCGACGGCTCCTTTGCCTCGGCGTCGAACGTGAGGGCAGCGCTGCGCCCAGCCTCGTCAATTTCGCCTGAAGGAATCTTGATGTTGCCCTTGCCGACCTTGCCTACGACTTCTGCAAGCGTGAGCCCCTTCGCGGCGAGTTTGCCACGATCCACCTCCACCACGACTTCGCGCTTCTCGCCGCCGATCAGCTCGACAGACGCGACGCCAGGCAGCGACGAAAAACGGCTCGAAAGCCTGTTGTCTGCGTAGTCGTAGAGGTCTCCGTTCTCGACTGTCTTCGCAGATGACGACGTAAGCGCCATGGTCACCACGGGCGTTGCGTTCACGTCGAACTTCGCGACGTTCGGCTTCTCGGCCCCGGACGGCAGGTCGTTCACGATGAGGTCGATCTTCTCGCGCACGTCCGTCGCAACCGTGTCCACGTCGCGGTCTAGGTGGAACTCCAGCATCACCTGGCAGAAGTTGTTCGCGCACGTTGCCGTCATGTGCTTTAGGCCGTCCACCTGGCTCACGGCATCCTCGATCTTGCGCACGACGGCGGTCTCGATCTCCTCAGGCGTCGCCCCGGGGTACACCACC
>JBGURT010000111.1:0-42820 GCA_045132115.1 Kiritimatiellia bacterium
GTCGATCTTGTCCTTCCAGCCGCGGATCGTCACCTTGTCGCCTTCCCAGCTTTCGATCCAGATGCCGGGGTAGAGCGTGAGCGCCACGGTGCGCACCCTGAGGACCGTCTTTTCGCGGTCGAAAAGCAGCATGCCGATCTTGTCGGCCTCTTCCTTGGCGGCGGCCACCGCCTTTTCGCCCGCCGTGATCTTGTTGGCGAAACTCTTGTAGGAATTGACCTTGGCTTCGTTGCGCTCGAGATCCTCGGCAAGGACGCTGCTTTCCTTGTTGATGCCCAGAAGCACGCAAACAAGCGCCGCGACCACCATGGCGCCGCCGGCGGCTACGAGAGGAATCTTCGCCTTTTCGGCCTTTGCCTCGAGAATCGCCGGCGGGATGAGATTGATGTCGAAAGGCCCGGCCTTGATCATGTGCACGGCCACGCCGGAAGCCGAAGCGAGCAGTGCGGTGTCCGTGCCGAGCTGGTCGGCATCTACCGCGCCGCCAACGCCGATTCTGTCGAACGGATTGAGGAATGCGACCTCGATGCCAAGATTTTCGGCGAAGAAAGTATCGATCTGCGGCAGGAGCGCGGTACCGCCGGTCAAGTAGAGTTTGGTCGGGGCGGATCCGCCCTGCTGCGAACGGTAGAAGTTGACCGAGCGGCTGATTTCAGCATGGAGACGCGTAAGGACCGCGCGGCAGACCTTGGAGACGCGGTCGGCCACTTCGTCTTCATCCTCGACGACGCCGCCCTGGCTCACATAGCCCTTTTCCATCTTCACCTGCTCGGCCTCGACCGCGCCCACGCCAAGCGCCTGGCCGATGTCGCGGTTGATGTTGTTGCCGCCGATCGGGATCGTGCGGTTGTAGAGTTTTTCGCCCTCGGCGATGACGAGGCTCGTGGTCTTCGCGCCGATGTCGAGCATGATTACCGGGCTGCCGTCGTCGCCGTAGACGTAGCGCATGGTGTTCGTGGCGGCGATAGGCGCGACGTCGACGAGGACCGGATTGAACCCGAGTCCTGTGAGCGCCCCGGTGATGCCTTCGATCTGCTCGAGCTTGGCGGCGACGATCATCACCGACTTGTCGCCATCCTCGGTGTCGCCCAGGATCTGGCGGTCGCAGACCATCTCGTCGATCGGGAACGGGATGTTCTGCTCCACCTCGTAGCGCACCATCTGCTCGAACTTCTCCATGCCTCCGGCCATGGGGATCGCCGCGAAGCGCGGGAACACCATCTGTCCGGAAACGGACACGGCGACATCGCCGGGCTTGATGCCCTTCTCGCGCATGATCTCGCCGATCGCCGGCGAGAGAATGGCGTCGGCGTTGCCGGAATCAAGCGGCGCGGCGAGCTGCGCAATCCCGTATTTGAGGAGCGTCAGCGAATCCTTGCCGCTTTGCTCGAACTCGGCAAGCGCGACGCGCGAGGCTCCTATGTCGAGAGTGAGAAGTTTCTTGCCCATGGCGAATGTCCTTAACTTGGGGAAATGTTACTGGATTACGAGTTCGTAGTCGTTGGGGTTGACGAGCGCCCAGATCGTCTTGGAGCGGTCCTGCAGGCCCTGGCGGCGTTCGATCATCGGCTCGCCGCCCTGCTTGGCGTCCATGATGCTCGAATCTTCCCAGAATTTCTTGTGGGCATCGATGCCCTTGATTTCGCTCAAGGCATCGCCGGTTATCTCGTTGCCGCTGGAGTCGCTGATCACGAGGCCGACGGCCTTGGGCTCGCCGTACTGCTCGAGATAGGAAGGATGCAGGCAGACGGAAGCGGCGTGGGTGCCGCGCGGAATATTGGCGTAGGTCACGGTCTGGGTGAAGTAGGAATAGGGCGGCATCTTGGCCTGGCCTTCCTTGTCCTTGGAGGTGGCGCTCTTAGTTTCAAGAAGGACGTGCCAGGTGAAGGTAAGCTGGTCGATGCACTTGTCGGTCGTGGAATACTTGGACTCGAGGACGATCCAGTTGCGAGGCTTGCCGTTCCAGGCCTGGCCGATGACGGTGCCGCCGCTGACGCTGGGCGCGGAGAGAGTGGCCGCACGGCCGAGCTTGGGGTACTCGTCCACATGGACCTTAACCTTGGGACCGGAAGCGTCGTCGTCTTCGGCGGTTGCGGCGGCACGGCGTCCGGTGCGCGTACGGGAGGCGGTGGGGGCGGCTTCGAGCGCGATCGCGCACACCGCGACAATTCCTGCAATCATCAATTTCTTCATCTCTTCGGTTCCTTTCTTTCGCTTTTAAAGTACTTTCATTTTCGGCAGATCCTGAATGTCCACGAGCCCCACGGCGCGGCCGTCAGCGTCGCACACGGGAAGATCGTCGATGCGGCGCTTCTCGAAGATCTTGAGAAGTTCGGCGGCATAGACGTCATTGCGGACGAAGAGCGGATTCCTGGTCATGTAGTCCGAAATCGGCCGGGCCAGCACGGCCTGGCCATCGGACTCCTCGCTCATCACGCGGCGGAAGTCGCCATCGGTGAAGATGCCGAGGAGCTTGCCGTTCTCGCCGGTCACGACGGCAGAGCCGCTCTTCGCCTTGGTCATCGCCAGCAGCGTCTGGAGAACCGTAGCCTCCGGCGGCACGGCGGCAAACTTGTCGCCGGTGCGCATGATGTCGGTCACGCGCATCACGAGCGCACGGCCGATCGCCCCGGCGGGATGGTTCATGGCGTACTCCTCGATCGCAAACTGCTGGCAATCGATCATCACCATCGCGAGCGCGTCGCCCATCGCCATGGTGGCGGTGGTGGAGTTCGTGGGCGCCATCCCGAACGGACACGCTTCCTTGCCGCAGGGAATCTCGATATGCACGTCCGAAAGCCGCGCGAGCGTAGACTCCGGATTGCGGGTCATGGAGATCACCTTGAGTCCATGGCGGCGGATCGCGGGGATGAGCCGGTTAACTTCGTCGGACTCGCCGCTGAAGGACAGCGCGATCAGCACGTCCTTGGCGCTCACCATCCCGAGATCCCCGTGCATCGCCTGCACGGGATTGAGCACGATCGAGCGCGTGCCGGTGGAGGAGAAGATCGCAGACATCTTCTCGGCGATGTGCAGGTTCTTCCCCACTCCGGTAACGACGACGATGCCGCCGTCCTTCTGGGAGGCGAGCATCATCTCGATCGCCTTGACGAACGATGCACCGAGCGAGGCGGAGGTTTTCTTCAAACCTTCGATTTCAATGGCGAAGACTTCCTTCGCCCGCTCAAGCATTTTTTCGCTGGTCATCACTTGGTGGTGGACTGGAGCAAGGTTACGCAGATGGTTCCTACGATATCCTCGGCGCTGCAACCGCGCGAGAGATCGTTCATCGCCTTGGCGAGGCCCTGGAGGTTCGGGCCGATCGCATCCGCCTCGCCGAGGCGCTGGGCGATTTTGTAGCCGATGTTGCCCGCCTGGAGATCCGGGAAGATGAAGACGTTGGCATTGCCCTGGATTTCGCCGCCCGGGTTCTTGAGCTCGCCGACCGCCGGGACGATCGCGGCGTCAAACTGCATCTCGCCGTCCATCTTGATGCCCTTTTCGGCAAAGACGGGGCGGGCGAGCTCCACGGCCTTCTGCACCTTCTCGACGAGATCGCCGGCGGCGGATCCCTTGGTGGAGAAGGAGAGGTAGGCGACACGCGGCTCGTTGCCGGTCAAATCGCGGTACGTCTGGGCGGTTGCAAGCCCGATATCGACGAGCTGCTCGGCCGTCGGGTTGGGGATGACGGCGCAGTCGCCGAACGCGAGCACCGAGTCGCCGGAAGGCGTGGGGCGCTTCAAATCCATGATAAAGCTCGAAGAAGCGGTCTTGACGCCCTTCTGGGTGCCGAGAGTATGGAATGCGGCGCGGAGCATATCGCCCGTGGAGGCGATGGAACCGGCGACAAGGCCGTTGACGCGGCCGAGCTTGACCATCATGCCGCCGAAGTAGATGCGCTTGGTGCGCAGAGTCTTTTGCGCGGCGGCGAGATCGATGATCTTCTGCTTTTCGGCGGGCTTGCGCGATTCCTTGGCGTTCCAGGCTTCGAGGTAGGCGGCTTCAAGCTCGGCATCGCCTTGAGTGTAGTCGATCGTCTTGATGCCGCGCTCCGCGAGCGAGAGGCCCGCCTTTTGTTCGGCGGCGGCGATTTCCTCGGCAGTGCCCAGCACCACGGGGGTGCAGATCTTGCGGTCCACGCAGGCGCAAGCGGCGGTGATGACGCGGGCGTCCATGCCCTCGGGGAGGACGATGGTGCCGTTGAGGGCGGAAGCTTTTTCGATGATTGTCTTGATCGCGTTCATGATAATTTCGATTTTTCGGTATAAATTACTTTCTCCTCACCCCAAGACCCTTACCGTATCCTGGGCGATCATGAGCTCCTCGTTGGTGGGGAGGATGACGACCGGGATCTTGGAATCCTTGGTGGAGATGGTGGCAACCACTCCGCGGGACTTGGCGTTCGCCTTCTTGTCGAGCTTGATGCCCAGCGCACCAAGACGCTGGACGATGCGCTCGCGGCCCTCCGCCGAATTCTCGCCGATGCCGCCGGTGAGGATGATCGCATCAGCCCCGCCGATCACGGTATTGTAGCCGCCGATGTACAGCGCCACGCGGTATGCCCACATTTCGAGCGCGAGTTCGGCATCTTTGCAGCCCTTGGCGGCATTCGTGCAAATGTCGCGCATGTCGCCGCCCTTCACGCCGCTGATCGCCTGCAGTCCGGACTGCTTGTTGAGGAGCGTATCCATCTCCGCCGGCGTTTTCTTTTCGCTTTCCATGATCGAGAGCACGGCGGCGGCATCGATATCGCCGCAACGGGTGCCCATCACGAGACCCGCAAGCGGGGTGAGCCCCATGGTAGTATCCACGCATTCGCCGTTCTTCACCGCCGCGAGCGAGGAGCCGTTGCCGAGATGGCAGGTGACGAGATTCACCTTTTCGACCGGCTTCTTGAGTAGCTTCGCCGCTTCCTTGACGATGAATTTGTGGCTCGTGCCGTGGAAACCGTATTTGCGGATTCCGTACTTCTTGTAGAACTTGGGATCGATCGCATACAGGGCCGAGCATTCGGGCATCGTCTGGTGGAAGGCGGTGTCGAACACGGCGACGTTGGGGACGCCCTTGAAGATCTTCTGGCACGCTTCGATGCCGCCAAGGTTGGCGGGCATGTGCAGCGGGCCGAACTTCACGAGCTTCTTGCACTTGGCCATGTTCTTGGCGTCCATCTTGACGGAGTCCTTGAAGACTTCGCCGCCATGCAGAACACGGTGGCCGATGGCATCGATGTCCTTGGGATTGCCGAGATCGGCCACGACCTGCTTCAAAGCCTCGGCGTGGTTGGCGGGGCCGCCCGCGCCGATGCGCTCGACAAGACCCTTCGCCAGACGGGTGTTGGTCGTCATGTCGAAGAGCTGGTACTTGAGAGAACTCGATCCCGAATTTACTACGAGAACCTTGCGGATTTGCTTTTTCATTCTGCTTTCGTCTTTCTTTCGTTTAGTGCGTGATCTCGATCTTGAAGAACTGGGCGTTGGTCGCCGCGGCCGGGAGCGGATACTCGATAACGCCGCTGCTGGTGCCCACTTCAACCGTATCCTTGACCTCGGCCACGGTCCAGTCGGCATCGCCCAGATTCGCCTTGTAGAGAACCTTGACGTCGAACGAGACGGTTCCGCCTTCCACGACGTAGAACGCAGAAGCGGACGAACCGGCGGTCAATGTTTCGACTTCGCTCGTGTAGCCGATCTTGACGGATTTCGCCACAGTATCGATATCGAGCGAAGTGATGGCGATCACCGAAGAGTCGGCTATCGTCTCCGCGGCGGCCTTGGCCTCTTCGATCGTATCGTAGCCGAACGTCAACGCGGCGATCTTGGGATTAGACAGCGTAGAGACGACCTGCGATGCCATCGCGACGGTGCTCGCTCCCGAGCCCGCGGCCGGGGCGGCGGCAAGCAGAACCGGAGCCATGCCGGAAGTCGCCGTTCCGGCGCCGCCGGCGGCGAGTGTAGCAAGATCCGTGCTGTAAATGAAGCCGATTCCCTCGCTGTCGGTCGTGATCGCATCGAGCGGCGTGTTCGTCCTCCAGCTTCCGTCCGCCTTCTGCGCGTCGCTCGCCTGAGCGTACTCGTAGGCGTCGGGCAGGCTGTTGCCGTTGGTGTCGGCGTCTTCGATGTAGATTTCGATCGAATCGCCTTCGCCGAGAACACCGGCGGAGTACTTGACTCCGGTCGGGTTGAACGGCACCGCGCCAATCAAGCCGCGGGCGCAGAGGTAGCCCATGGACTCCCAATCGTCGCACACGCCATTGTCGTTGGAGTCGATGAACGCGCGGAAGTAGTACGTTCCCGGCTCGATACCGACTATCGTGGCGTTGTCGGGCACCTCGCCGGCATCACCGAGCGTGGCGAGACCGGTCACATAGCCGGCCGCAACGGGTTCGCCGGTGAAGTCCGGCTTCGTGAACGCCTGCACCCGGATGGTGGCCGCATCAGCGGCGACCGGCCCGAAGTAGCGGACCTTCACGCCCTGGGTGCGCATCGCGATGTTGTTCTCGGCGACATTGAGGAGGAACTTGCCGCTGCCGCCATTTTCGTCGGTCTTGTACTTGGAGTTGTAGCCGTAGACCGTCCAGGTGTATTCCTTGTTGTTGGCGTAGACGCCATAGCCGTGTTCGCCGTCGATCTTGTCGCCCACGCAGATAGGCGCGGTCCAGACATATTCGCCCTCGGCATTCTCGAGCGGCATCTGCTGGAAGCCGGAGTTGTAGCTGAAGCCTTCTCCGGTCACGACGATCCTGAACGCGGTGTAGGTGCCGGCGCGCTTCGTCATCGTCCAGCGGAAAGTAGGCCGCGCGTCCGTGACGCGATAGCCCGCCTGCTCCGTGGGTTCGACCGCGACCGCCACCGAACGCATGCCTGCGGGATCGAAGGCCCTGATGAACGAATAGCGGGCGACAGACACCGTATTGCTCAACGACGCCGTGGTGACCTTTTCGATATCCCCATTGCCGAACACTATGCGGTACACGACATCCCTGATATCGATATCGTCGCTGTTTTCGTCAACGATGCCTTCGGTATCGGCGGCGAGATCCCAGTCGATGTCGAACTTGCCGTTGCCCATGAACCAGCCCTCATGGATGAACTTGCCCAACTCGCCGGAGATATTGACAACACGATCGTCGACGACCTTGGTGGTGTCGTTGGCCGTGTAAGCCCTGCCGTTGTAGTAAGACCTGACGACCCTGACACGCACGAATCTTCCAAAGCTGCCGGCTTCTTCGTAAGTGTCCTCGTCGAGGTTCTCGGACCACTTGCCCCAGGTGGCTTCGCGGTCGTTATCGCCGGTGACGAGGTCAGCGCGAACCGAGACGGGCGAGGTGCGGGTTAGCTGGATCGCGGCCGCGCCGCCCTTCCAGCCGATGTC
Organism: Kiritimatiellia bacterium; assembly: GCA_045132115.1. Lineage (GTDB taxonomy): Bacteria > Verrucomicrobiota > Kiritimatiellia > RFP12 > UBA1067 > UBA1067. The sequence goes on from JBGURT010000111.1 coordinate 7,372, forward strand.
CACGTCGCACGCGACACCCATAGGCTCGCCGGGCGTGTAGAGGCCGTCGCCGTCAGTATCGAGGATCGCGATAACCTGGCTCTTGCCTTCCTTGATCGCGCCCTTCGTCGCCTCGCCGAGATACACCGTGCGGGGCAGATCAGCAGACGGATTGACGTCATACACAACGCGGTAGGTATGCGCCTCCGCCGGCGTCTTCGCATTCGTGTCGCTGACCGACCAGATTGACTTTCCGGCCAACGCGCCGAAGTCGAAGTCGTACTCGCCGGTGACGAGATTGATCGTGCCGAACTCGATGGTGAGCGCGTCGTTCATATACACCGTCGCGATATCGCCATCGGTGCGGATAGACATTGTGGAGAGCGGATGATACTCGGAATCGGGCTTCACGATGTCTACCGTGTCTTTGCCGTAGTTGTAGTAATCCTCGAGATATTCGGCCTTGGTGCCGGTGCGGTAGACGTATTGCGTCTCGCCGTCGCTGTCGACATACGAGAGGCGCCAGCTGAACAGCGTGTTGTCCGGCGTATAGGCATCTTCGATGACGATCGATTTCGCCTTGACGTTGCCGGGCGTGAGCGTGCCGACGGCGTGGCGGTTTTCCCACTTGCCGAGCACCTTGGCATACGCATTGGAAGTCGCCGCCGTCGAGGTGGAGTTGGTGCCGCCATCGACAATGAACTTCGCGTCGAATTCCGCGTTCGAACCGTTGCGCGTCACATAGACGAGCAGCTTGGAGTCTTCTACGTCGTGGATGTCGGCTTCGTTGTAGCTGACGGTGAGCGCAAGCGTGGGAACCGGGTGGTCGATTACCGTATCTTCCACCGTGTTCACATGCGACTTCCTGCTGCCGATTATCGGCTGGACCATCTGCGAATAGCGCGCCTCGCTCCTCATCGACCAGCCGTCGTCGTCAGCATCGGTGCCGGCGTCGTATTTGAGCCGTGTCGCGTAGTCGGACGCATACTGGTCTTCCCAGGAATCCTCGACTTGATCGTGGTCGGTGAAGATCTCGCCGACATACAGTTTGCCGATCTTGTAGAAGTAGTCGAGGCAATAGGTGTTGGCCGAATACGCATTGCGCGCGTCGAACTTCTTGCCGTCGACATCGAAGACTTCCGAGAGGAGGTATTCCGCATAGTTGGAGAGACCGTCGTTATCGTAGTCGTCCAGGCCATCGGAGCCCTTGATCATGTACCTGAGCGCAATCGCGTCGGAAATGCCGTCGTCGTCGGTATCGACCTGCCACGGATCGGTCGGATTGCTGCCGCGGTCGTATTCGTCGACCAGCGTAAGCTCGCCACCTACCGTCCTGGACTTGTCGCGAGCATCCGCCGCGGTGATCCACGGCGAGATCTGCCAATCGGTCGTGGCCGTTCCTCTGGCCGCGCTTACGCCAGCCGGACCGAACATCGTGTAGAGTTCCCAGCCATCCGGGATGCCGTCGAGGTTGGTGTCGTTCGTTCCGGCCTTGAGAATGGCGGACGAAGCATCGGTCAGCCCGATCGCCGCGAAATACTTCTTCACGAGCGCCTTGTCAAGGTTGGTGAACTCCTTGGTGTTGACCGACGGATCCGCCACGGGATTGGCCGTGTTGGGATTGAATCCGTAGAGGTCGTAGACCTGGGCGTGCACAAACGCGATCGTGGCGTTATTCTCGACGCCGGTCACTCTCCACTTGGAGAGATCGCCGAACGCGGTCATATCGTCCGTACCGGCGCCCCAGACAAAGTCCGTATCGGTGCCGTATCTGTATACGGTCAGATACTTGCGCTCGACATCAAGCGTGTCGCCAGTTTCAAGGCCTTCGCCCGTCAACTCGGCCACATAGCCGGTTTCTCCGGTCTCGTCATTTACCACCGTATACACATAGCCGCTCTGCTCGGCGTAAGCCATAACATCGCCAGCCACATACCTGCTAGCATCGGTCGGATCGGCAGGATCTGTACCCAAGTCAATTTCGTCGTCATCATTGATACCGTCATCGTCAGTATCGTCGTCGTTCGGATCGGCTCCATTATAGAAGTCTTCCTTGTAGTCATCATCCGTCGCCGCGGGATCGGAGTTGACAGAATACTTCACATAAAGCTCCCAGCCGTCCGGCAGGTCGTTGCCATTGGTATCGGTATACCAGCTCGTGAGATCGTATTCGGTTTCCGCACCAACGAGCGGCAGATACATCTTATCGGTGATATACTTGAGCCTCCTCGTGAACGCAACCGTATTGTTGCCGGCCGCGCTTGCCGCAACCTCGGAATCGTCTTCGCTGCCGGTGTCTTCGACAGCGGCTTCAATCGAATCGGGCACGAAGAATTTCGGCCTTGCCGTAGTCACGTCCCAACCGTACCAATCGTACACCGCCGAGTGGATGATCGTGGCCTCGGCCGTGATATAACTCTGGAACTCGCCCTGCGAGAGCGTTACCGTGGTGGGCACGCCAACGAAGAGTTCGTCGCCTACCATGAACGTCGTATAGAGATCTTGCGTCCCCGGTCTGACCGCGTAGGACGTCTTGGCGCCCGTTGTCTGGTCGGTGACGACCATAATCTGGACGTTGGTCTTCACATACGCGCACCAGTCTTCTTCGGTTACGCCGTTCCAGAACTCGTCAAGCTCCTCGACAGTCGCACCGGCAATACCCATTGCCATCGCAAAAGCATTGTCGTATTCCGGAACTGCTTCAAGCGTTTCCGTGCCATACGCGCCCTCCGCAACCGCCTTCTTGTAGAGATAGTAGTCGTCGTACGGATCGTAGCCGCTCTTCACGGAATCCTGCGCCACCGCGTCGACGTAATCTATCGTCGCGTCAGCCTTCGAAGCCGCGTTCACGTAGCGGATGTACAGCTCGTAGCCGTCCGCAACCTGATTGCCGTTCGAGTCCGTCACGTCCGCCCCAAGAGCCGCGTAGTCCGTTCCCGCACTCTCGTAGCTCGCAAGCGTGATCTTCTTCCAGATCATCGTGAACGGCACCGTGTTCGCTCCCTGGACGATCGTCGTCTCGGCGCCGTCCTCGCCCTCGGTCACCGTCGCGACGCCAGGCTTCGCCGTCGTCGGATCGAACCCGAAGAAGTCGTACACCGCAGAGTGGATCAACACCACGTCCGCCGCAACCCCTGTGTCATAAGCGTCTACCGTGTAGTCCTTCGTGCTCGAGCCTGTCACGATCAGCTGCCCGTTCACCTCCGTCGTCGTGTAGAGCACCTTGTTCGACGGATTGGCGACATACGTCACGCCGCCGATGTCCACCGTGTGGAGTACGCCCTTCCAGTACGCCATAACGTCGTTCTCGGGCACCGCGAGCCAGTACGCCCTCAGCGTCTCTTCAGTGCCGTCCGCGTAGCCGCCGGCGACCGCCTCGGCGTTCTTGTACTCGGGCACCAGCGCAAGGTCGCCAACAAACAGACCCTCCGCAACCGCCTTCTTGTAGAGATAGTAGTCGTCGTACGGATCGTAGGCAGCCTCGACGGTGTCGGCGAAACCTTGCTGAATGGTGGTCGTGTCGACCGGGAATGCCTTGGAAGTGTTGGCAGAGGCAAAGCCCATGTACAGCTCCCAGCCGTCGGGGAGTCCGTTGGCGTTGGAGTCGTAGAAGCCGGGCCTGTAAGTCGAAGCCGACCAAGTGCCGTTGGTATTCATCTCGACCTCGTTGGCAAGGCCGAACTCCTGGAGGTACTTCACGACGAGGTACTTGTCAAGCGCAGTGAACTCCTTGGTGTTCACGCCATACACCGTATTCCCCTCGGACACAACGATTGCATTCGGATTGGCGGTGGTCGGGTCAAAGCCGAAGATATCGTAGACGCCACCATGAATCACGGTTACGGGGACTTCCTTCACGCTCGCAGCGACGATGCCTTCCGCGGGTGCACCCATTGCGAGCGCGCCGTTGTACATGAAGGTAGTGTAGTACTTGCCGGTTTCGCCGGGCTTGATGACATATTGCTTACCTTCAGCGGTCACGGCAACACTGAGGTTCGTGACGACATACGCCATCACGTCGCGCTCGCCAACATAGTCGGCGTCCCTGGTGAGCGGGTCGGTCTGGGCGAACTTGATTTCCCATCCGTCTGGCATGCCGTCGCCGTCGGAATCCCAGTTGTCGGCAATGGTGCCAAGCTCCGTTTCCTCGGCGTCCTTGAGACCATCGAGATCGGTGTCCTTGTCGGCGGCAGCGGCAGAGCCGGACTGCGTAGCGAAACAATCGAGTTCAAGGATGTCGGGGATTTCGTTCTGATTATAATCCGTATCCTCGATGAAGATCGCTATGGAGTTCGTCACGCTGAGGCTGTCGGGGACCTCCACCGCGCGCGGCGTATAGAGGAAGTCGGTCGCACGACCAATATTGTTGCCGTAACCCCAGGATTCCCAAGGCTCGAGCGTTCCATTGTTGTTGGAGTCGATAAACGCACGGAGGAACACCTTGCCAGCCTCGATACCGGCAATGGCAACATTGTTCGTTTCAATGCTGGACCTGACCTTGAGGTCTTCAACGGTCGAATCCATGCGGACACGAGCAAGCGGAAGTCCGGTGAAGTCTGCCGTGGCGAAGGCTTCAACAATGATGTTCGTCGGGTCGGCGATGCCAACCTCTCCGGGCCCGAAGTACCTGACGACTGCCGCCGCCTTGCCGTAACCCGTGGTAGTCTTGGGATGCGTGAGCGCATTCTCGACATCGATCGTGAACTCGCACCAATCGCTCCATGCAGAGTCGTCGATCGAAGCCCACTTCGCGTTCAAGAGCGCAACACGCCAATAGTAATTCGCGCCGTTCTTGAGAATTGTCGCGCCATTCGTCGGATTGGCGAAGCCTACATAGACGTCCGGCTGCACGGCGAACGCCGACGGATCGCCGAGCGAAGCAGGCGTACGGCCAGGCAACATCTCGACCGGCGATTCCCAGACGGTATCAGATTCGTTCTTGCTGGTCGAAATCTGCAGCTTGTACGCCGTCATCGTCTGGTCTTCGGTGTTGAAGACGAACGTCGGGTGCGCCGAGTAGACGGGCGCGGTGTCAAGCGGAGATATCTGCTTGGCTATGGCGCGTGTCTGGTAGAACTCGCGGGTGAACGTATCCTTCACCTCGTCGTTCACGACTATCTCGTATGTCGCGGAGATGATCTCGTTCGTCGCGAGCCCCATCTTGACTGCATCCTTGACGAGCCATGCGAGGTCCAGATCGTATGCCGCCCCCGGGATGGCATCGGCCTCGGTGATGTAGGCGCGGTCGTCATTCACGACCGTCTTCTTCATCACGATCCTGAGCGTGGACTTCTGGCCATTGATCTCCGTGCGGCGGACGACAACATCTGTCGTAAGTCCTTCCTCGACGGTCGCGGCATCAGTATTCTCCTCGTTGCCCGCACCTTCGTCACCGCTTGCGGTCGCGATGCGTTTGAAGACAGGCGAATCGTCCGTAAGTTCGATCACGACGGGCTTGCCGGTCTTGTGCCAGCCGACTTCAACATCGCGCACATATCCGTAGGGTTCGCCGATGTCATAAGCGCCGTTTTCGTTAAGGTCTATAAACGCTTCTATAGTATTCTTGCCCTGACGCAAGAAACCGGAACCGCCGGCTACAGAAGCGTCGGAGAGCCAAAGCGTCTTAGGCCACCTGTCGGCAACATGATAATAATATGTCGCGCGGATAACGTGATGGTCTAGATCCACTCCGGCATCAGTGATCGCGCCAAAGTCAAGTTCATATTCGCCGGTCGTGAAATCTATCTGACCGACGACGGTCGCCGTCAAGTTTGAGGACGACAGATGAATCAACCCGTAATGGCCGTCGGCATCGCTCGACGTTTGCGCGAATATATCGTAAGTCTGCGATACGGACACCACCTTTTCGGCCTCAATACCGTGCGCCGCCACATGCGCAAGATACTGCGAATATGTTCCTATGAATCTGAATCCGCCAGAAACCAACCTTTCAACAAAACTTTCATCGCCTACATGATTAGACAGTGCGCAATCCCAAATATATCGCGGCTCAGCATCAATGCGACGAGACTGGAACTTGATATCGCTACCGGGAATGATATGGCCAGGATGCAGAATCCCGTGCGCCGTTGCTCCATTGACAAACGTGCCGAGCATGTGTGTCGCCTGCATGTCATCGTCGCTATTGGATCCCTTGACAACAAATGTCGCGTCAACACGCTTCTTGTTCGCCGTGCTCGTTCTGACGACGAGAGAGGCGCCATTGATATCCTGCACGCCATAATACGTCGCCCTTACGCCGATTGCGGGCATAGGATGCGCCTCGTAATGATTGCTGCCGGTGCCGGCGTAATAGCCGTCGACAGCACTCGCGTTCATCCCGCCGTGCCAAGCGTAGGAGCGCGCTTCGGCGAAGTTGTCCCAGCTGTCTCCGTCCGTATCAAGGTGTGGATCGTACACATTCGGATTCGCATACGAGAGACCATACAACACTTCCCACCAGGACTCCATGGAGTCATGGTCGCCAACCATCTCGCCAAGATACTCGGACTCGCGAACATGCTCTGCGTCAACAGCGGAAGACACAGGCGGCGCAAGGAAGTAATCCACTACAGCATCGCCCTTGGACCGCGCCTTGAGCGGATCGAATGCATAATCAACAACGCTGCGCAGATAGTAGCCATAAGGAGACGGTCCGTAGCTGATCAACCATTCCTGATAATTCGTGAGGCCGTCATGGTCGGGGTCGTCGGTTGGCGCACAATCCTCCACGCCATAATATCTCTCCCACCAATCGGGTATGCCATTCAGGTTGGCATCGACAGTAGAGACGTATGCCGGATTCGTAGTTCCGTCTGGCATCAAGCCCATCGAAAGCCAGAACGCATACTTCTCGGGATCGCTGTAGTCTGGTCTCGCCCAATCAGGGGTGCCTGTATCTCCAGCGTCTCCGTCGAGCGCACCATCCTTCGTCGTAATCGCCCAGGCGTCTTCCGGACCTTGTCCATCCCAGTAATCGGCTTGGCGCTTGGCGAACGCCGAGCCGACGGGGACGAGATCGGAGTTTTCCCTGAACGAACGCAGATACCTGTACATGAACCTGGTGAAGACGGTATCGTTGGTAAGCGTGCTCGTCAAACCGGCCGTGGTTGCGTTTATGGCCGCATTCGTCTGGTTGTTGATCCTTGCGAACTTGTTCCACAGGTACTCGTCCTCGTAACTCCAAGTGCCCGACTGTCCCGCGTATGTCACATTGCCATAAGGATCCATCGTATTGTTGAACGCATACTGGTCTATACCATAGTGGTCGGTTGCCGGGGTGTAGCCGGCATAGTTCTCGCTCCAGTAGACACTGTCCTTGACCGTGCCGTCGAGACGCGGCAGGTGCGCCATCGTATCTTCAATCCACGGCACCACATGGCGAGAATTATACACCTCCGAAGCAAGCGGGGAGTCAGCAAGTTTCGCCCACCAGCCAATCTCCACGAGATCGTCTACCGTTTCGCCGGTATCGGGACGGCGAACGACCGCGAGCACGTTCGCCGCGAATCCCGCCGGGACCTTCTGGACGTAAGCGGCATCCGTCGCGCCGGGAAGGGTCGTGAAATCATAGTGGTGCAGAAGTTCCGCCGGCAAAATCCTGCTCGCCGTCTGGTCGTTGCGGCGCGCGCCATTGTAGTAAGCTTCAAACACCTCGAGGCGCTGGGCGGCGGCAAACTCGGGGGTAAAGCGGGTCTTGTAGGTGCTTTCCACTTGCGAAGCGGTTCTCGCGCCATCCCAAATGCGCACTTCGGCGACGCTACCCTTCAGGAAGTCCGTCGCAAGCTCCGCGATTTCCTCCTGGCCGGGATTCGAGCCCGCGTAGAAAATGTCCTTATCGGTAGGACGGCCGCCGATTACCGTGGCCGCGTACATCGCCTTGTACTCGGCCGCTTCGCCCATCAAGTGTTGCGGATCGAGTTTGATATCCTCCACGCCATTCGCGGGGATGAGCGTAGTCTCCGTCGAGGAGCACTTAACACCATTGACATATATGGTCAATGTGGTGCCGTCGAAGGTGGCGGCAATATGCGCCCACTTGTTATCCACAAGTTCAGTGCCCTCGACACGGCAGAACACCTCGGTGGAATCCTGCATCTCGCCGAACGCCCTGCCCTCGGCATCGATGCCGATCGCAAAATTGAGCCGGACTACATTATTCGAATTGATGAGATCCCAGCCCTGATAGTTGACGGCGCGGGTGACGACATACTTGTCGCCTGCGGCGGAGGCGTTCTCCGGGCGCACCCAGGCTTCTACCGTGAACTGTTTGAAGAGATCAATGCCGTGCGCGTGGCGCTTGTTAGGCGTCACGGTCATGGCCAAGCCGGGCTTCTCCGGACCGCCAAACCAGATCGACTGGCGGCGCGAGGGATCGGCGAAGTTCTGCGGGTCGCTCGTGCCTTCCACCCCTTCTACCCCGCCAGACTGTTCAATCGAGTCGCTCCTCCAGTCGTTATCGGTATCGTAGCCTTCGTTCTCTTCGAACGATGCAATATAATCGTAGGCACCACTACCCCAGCCTCCGTCGGAGGCGTACATGTTAACCGGGAAGCTGGTAGCAATTCGTTCACCGTTTACATAATGGGATTTGGAATTCGCCGAAATGTCGTTCCCGTAGTAGAGCGCGGTGTAGGAGGGCTTGGTCACGAATTCAACACGGTCTTCGTCGTAGTTGACCACCTTGTTTGTGACCGTGAACCAAGTTGCACCGTCATCATTGGAGTCCCAAACCGGTTCGCCATCTTCATCCACTTCCTCTTCGCTCGTGTAGATGTATTCACTGATGGTATCCACGGTGGAATCCGTCATCCAGAGCGGGGTCGGGTCGGTATGGGTCGCGCCGGGCGAAGTGACGTTCGCGAGCAGACACTCCTCGTAGTTCCTTATTCCGTCACCATCGGCATCGCACGCGGCCACGCCCATCATCCACGGGAACTTGATCGGGTCATAGCCAGGTTCGGCACTATCGTCCCAGCCCGTCCACGCATTATTCCATGGTGTAACCAATCTACACGCCCTGCCGATGACATCCTTGGAGCTCACAGTACCAGAGCTCATCGAGACTTCGCCAAGAATCGGGTTGAGGCCATGGAAAAGTTCGTAGTAGTCGTCCATGCCGTCGTCGTCAGTATCCCACAACCTCGGGTCGGTTCCGTAATAGAGCGGGACACCGCCGACCTTGGATGTTTCATGGTTGAGGCTCGAAAGGCGTTTTTCGACATGATCAACATCCGTCGACACCCTGGTGAGCTTTTTACTTTTGCCATCAATCATAGCGGAGTATCCGCCAGAGGACGTCTCTTTTACGGTGCCGGAAACGTTATTGGTGAACAGTCCTCCGCCGGGGTAACTGAATATGGCATTGCCATCTTCATCTGTTGCCCACTCATGGGAGGTATACGAATAAGTATATCTGGTGTACACCTGAACCGCCTCGCGCGGCAGCATGTACTTGTTGTCGTAGTCGATGCGAGCGTGGTCCCAAGTCTTGGGCGGATCGGCGAAATAGCCAAGTTGTCCTAGGTAGTCGACGCCATTGTCGATGCATTCGAGCGCCCAGTCGGCAAAGTTCTTGTAGCCGAGTTCATCCCTCACGTATTCAAGCTGGGCCTTGGTGTAGGGCCAGGTATAGCTCATCTTGAGGAAGCGGTTGTTGCCGTCTTCGCCTTCTGCGCACCAAGCGCCAGGCGTGACGGTATAACGAGGCAACGTAATCGTGCCGCTGCCGCTGCCGCTACCACCGATAAGGCTCACGAGCGGGCTGTCGCTGCCGATCAGCGGGGTCTTGTCGTCGTCGTAGCGGAACTGGCGCATGGCCTGCACCATGTATTCCTGCCAGTTCTGCAATCCGTCGCCATCCCAGTCGACATCTTCTGCGCCGATGTAAGTGCCGGAGTGGGCGTCGGCAACAGTGCCGTCCATACCCATCATCACATGGTACACCCCTTCCCAATCATCGAGATTGCTTCCCATGACGGCTGTAATCTCGGCACGGATGTCGTCATAAAACGTTTCATTCGGCACCGACACTTCGAAGACGCGATAGGTACCGTCGTATTCTTCATTTTCAAAATCCCCGTCCATCGGGATCTCGGCACCGCGGAAGAGCAAGCCGGCGAACTGGCGTTCCCACGGGTCGGGCAGACCGTCGAGGTCGGTATCGATCGTGCAGGGGTTGTAGCCGCCACCCCTGATGCAACGCGAACTATAGTTGGTGGGATTGCCGTAGATGGAGTAGTGCTTGACCGAGGCGGTTCTCAGCTGGGTTGATCCCCAGCGGTTGAATGTATAAACGCCATTCCATGCAGCACCTTCGAGGCCGTCCTTGATAAGGTCGCCGTCGGTATCGGGATTGCGCGGGTCGGTCGGGAAGAACTTGTTGAACCAGCCCCTGATCATGCTGCCCTTATTGCCTGGGAAATTCGCGTAAATTGAGGGGCAAGCTTCATAATCGCCGCAAGTATCGTTACCCGCGTATTCGCCCACGAGCGTAAGTCCGTCTTCGTAATCTGCATTTTCGCCAATCGCCGGCCAAATGCCGTTGCCGTCCCAATAGCGCACGTCACGGCCGTCGCCACGGATCGTGAAGTCAATGTTCGGGTTCACGCCAATGTAGAGTTCCCAGCCGTCCGGCACGCCATCGCCATCGGTATCGGCACCATGCTGACGCTGTGCGAAAACGGTAGTGTCAGATCCCCATTTCAAATCTGCAAACGCGGCGTTCGGATTGGTGGTGCCGCCCTGGACAATACCATAGATTGTGATCTTGTTGTCCTTGAGTTTCTGCTTATCATCCTTGATATCCCTCACTCCGGTGATATAGCGGTACTTGAGGAGCAGATATTCGTCGAGGGCCGTGAATTGGGCGGTATTCTGCGGCAAACCGGCTCTGTATATACCCTGACCAATCCAGCGACCGGTCGAACTGAGCGTGCCGTTTTCGCCAACGTACCAACCGGTGCGGGGATCGAAACCAAAGTAGTTGTGCACCTGATGGTGGTAGAGCGAGACGGTGTTGGTCGCGATTCCGCTCGCCACGACCGCATCAAACTCTCTGGCGGCAACATTGCCGCTGCGGTTAATGAAGTCGGCAGTATCCTCGGTAGGCAATATCCAGCCATCCTTGAACTTGAACACCTGGAAGCCATCGCCAGCCACTTTCACTGTATTGGTCGTGGGATCGATCCAAGCAGCCTCCACAAAGGTCGCCTCCTCGCTGTTCGAGAGCATCCAGTACGTTCCGTCGCTCGCTTCGTATACATACGTGTACGGCGCGAAGTCGGGCAGCTTGAGATTCTCCGGGTCGGCAAAAGAACCGTCGGCCTTATGCGAATCGTGCACAAACGCCATGAAGTCGCCGTCAAGATTCATAGCACCGTTTTGGTACTGGCCGCCCGAAAGCGGATTTACGTTGTAGATTACCTCATAGAGATCGCTCAAGCCGTCACCATCCGAATCCCAATGCACCGGGCTCGTGCCGATAAGGAACTCCTCGAGGTCGTAGATGCCGTCGTTATCGGTATCCTGATGGGTCCAGGTGCGGTTGATATTCGGGTTGTAGATGCCCGCAATGGTTTCGGGCGTGATAATGTCCTCGCGGCTTTCGATGTCATCCAAATTGAACTTGTAGCCGGTGAGACGGTTTTTGCCTTCCGTACCCACCACGGCGTCGTACCAGATGAAGTATTCGTAGCCGTCGGGCATGCCGTCGCCATCGGTATCGTCGATCATCGGGTCGGTGCGGTTTTCGCACGTCCAGCCCCAGGTTCCGGCTTCTGCATAGTGGCGCCATGTAAGGTCGATAAAGTGCTTGGCGGCCTGCTGCTGCCGGCCTGTGAGACCTGCTACGAGCAAATTCCCATCAAGCCATTCGCCAAAGTTGATATCGTCGAGCGTGATGGTGTCGGCCGGGTTCATGTCGCCGAGTTCCGTGATCGCATGGGTCACAGTATTGCTCTTCGAATAGAGCGACGACGCACCCCTGAGGATATTTGTGACGAAGGCGCCTTCAGGCGTACCATCATCATAATGCACAATCCACCGGTTAACCGTGATGCCAGGGTAGTTTTCATCCTCTACGTCACACTCCCAATGCGCGTCCTGATCGTACACGTAGCACGTTTGAATCACAGGGTTCATGGCAGTAGAGCCGCTACGGATTACCGAGGCGAGGATATTCGTGACCGCAATCCAGTCAGTGCCGTCGTATGTGCCTGCACGACCTGTGTAGCGACGATTCAAGATATTGTCGCGAGTCTCAAGGACGAGGCGCATCAAAGAGCGCTTTTCGTTATCGGTAAGCGAGAGAGTGGAAATCCATCCCGCCTCGCTCTCGCTCCTCGCCATGGCTCCGGTATGGTACGCGCGGAACATGCCATAGTTCAGACCGTCGCCGAGACCGCGGATTTCCCTGAAGGCGGTAAAGGCCTGACCGGCCGTCGCCCAACTGTTGGAGGAGCCGGGCACGATCGTCGAACGCCCAAGTTGCGAAGTGGAGGGCAGGAAGTCATTGTCGTCGTTTCTGGCGTTTACCGCGCCAAGTTCGCCGCCCGCGCCGTCGGTCTTGGCGAGCGTCGCATTGTTCGCATAAGTCTTGATTGCAAAGATATCCGGAATACCGTCGTGATCGATATCGCCCATATTGTCGAACTGGTCATATTCGGCCGAGAATATGGCCTCGATAAAGGTGGGCACATAACCGTTGCCGTCATCGGTCTTTGCCGTAGGCAGAATGAAGTCTGCCACTTCCGCGGTGTTGGTACCGATTACCGGCGCGACGCGGATAGAATAGTCCGATCCGCCCGGTTCGGAAGCACTTATCCAGCCGTAGAAGAAGCTGTCGTACATGGACTTGTATTCGTACGGATCGCTAATCACGGTCGTGGAAGATTCCCTGCTGCCGGATTTGTCTATCGCCCAGTCTCTCTTGCGGTCAAGGTTTCCATCGTCCTTGGCGCCAGACTGATACCCGAACGCATAGAGGCTGACGGAATTGAGCGTGCCGCAGTTCCAGGTGATATTGAAGCTTTCGGCCGACGCCGGCAACACTCCCTTGCCGCTTACGTAGACATGGCCCTTGCCGATACCTTCCTGGCTGGCGTAAAGCCGGGAAAGTTCATTGTTCGAGTTGCCGCCGGACGGACCAGTCGCTCTCGTTTTTACTTCCTTGGCGTCCGCCACCTTGAAGTACCAAGTACGCTCGAAGCTACCGATGCCGGAGTCCTTGTCCTTGTCGGCGACCGTGACGCGAACACGCTTCGTGCCCGGGGACGTGAAGGCGGGCGTAAAGGTTTTGCTGTCGGTGTCGGTGCAGGTTTGAGTATCAGCCGATCCGTCATCGCTCTTCCAGGTTACGGTCACACCGGCGTCAAGGTCTGCCGCAATATCGTCAATCGAGAATTCGATTGGCTCGCCGGCGCCAATCGCCGCCGCGAACGCATTCGATTCCGTATTTTCCTCGCCCAGCGAAGTAATCAGCACCGGCTCTACGTTCTGGACGGTGATGACGGTGGGGGTTGAGGTATAGAAATCGCTCCACGGAATGGTCGGAGCATGCGCAATAGTTGCATTGCCTTCAGTGATAACACTCGGGCTGATCTTCCAGCCCTTGGTGGAGGAGAGCTTGGTGCCGTCGAGCGTATCCAGATAGAAATTCGCCGTCTTGACGCCAGCAGGAATCGTGGCAACATAATATGCGATAGACGCAGGATCGGTCGTAATGGCGCCGAGCGAATCGTATGCATCGATGCCGCCCAGGATCAGGACACCCTTCTTGGCGTCAGCGGTACCCGCAGGTGCAAGGGAATCGACCACGATTTTCACCTTCTGTTCTTGAGCGTACGCTTCAGACAGGACGATGGACATGCGCGAAGCGTTCTGCCCGACGCTCGTTTCGGCGTAATCCGTAAACCCGCTTTCGGTCGTGATCGAGACCGAAGGACTGTCGTTCACGACAAGCTTGCAGACGAACTTCTGGCCATAAGCCTTCATGTCCTTGTCTTTGGCCTGGAATGTCAAGGTCACCGTTCCCGGGGCATTGAACGTGTACTTTATTTCGTTGGCCGCGTCGTTCGGGTTGCCGTATATTTCATCGTTGTCCGTAACCGCACCGCTGAATTCCCACTTGAGCGCGAACCGCTCATCCTTGTCCGTGGTGTCAGCATCGTCTGTCGCATCAATATCCTTGGTTACGTCATCGACCATCACCTGGAAGGTCTGCTCGATTCCCTTGGCGACAGACACCTCGAAAGTTCCGCCGGAAACTTCAACCGCGTTGCCGCCGTTTATCGTAACGCCGGTGATCGCAGGTTCCACATTTTTGGAATACAGCTTCAAAGTCTTGCTCTGATAGCCGGTTACAATATTATTCTCGTCGTAATCCTCGGAAGTGCAAAGGACGACCTCATACTGGCAGAGAGTGCCCACGCCCATGCCGCCATCCGGGAATTCAATATAGCCCGGCTCGGATTCATACTCGCCAGATTCAATCCGCAATCCCTGCGTAGCCGCAGAAGTCGTAACCGGATAACCGGCTGAGGCTTTCTTGGTTTCATCATTCTTGGGCTTGAGGAATGCGTAAACCGTCTTATTGTAAGACTTGGTCAAAGTTACCTTGACGGGAATCGTGGCTTCGTCCGATTCATCGAATGTCGCGCTGGTCACATAGCTGGCGCCACCGTCCGTGCTGACATAAGCCTGCATCGTCGCGGGCTCGGAGATGGATACGGAGACCTGCGCCTCGTTGCTGACCACATCGCCGACGGGGGTTTTGACGCGGAAGGTCGTAATGTATTCTCCGGAAGCATAAAGGAGCGACGGGAGTTTGGTCGGGTCTGCCTTGCTTGCCAAAACCCCCGAAGAATTGAGCACCCAAACGTCAGCGTCTCCGGCGACAAGCGTCTCCCAATCGTTGGCTTCTTCCGTAAGCTTGTATTCGATCGTATAGCCGGTGGCGGTGTCGGTAACATTCTTGTAGTTGTCGGCGATCGTGAACGAGAAAGTACGCTCGACATTGCCGACGCCCTTGACGCTAGAAGCGGTCGTGAGCACCGGAGCCGACGGGACGAGCTTCGCCACATGATGCGAGGGGGTGTAGTAGGTCGCGGCGGCCGCGGGGGAATCGACGGTAACTTTGAAGCGCACGCCGTTGCCGGTAGTGCTCGTATATTTGTCGGCGCCAAGACCGAAGACATAGATGTTCTTCGTGAGGGAGGTCGTACCGGCCGGGAACGTGAATTGCACCGTATCCACATTCAAATAGCTGCCAGCCTCGTTGTCTTTGGCGATATGCACATAATCATAGATATTCAGGCCGGTCGTAGCCGTCGTATTCTGGAACTCCGGCGTCACGGTGACGGTGACATCTTCCGTGTAGGCCTCGCTCATCGTGAGCGTCAAGGTGCCGATCGAGCTTTCGTAGTCAGTCCCGACCGTCATGGGGTCTGCGCCGGTGAGCGTAATTCTGGGCGTGAGCTTCTCGCCCACGACCATCTGTTCCGTCAAGTAGTCTTCTATCAGCAGCGAACCACTGTCGCGCGTCTGGAAACCCTTGTATTCGCTCAAATAGATGGTGGCCACCTGGCCCTCGGTACCTGCGGCCTGAACCTTGAAGGTATAAGACGATTGTCCCGAAGTAAGCTTGATGGTGCCGACACTGGCCGTAATCGTGCTTGCGAGATTGACAGGGTTGGCCATCTCAACCGCATCGTCGCCAGCAGCAACCATGACGTCATTTCCGGAAATGATCTTGATCGCGGCATCGTTATCCGACCAAATATAGAGTTTGGAGGATACGGACGGCGAACCGGTCACTTCAATCGTGAGCGTAGAGTCGCTTGTCGTGGAGTTTTCATGCACGAGAGCCCAATAGGTATTGCCGCCATAGGTCGTGCTCTGATTGGCAAAGTCCACAGTCTTGACGAGGAACTGGCTCAGGTACATGTCGTAGTTGCTCGTGCGCGACGGGAACCATTGATCTTGAGCTCCAGTAGTATCTGAAGCAAACATCAGCTGGGCCTCGACCGATTCATCTGCAGTAGAAACGATTTTCCATCCCTGCGAGGTGGAGGAATCGTAACCGTTTACAAAATAAATCGCATCGCCACCGTCGACAGGCTCGCCGGCGCCATTCTTGGCAAGGCGGACCGGGAGAGCGATATCGCCTTCTTTTACGGTATACTTGCAGATGATGTCGGTATAATAAGTATAGCCGGCAGAACCAGGACGAATATCAACGATTTGAGCGCTTTCGGTCCTTCCGTTTACGACTATGCCTATGCCGGCAGGTCTTGCGGCAACCGCGGTGCTCTCGCTGTAAATCCCAGTAGCATCATACCACTTCCACTTCCAGTAGGTGGTCGAATTGATGCGATTTACCGCAAAGTCGGGGTTCAAAAGACGCACCGCAAAATAGAACGTCTCGCCGCCGACGAGCGCCTCGGCTTGCGACGTAACATAAGGTTCAGCCCCCGCGGTCTGCGTCTCATTATCCCAGGCGCGGATTTCATAGATCGAAGGGATAGTCGTCGCCGATGCGATTCCCGCGAACGCCGCCGCCAATACCGAGGTAAGGAATTTCATTTTCATGGTGCTTTTCCTTTACTTAGAGATTCTCTGTCTGATCATTTCCCGCGAACGGGCCGCCTGTGCTTCGATCGCCGCGTTGGCGTTCTCGCACTGCTTGTACAAATCGTTCCAAACCGGATTTTTCTCGAGCTCGGCCTTGATCGCTTCGTCGGTCGCGCCGGGCATCTGCGCCTTCATGTCGTCAATCATCTTCTCCATTTCCGCGACAACCATGGCGCGTCCGCGCATGAGATTGCCGCGCTCGGCGATGGCGGCATCGATCTGCGCACGATATACGGGGTCTTCAAGACGGTTCTCGACCCCGGAACCCTGCGGCTCCTGCTCTTCATCGCGGCTGCAACCGGTCCATACGGCCGCGCAAACCGCCGCCGCCAAACAAAATCCCGTTATTCTCTTCATCGTCATGGAGTAGGTTCTTCGTAGTATATGTAGTTTTTCGGTTTCAAGACAGAAGGCGCCTGCGGACGCATATTCCCGTCGATTCTCCAACGGTAGAACATGGAGTTGGACAAATTCCAGAATTCATCCCAGCCTTCGTAGGCGCCAGGCGTGCCCTGCAGACGCTGGTCTGGGATATCGATAACCGAGCAATGGGCGGCATCGAACGAGGTGGATTCGCGCCCGTTGCCGCTAAAGACAAACCACCTTACCGGGATGAACCCGACATTGAACTTGTAGCCGTTGTTGATCATGGCGGTTACCTTGAAGGTCACGCTGGTCCAGGCACCGCCGGAGAGATCCTGGGAGTTGGAGCCGGGTTCAAGGCCGCGCAAGACATACGGCGACCAGATTTCCGCAGCGTCATTTTCGTTGGTGACGGCCATGTAAATCGTTATCAAGGCATTTTCGGCGTTGCGCGTGATGGAGGGGCCGTCGGCGGTGACTTTTTCGGTCACGCTCTTGTTGTATCGCGTCAGATCCTTCATGCCGGCGGTGAGATGAAGGCCGCCAACGGTCGGGTCCATATCAAACCAATACATCGTAGTGACATCGAGATTCGTGTGGAAATTGCCATTGTAGGAGTGGAACTTCGCGAGGCGGATCTCGCCGTCGGAGTTGGCGAAGGACGACCCGTCGAGACGCTTGCCGGCTACCAGCCAGTCGAGAACCGCAGGCGTGTAGGCATTGTTTTCCGTAAGGCCGTAGCCGCCGTCTTCGATACTCTTCGTGAGTTCGCTCCAAGGCCGTGCCGAGGCCACCACATAGACCGCATTGCTCACGCCTTTGCCCACGTTGATCTCCACCGTGCCCTGCCTGCCGGAGGCTTCTGCAAGCGCAACGGTATTGGTCGTCACGGAATCGATTTCAAAGTAGTTGCCCACCTTGTAGGTGATGTTGGTGCCGAATTCGGAGCCCTTTTGCACGAGCACCATGACCGTATCCGTCGTTTCGGTCGCATCTCCCACAGTCTGCTTGAGGTAAGCAGCGGAATCAGGGTCGATCTCGCAATAGATTATCACCGAAGCACCGGACGGCGTGGGCGGATCGCCCGGCAAAACCTGCCCCGCGTTGATGCTACCCGGGGTCTTCACGATTTCCTTGCTCCAGTTCTCCTCCACCGAGCCGTTGGAATTCGTGACCGAAAGCGAATTCAACTTGTTGCCGTTGTCGTAACCGACCGAGAACCATTTCGTGCCGTAAATGCCCTGGTTTTCCGCATCCTCAGTGAGTTTACGGACCATATTGGTGGTGGAATATTCCCACGCAATCGCAGACGGCGTTCCGCTCCGGCGCGCAATCGCCTCGTAGCCGTCGGTGCCGCCCAGGACGACCTGCTCTTCTATCACGTCGGAAGCGCGAACAAGCTGGATCGCAACCGGATTGAACTCGCCATTGTAGGTGCCGTCTTTGCTGAAGGTGAAATCGCCATCGCTCGGCGCCGTCCATTTCCAGATGCCGTCGCGCTCGCCGGCCGATTCGTTTAGCGACGCAAGGGAACGCGGAGAGGCGACATTGAGGAACGCAAAGCCTTGGGTGATGTTCTTCGTCTTGCTCGCCTTGGCGTAGCCGCTGCCGATAGCGCCGTCGTCGTCCGTAAATCTCACAATCGTATTCGTATGGCCCTGGAGCGTAATGACATCAAGGTGCCACCCCTCGATGCTCTGGGCGGCGGGAATCGCGACTTCAATATACTGGTTCGTCTGATCGATATTGACAACGCTGTCTACAGTGTCCTCGCCGTAGGCGTTCACTTCATTGATCCAAGCCCAGCCCGGGGCGATGGCGTCGAGAATCGTGTACGCAGACTTGCCGTTCATGCCGGCGAACTTCTTGTTGTAGTCTACGCCCAAATACCACTCCGGCTTCACCCACTCGCCGGAAACATTGAGGAACTGCTCGTCCACCGGCGTCTCGGAATCCTTGAGATAGTAGGTGACAGAGAGCATATACTGGACGATTTCCAAGCTCTTCGTCGTGGCTGCAAAAATCGAGGACGGATTTTCCTTGAACGAGCTGCGGAAGATGTACTCGCCTTCGGCGCAGTCTTCGCATTTGACCAGCTCTTTGACCCCGGCAGGCGCTGCCGCCCAGTTTTCGTAGCCCCATGGCATCTGGTCGTTCAGGTAATAAACGCGGACGGTAATGCCCCTGTCGAAGTCGATTTCTTCCGAGAGAGCGGTGGCGTAGACTTCCGCTTGGATGCCCCAATCTTCGCCTGCGAGCGGCTGCTCGCTTTCGCGGTCGGCATAGTCGAGCTGGTCGAGCGTGTCCAGACCGCTGCGGAAGGCCATGATATTCTTGAAGCCGAGTCTCGGGACGATCGTTTCGGCGATGGAGACGTTGTCGATCACGACACGTACGACATTGTCGGGGACCTCGCCGCCGTTCATCCCGTTCGCGCCGGGAACGCCAATGACCGCAAGGCGGTAGGCGCGGTAGCTGCTGCCGGTGGTGCGGTAGGTGAAGTTGGTGAAGACGTCGCACCCGACATCGAAGTGCGTTACATACCGCCACATGGAATCGTTGGCGTTGGCGTCGGTCGCGCCATAGACGGTGACGCGCGCGGTGACATCCGGCGAATTATCGTAGCGCCGCGCCTTGAACGAAAGTTCGCCAACGGTCGGGGTGCCGTCGCCGGTGTCGACGAACGTAGGCGTCTGCAGGAACGGCAGATGCTGTGGATATTCGTCAAGATCTTCTGCCGCTACATTCTCCGTGACGGAGTTGTTGAGCGCGACCGACTGGCCGAAGTCCTCGAGGTTCACGGTCGAGCCGTCGGCCAAGTACTGGAGATAGCAGTCGTCACGCTCGTGTAGGAAGCCGCCCGTCCTGAGGTTCCAGCCCCACCACGCCGCAGTCGAGACCTCCGGGTCGTCGCGGAAGAGAATCTGGGTGATGAAGATGCTGCCATAGACGCCATTCCGCGCGGCGGCGGCGGCCTTGACCGTTTCCGGATCCATGACGATACGCATCATGCCCTTAACGCCGTGAAGCCCAAGGTAATACGACGCTACGCCGCTGGAGGATTTGAGCGGAATGCCGTCGGTCCGCGCGGAACCGACGAAATTGGTCACCGTCGTCCAATACGTCGTATCGTCGGCGGAAGCCACAGTAGCGGCGCGCACGCTCGTGAGCGCGGTATCGTTCGTGGCAATCTGCAAGAGAAGGTTGACGTTTTCGTTGCAGTTGGTGTAAGAAAAGGCGATCATGCCGAGGCCTGTGCCGCGTTCTATGCCCAAGGAGGTTTCGCCGTCGAAAAGCGGCGAGCGGAGCGAAACGACGCTCGCGGTGCCGTTCGTGGCCGCACGCGAAGCGCTAAGCTCGACGCTGTGCGGATGGACGACTTCCTCTTCTTCGTTCGTCGTTTCATGCACCCAAGCAGTCGTGTAGGCAATCGTCATCGGTGCGCCTGTCGTACCGTATTTGCCGAAGTAGCCGGTGTCGCTCGTGTAGTCGTCGCCGCGCCACTGGGTGAAGGAGAAATAAGAGAGGACAATATCGGCGCTCGTCACGTCTTCTTCGTTGCCGGTGCGGACTTCCAAGGAGGCGTCGGCAGGCCAGTAGACGTCGAACGAACCTTCCTCGAGCGCAAAGCTGGAGATGGTGTTCGTGGCTACGGGAATAAAGTCGTTGCTGCCGGAAGCGGCGATGCCGAGGATGATCTCCTGCTCAAGATCTGCGCACTTCAATCCCCAGTTGGTCCCCGCAAGATCTTCGGATTCTTTATCGACATTGTATGGCTCCATGCGATTATAAGCCGAATCCCAGAAACCGCCATGGAGCGAATCGTACATCCGCGAGACCGTGCCTTCCATATTCACCGTCTGACCCTGGTTGTAACTTACCTGATTAAGATCCGTCCAAGGATAAATATTGTTCTTGGTGTCCGCACTGCCGCGTGCATGGCCGGTGAAGAACTGCGGACGCGCAAAACGCGCCGGGCAGTTGGCGCTCGTTACGCCACAGGAGCCGGCCGTAAGACGTGCAGAATCGGCATCGTTGTAGATGAGCGTATTGTAGGTGCGCCCACTCAAGTCCTCCGCGAGCGCGCAAGTGCCGTTTTTCTGGATGCCGGCGACAATGTGTGTAGCTCCCTCGATAACCGAGGAATCCGCCGAAATGAAGATCGCCGGGAAGCGGAAGTTGCCGTTGCCGATATCGACATCGAACGCATAGGCGGCTGAAATGTTTTCTTTCGAACCAAGAAGCGTAGACGAAACCTTGCGACCGGAGACCGTCCAACGATAGAGCTCAAGGTTGTAGTGGTTGCCCTCGGAGCAGTTGGTGACGCGGAATTCGTAGCACCCCTTGCTAGGATGGTAATACGCAACAAGCGAGAGCGAAGCGGTACCATCGTGCTTTTCGGTAAGATACCCCATCACCGCGCGAACGCCAAAGGTGTAGTTCGTGGCCGCAAATGGATTGCCATAGGCACTGTTGACGGCATCATCGGAAAGGCAATAGATGAAATCGTCAAAGTCGATCGCCTGCGCGAGACGCGCGGTGTAGGATACGGTCCCGATGCCGCGCGGAGTTTCCGCGGCATTCACAAATTCCAGCGAACCCTTGCCGCCGCCGTCGAGTTGCAAGGCATAAGCCGTGCCCGTCTTGTACTTGGCGTGGGTCCATTGTCCTTGATGCGCCTGAAGGCCCTGGGGAGTCTTTCCCTTGTTGAAATGTTTGTAGAGCTCGTAACCGTCTGGTTTGGTTTCACTTTTCATCTCGAGCGGAAACTTTTCGGTCCAGTAGTCGCTCGTGGCCGACATCGCCGCCCAGCCGTCAAAATAGGTGGAGTAGGTCTTCTGGGCGTTGGAAACGCCCCTCAGGGAGTCGGCATCGGTCGAAGAACCCACGAATGTCTCTTCGCCCAGGTTCGCATCGCTCCAACCGTTGAAATTCTGGAAATCGGCGCGGGAAATCATTACCATGCCGTCGTCCTCAACATACTGGAAGCGCAAGTATCCGGTCTCTTCGCCGTACTCGATATCAAACCAGGCGTTGTCGCCGCTAGTGATGGTGGAAAGTCCGTTTATCGTATCGGGCCACTTGGAATAGGACCAATCGCCTTGGTGGAGATAGTTCGTCGTGTTGTTCTTGTCCACCGTGCGGAACCTCACCTGGCAAACGCCCTTGGTGGAATTGGTCACGGCCGGCATGAACGCATTCCAGGTAAGATCGCCGACAATCGTACCATAGTATTCGGCCGTCGCGCTCGAGGACGAAGTAGCGCGCATCTCCACATCGAAGCGCTTCAAGTCCGATTCGCCGTCGCGCAGACGCGTAAAGTAGTCGGTGCCGCCGGAAGCAAGGCGCGAAGCGGTCGTCGACCGGCGCGCGAGCATCGTGGCGAGGCGCTCGAAATCTTCGTCTATCCACTCCACATCCAGCCCCGTAAAGTCCACATAGCGGTAATACGGAGCGTCGACATTGGCCGTATAGTAGTATTCGATGTCGCCCGGCAAGGCGGAGCAGGAATCGTCGATTGGCTCGCCCACGAGTTCGCCATCCGTCTCGGTCATGTCCACGGACAAAAAGCCGCCGTCATGTTCGCCCTCTACCTTCGCGAGGAAATGGGTGTAGTTCCTGTTGTAGTTGGGCTTGGCGAGGTCTGCGTCTTTCACGCGCACGGCGTAGACTAGCGAAGGATCGGCTAGCGCCGACGGGTTGACGACGCGCATGTTCGGCGCCTCGGAGATTTCCGTGCCGTATTGGTCGAAGAACTTGATGTCGTACTTCGTCTCCGTGCGGACCTCGAGAACGGGATCGAAATCGTAACGGAGAATCCACGAGCCGTCCGGGTGCTTGCCGCGGCTGGAATAGACGCCGTCGCCGTTGAGCCGCTTGGAGCGCGTCCCGTTGACCTCGATGTACTGCACGATGCCGGCGGTGTCATAAGAGGTATTGCCCAAGACGATCGCGCTCATCCGGACGGTGCGGTTGGTGAAAGTGGCGTCTACCGCCGGGATATCGAGCGTCGCGCCCGAAAGTTTCGCCTGGGAGCTCGTCGCCGTCACGGAACTCGCTGCGAGTTCCATAGTGCCGCCGATGAGTTGCTGGGCGAGATAACGCCAGCGATAGTGGAAAGTCGCGTCAGAAACCGTCACTTCGTCGGCCGGGGCGCCTTCGGGCACGATGCGCTCCACCGTCGCCACCGGCTTAAGCCCCGTCACGCCGAAGCGCGGCATCGGCGCGTCGAGGAACGTCCCCGACCAACCGACAACCTGTTCGCCCGTAAGTTCGCTTTCGAAGGTGCCGCCCGGGATGAGCGTCGCCGTGCCCGCCGGATAAGAGCAAATCACATTGTCCACAATCACCATGCCGGAAGTCTCGAGTTTTTCGCCGTCGTGGTCGTTGCGCTCGATCTTGAAGCGCGCCGGACCGCGGTAGTTCACGAACTTCGGGTCGTTGAGCATGATGCGGTAGAAATTCCCGGTCGAGCCGCCGGCGGTCATCGCGAGCGTGATGTTGTCGTCGAGTGCCACCAGCGACGACGCGACATCCACCACCCCGTTCGTGATTGCCACGACGTCCACGAGCGCACGCTGCCATTCGGCATCGGCCTCGGTCGTTCCGTTCGTGGAGACATAGAGCGCGATATAGTTTGGCGTAGCCGTGGAGAAGTTCACCGCATCGAAATAAATGCGGCCGATGCCGGAGGAATACAACGGCGAAACGATGCGCGGACGGTCGTCCGGATCGTCGGCATTGATCATCACGATCTGCCCGGCGTCACGCTGGGAGCGGGCACGCGATGCGGAATTGGTGAACGCCATCGCGGTGTCGTTTTTCCACGGCAGATAGTTGGAATCAGGGCCCAGCACATTGCCGGAAACATTGAAAGTGTTGCCCAGACGCACATTCTTCAAATGCCAGAGATTTTCGCCGGACGGATTGAAATAAAATTCCGTCCCGGGCATGAGGTTGTAGTTCACGTCCTCGACCTCGCGCTCGTTCACACGCGTCCACGCGGTGCTGTCGTAACCTTGGCCGCTCACCGGGCACGAGTCGATTATGTCATCGTTCGCAAGGAGCAGGCGATCCGTCCCAAGCGTGGAATAAGACGCCCCAACCGTGGTCAGCGAACCGCCAACCACAGCCAAAAATAGCGCTAACACGGCCTTCACACGCATATTGAAGGTGAAATTCCGCATACTACTGTCAGATATGATACCAAAAATTTCCGCATAAGTCAACTGCTTTTTCGTAGAGTTAGCCCGATTTTACCGTCGGAGATCCCTGGGGGGACGCGAAAAACGGAATCCCCGCGAATCCGGTTATGGTCAACCCGCGCGGCGGCGGCGGAAGAAATCCTGGAGAATCGCGAGCGACGGGGCGGCAAGAACTCCGCCTTGGGTGGCGGGACGATGGTTCATGCCGGGATGGGAGAAAATCCCGAAGGTGCTCTGTCCTCCGCGCTTGGCGTCGTCCACGCCCCAGACTACGCGTTTCAACCGCGCCAATGCGATAGCCCCGGCGCACATGGGGCAAGGTTCCTTCGTCACGTAAAGCGTGCAATCGACAAGACGCTCGTTGCCCACGGCGGCAAACGCCTGGCTGAGCGCGACCATTTCGGCGTGGGCGGTGGCGTCGTGCAGGCATTCGGTCTGGTTGTGGGCCTTGCCTACGATCCTGCCTTCGCCATCGACTATGATGCAACCGAGGGGAACTTCCTCTTCGGCGGCGGCGATCTCCGCCTCGGCAAGCGCACGGCGCATCCACCGCTCGTCTTCGGACGGATCAATAGAGCTTTTCGAAGGTTCCATTGTCCACCTTCTTGAGCGTGTGGAATCCGGCGCGCTTGGCGCGATAATGGAGATCGGTCTTGGAGTGGGTCAGACCGGGAGCCTGGATGACGCGGATCACCGGGCTCTTGCAGTAAGGGCAATGGTCGAGCTTGGGCTCGGAAAGCTTCTGTGGAATCTCGAACCCGAAGCGGCATTTATCGCAGGCGCGCTCCGGCTCCTTGGCTTCGTAGACGTATAGCGGCATCTTACCTGACGCCGCCGTTCTGCTTGGCGAGCTTCTTGAGGCGCGCGGCGTATTCCAGACGCTGCATCGCGGTCATGTGGTCTACGTAAAGAACCCCGTTCAAATGATCGAGCTCATGCTGGATCGCGCGGGCGAGGAAACCGCGGGCGGTTATCGCCTGGGGAAGATTGTTCTCGTCGAGATACCGGCAAGTCACCTCTTGCGCACGCACTATCGTCCCGCCGATCTTCGGGAAGCTGAGGCACCCTTCCTTGTCGCACTGGGTGCCTTCCGCCGAAACGATCTCCGGATTGAATAGCTTGAGCGGCATGCGGATAGGCGCGTTGAACATCGCGTCTTCCTGGTTCTCGCAATTTTCGGGGATGTCGATCACGCAGACGGCCTCGGTGCGGCCCACCTGTTCGGCCGCGAGGCCCACGCCGCCGGCATCGGCCATGGTCTCCAGCATGTCGTCGGCAAGCTTGCGCAGTTCCGGCGTAACGGCCGCCACCGGCCTCGCTTTCGCACGGAGCACCGCTTCGCCGTACTTATACACCCGTAGAACCAAAGCCGCCCGCTCCTCTGTCGGTTTCATCGGTTTCAAAAGTCTCGACTATCCCGTCCGGCTGCGTCACGGTGGCGATCACGACCTGTGCGATCTTGTCGCCCTTGGCGATCGCAAAATCCTTGTCGCCGAAATTGGCGAGTATGACGCCAACTTCGCCGCGATAGCCGGCATCGATCGTGCCGGGGGTGTTGAGGACGGTGATGCCGTGTTTTAGCGCGAGGCCGCTCCTGGGGCGGACTTGCGCCTCGTATCCCGGCGGCAGCATCATCACGAGGCCCGTATGCACGAGCGCCCTGCCGCCCTTGGGGACCACAAGCTCGTCTACGCTGCGCAAATCCATGCCGGCATCGCTTGGATGCGCATAAGCCGGCAATACCGCCTCCGGGACGAGCTTGCGGAATTTGAGAATCATTCCGCCGCTTCCTCGTCCTCGATGACGACGGGATTCATTTCGCCCGGCACATAGCCAAGGCGCTCGAGATTCCACTTAGCCCAGGCTTCGGGGAGTTGCGCTCTTGCCGCAGCGGAAACTTCTTCGCGAAGCTGCGCGGACATGAGCGCCGCCTTGGCGAGATCGCCCTGCTCGCGGTTCTCGCACACGACCACGAGGCCACGCCCGGTGCCGGTCTGGACGAACTCCGAAATTCCATCCTTGGCGAGCTTGCGCGTCGCGCCGGCGACGGCCTGCATATCCTCGATATCGCCGTTCTTGAGATCGCAAATCGCGAAAACGAGGTTGGTGGAAACATTGCCGGAGGCGAGAACCGCGTCCTTGCCCTGGGCGATTACGGCCTCGACCTGCGCCTTGAAGGCGGCAGCCTTGGCGTCGCGCAGGACGCGCGGACGGATCGCCTCCTTGGCCTCGTCGAGAGTCGGCGTGTGCGCGGGGCTCGTCTCCGCCTTCTCGATCACCCACACCGCGCGATCGCTGGCGACCACGCCATAACGGAGATCGGGCACGGAGGGATCGAGCTCGGCCACGGCGTCGGCAAAGCCTTTCGCGCCGGGAGCGACGGTAGAAGCGTAGCGCATGAATCCTTCCTGATAGGCGCCGTCCACCGTGAACCAGTCGGACACGGTCACGGCGGCGTCCTCCTCCGCGGCGATCGCATCAAGCGTGGCGCCGGGCTGGTAGATGCGCTGGTTCATGTTCGTCGTGTAATACTCTACGGCGGCGATCTGGCGCAGTTCCTTCTCGATCTCGCCCTTCACTTCGTCGAAGGCCTTCACGGTCTCGACGCCATTGGTGTCGGTGGAGGTATACTTGTCGACCGTGGAATCGTACATGTCGCGCATTTCGTCTTCGGTGACGGTCATCTTGGCGAGAACGTCCTCGGCGCGGGCGTCGAACTTCACCATGCGCACCTTGACGCGCTCGGGGAGCGCGAGCGACTTCTCGTTCTCGGCATACCACTTGGCGATCGCTTCGTCATCCACGGTCACGGCGTCTGCGTCTTCCTTCTTCTGGGAGAAGCGGGCGACCTTGACGGTGAAAGAATCGGTGAAATCGGCGGTGGCGCGATCCATTTCCATGGGCGAGACCCAATCGGCCGAACCGATCACCTCGTCGTTTATGCGCTGGACGGTGAGGCGGCGCTTGAGAAACTCCTCGAAACGTTCGGGGATGACGGAATTCTCCCTCAAAAGCGCCTGATAGAGCCGGAAACTGAACGCTCCGTTGGCGGCGAAGGAGCGGTCGCTTCTGATTGTCGCGGCGACCTCGGAGTCCGGGCAGACGATGCCGTTCGCTTCGGCGACGTCAAGGGCGGCGAGGGTTTCCCATGCCTGGGCGTTCACTTCGCTCTGCTTGCGGCGCCAATCGCGTCCTCTCCCGAGTCCGCGCACGTCTTCCTGGATGGCGGCGAAAGTCTTCGCGTCCACGGCCTCGCCCGCGAGAGTGCCGGCATCGCCGGCGTTGCGCTCCTCGCGTTCGCGCGTCGTGAAAAGATCGTCAAAGCAAAACGCCGCCGAAATCACGATGGCGAACGCGCCCCATACCCACTTGTTCCGGATCAGTTTGTTGAACTGCAGAATAACCATTTGTGCAACCTGTGTCTTTCTTCTTTGTACTTAGAAATCCAGTCCCGCATCGTCGAACGCACCGTCGTCGGAGGAGCCGGAACCGGCATCGGCGTCATCGCCGCCTTCATCGCCGGCGCTGCCGCCGTCATCCTCGTCGATGTCGATATCGACGATATCGGTATCGGACGCGGCCGCGGCACGCTCCTTGGCTTCTTGCTCGGACTTGTCGTCTTTGTCCTTCTGGTGCTCGGAACCCGTAGTCTCATGATGGTTTTCGGCGAACCAATAGCGATCCTTGCGGTCGCCGTTGGTGTCGAAAGTCATGATGGTGACGGCAAGATTCTCGCCTACCGCGGGAACCGCGCGGTGAATGCGCACTGCGGTCTTGGGCGAAAGGAGCCAATCGGCATAGCGGTGCTCCGTGGTCTTCTCGCGGGTATCGAGGTCTATCGCCTCCCAAAGGCCGACGTCAAGCTTGACGGCGAGATCGCCCGCTTTGCCGTAGAGGCCGGTGAAAAGGAGGTCCGAAGAACTGCGGATGACAAACCCTTGCGAAGCGCGAAGGTTCAAGACGTCAAAGTGACGGCCCTTGACGGACATATTGCCCGTAAGGCACTTGATGAAGCACCTGTCGCCGTCGCCGGTCTTCTCGTACTCGTAGCGGGATTCGCCGGCGGCGTTCACGACGGTAAAGCCCGGGGCGGAAACGAGAATCATGTCCTCCGGCATGCTGCGCGGAAGATTGACGTTGATCTTGCCGGACTTGAGTTCTATCGTGCGGGTTTTGACGTCCAGACCCTGCGACACGGTCGCGAAGGAAGAATCGCCCTCGACCAGCACTTCAACCTTTGGGCCAAGACGGATCTTGGCCGTAGAGGCCGCGCCGACGGTGCGGAACGCGGTCCCGAGCGGATAAAACCGCCCTTCTTCCGCATCGCGCCATTCGGTCTGGGTTGGAGCAAGCGCTTCGCACTTGCCCTCGTATTGATGGCAAAGCGACAAGACGTAGTAGAGCTTTTCCGGCGCCTTGCTCTTTTTCTGAGCGGCGGCCTCTTCGCCTTCTTCGTCTTCTTCGGCCTCTTCTTCATCGCCATCGGCGGCTTCTTCGGTTTCCTCCGCCTCTTCGCCGTCGCCCATGAGGTCCGAAAGGTCCTCATCCTGCGCGTGCACGGCGAAGCAAGCCGCCGCCGCCACGGCAAAAATCAGTTTTTTCATACGAGATGGGCTCCTTCCGAAGGCTTGATGAGGCTGATCGTGGGTTCATCGCCGAATTTCGCCTTGTATTCGCGGGCGATCGCGGCCGAAATGCGGTCGGCGGCCGAAGGATCGACGAGCAGGCAGCAGCTGCCGCCGAATCCGCCGCCGGAGAGACGCGCACCGTAGACTTCAGGAATCGCCTTGGCGGCATCGACGATCGCATCTAGCTCCTCGCAGGAGTTCTCGAACCAGTTGCGGCTCGACTCGTGGGAATCGTACATGAGCGCGCCAAAGCCCTTGAGGTCGCCCTTTTCGAGAAGTTCCGCACCCTGGATCACGCGCTCGTCCTCGCCGATCGGGTGTACGGCGCGGCGGGCGACCGTCTCGGAAAGGCCGCCGCGGTAGAGCACCCACTCGGCCATCGTGACATCGCGCAGATGCGTCACCTTCTTGCGCAGCACGCCGGCGAAATACTTCGCGGCCTCTTCGCAGGCGGCGCGACGGCTAGCGTATGCGCCATCGACGAGCGCATGCTTGGCGTTGGACTTGACCATCATGAACGCCACGCCCTCGCCCATCGGAACCGTCTCGAAAGTATTGGAGCGGAAGTCGCTCTTCACGAGCGCGCCTTCCTTGCCGTACATGGAGCTCGCCTGGTCGAGCAGACCGCACGGACAGCCGGCGAAGGTGTGCTCGGCCTTCTGTCCGATCTTGGCAAGTGTCGTCTTGTCCTTGTCGATGCCGTAGAGTTTGGAAAGCGCAAGCGCGGTGCACATCTCGAGCGCGGCGGAGGAGGAAAGACCGGCGCCAAGCGGAATGTTGCCGAGGAACATGCCCTTCCATCCGTGCGCGGCCTTCGCAGGTTCGCCGTCGAGGAGCCAGTTGAAGGTTCCCGTCACGTAGTTCTGCCACGTCATTTCCTTGGCGGGCGCGACGGTGTCGAGCGTGAACTTGGCCGTCTCCATGAAGTCGCCGGCGGTAAGTTCGCAGGTGCGGTCGGCCGTGGGCGCAGCCGCAAAGAACGTGCCCTTGTCGATCGCCGCCGAGAAAACATATCCCTCGTTGTAGTCGGTGTGGTTGCCCAAGACTTCGATACGGCCGGGCGCGTAGGCCACGACCTCCGGCTTCATGCCGTAAAGCTTCTCGAATTTCGCCACGAGCTCTTCATAGACTTCCTGGTTCAGCATGATGGTGTTCTCCTTGATGGTGTTCTGGGTGTCTTGGATTGTTGGGAAATCAGTCGATCTTGATGTCGGTATTGACGTTCTTGGAGAACGCCAGCGCATAGACGAAGAGGTACGCGAGGCAGAAGGCGGGAACCGCGAAACCGAAGAGGAACCCGGCCTTGTCGCCGATGTAGCTTTGCAGCAGAGGCAAAATGCCGCCGCCCACGACCATCGTCATGAAAAGCCCGGAGGCCTGCTCGGTGTACTTGCCGACGCCTTCGGTCGAAAGGTTGAAAATCACCGACCACATGACCGAAGTGCAAAGGCCCATGAGCACGAAGCAGAACGCGCCGACCGGCACGTTCACCGTCGTCGCGGCCGCGCCTTCCGCCTTGGCGGCTACTTCAAACGGGATATTGACGCCACCGGCGATCAGCGCGACGCCGCAAACCAAAAGCGCGATCGAAACGCCCGAAGCCCAAAGGAGCATCGTGCGCGGGGATATCTTGCCGCCAAACGCCGCGCCGAGCATACGTCCGGCGAGCATGAACAGGAACACGGCGCCCGCAAGCGTGCCCGCGACAACCGCCGCCGCATCGCCGCCGCCCATGAGCGCCTGCACGCCCTTGGAGGATGTAGCCGCAGGGATGCCGGCCTCAACGCCCATATAGAGGAAGATGCCGATCACGCCCAAAAGGCAATGGCGGAAGGCGAGTGCGCTGCGCTCGTAGACGACGTCTTTCGCGCGCTCGGTGGGGTTGGTGATAGGCAACAGCGCGATGATGACGGTCGCCGCGACAAAGATCGCCATCGCGGTAATGAGGACTCCGGTCACATCGCTGAACTTGGTCGAATCGGTAACTTCGCCAACGACCATCGGCACGACTACCATCGCCGCGCCCTGGAACATCGAGTTGATCGAGCCGCCTGCGAGGTTGAGCTGGTTGCCCTTGTTGCCGCCGCCGACAATCGAGTTGAGCGTCGGGTTGATCACGCCATTCAAGAGGCAGTTGGAGGTTCCGGAAATGAACGCGCCGACCAGGTACACGAACCAGGCCGCAGGCACTCCGCCGACCACGCCGATGTTCACATAACCGGAAACGAGCTGCACGAGAATGCCCAGCGCGCCCGATCCCGTCGCCAAAAGCGCAGTCGCCTTGTAGCCGTATTTCTGCAGCACACGGCCCATGGGATAGCCCATAAGGAGATAGGCAAGGAAGTTCATCATGTTGCCCATCATGCCGAGCGTGGCGTGGCCCTTGATGCCGTCTACGCCTTCCCAGATGCGCCCCGCCGGAGCAGCGAGATACGTCATGAAGCCGCACATCGCATAGAGCGCAAACATCGTGACAATACCTACAAGCTTGCCGTTGCTTTTGTTCTCAGATGACATGATATTTTCCTTTATGGGTTTTATTGCTAGATATTATACAATATTTTGCAAGTTATGTCAAGTTTCCGATGACCGCTTTGATGCGCCTGACGCCGGCCGAAGACGACTGTTCCTTCTGGATCTTGAAGCTCCCGAGCTCGCTCGTGTTCTCCACGTGCGGGCCGGAACAAATCTCCTTGGAAACGTCGCCTATCGAGTACATGCTCACCTGGTCGCCGTACTTCGCGCCGAAGAGCGCCATTGCGCCTTCGGCCTTGGCTTCTTCGACCGTCGTCATCTTTTTCGTGACCGGAATCGCCGCCTTGATCCATTCGTTCACCTTGGCTTCCACCTGGGCGATCTGCTCGTCGGTCATCTTTTCCGGCCAGGTGAAATCGAACCTGAGCCGCTCGGGGGTGATATTCGATCCCTTCTGGTTCGCCGTGGGACCCAAGACCTGATGGAGCGCGGCATGCAAGAGGTGCGTGGCGGTGTGCATGCGCGTGACGACGGCCGAATTGTCCTGCAGTCCGGCCTTGAACGAGCCCGCGCTAGTCGTGCGGGAAAGTTCCTGGTGCTTGCGGTTGGCTTCTTCAAAGCCTTCCTTGTCCACCGCGAGCCCGGCCTTCTCCGCCATCTCGAGCGTCATCTCGAACGGGAAACCGAACGTATCGTAAAGTTTGAACGCGGTCTTGCCGCTGATCAAAGTCTGGTTGTGGAGCTTGAGCTGCTCGGCGACCTTGTTGAACATCGCCTCGCCCTTGTCGAGCGTCTGGTTGAAGCGGTTTTCCTCCGCCTCGAGATCGAGCTTGCACTGCTCGAGGTTGACGGCCAGTTCCGGATAGACGTTCTTGTACTTCTCGCAAATGACCTCTGCAAGCGTAACGGTGAAGCCCGGCGCGATGCCGAGCATGCGGCTGTAGCGGATCGCGCGGCGGATGAGGCGGCGGAGAACGTAGTTAGCGCCCACATTGCCGGGCTTGACGCCGCCTTTGGGATCGCAAAGGATGAAGGTCGCCGTGCGCATGTGGTCGGCGATGATGCGCCGCGCCTTGAGCACTTCATCGGGATCGGCGCCGGCGGGGACGCGGGAAAGTTCGTCTATCTTCGCCATGATCGGCGCGAAGATTTCCGTATCGTAGACCGTTGGCGCGCCGCTCATCATGCAAATCGTGCGCTCCACGCCCATGCCGGTATCTACATTATGCCGCCCGAGGGGCTCGAACTTGCCTTCCGCATTCTTGTTGTACTGCATGAAGACGTCGTTCCAGATTTCGATATACTTGCCGCAGTGGCAGCCGGGGCGGCACTCCGGCGAGCACTTTTCCTTGCCGGTGTCGATGAACATCTCGGTATCCGGTCCGCAAGGGCCGGTTGTGCCGGCCGGGCCCCACCAGTTGTCCTCGCGCGGCAGGCGGAAGATGCGCTCGTCCGGGATGCCCATCTCGCGCCAAATCGCCGCCGCCTCTTCGTCGGCGGGGATGCCGTCCTCGCCCTTGAACACGGTAACATTGAGCTGGGAGGGATCGAAGCCAAGGTGCTTGGTGAGGAACTCGAACGACCAGGAGATCGCCTCGCGCTTGAAATAGTCGTTGAGCGACCAGTTGCCGAGCATTTCGAAGAAAGTAAGGTGCGCGGCGTCGCCCACGGCGTCGATATCGCCCGTGCGCACGCACTTCTGCACGTCGGTAAGACGCGTTCCCGCGGGGTGCTCCATCGCGCCCATGAGATACGGCACCAAGGGATGCATGCCCGCCGTAGTGAAAAGGACGGTAGGATCGTTCTCCGGAATAACCGACGCCCCGGGGATTATCTTGTGCCCTTTGGATTCGAAAAACTTGAGATACATCTCGCGGAGTTCGTCCGCAGTAAGATTCTTCATGATTCTTCCTTCAACAAATCTGGTTTTTCGTGTATTATACCAAAATTCGGCGGCAAATACAAGAGGATAGGGCTTAACGCGTCTTGGTGAAGCTTCTCGCGAGTCTCATCGACATGCGCATCGGGCGGTTGATCGCCCAGCCGCAAGCGTTGAGGATCGCGCCCAGATCGCGCCTGCGCAGTTTGAAGTAGCACAAGATAACGCTCGGGACCGAGACTAGCGCCACGATCGCGAGGACGCCTACTGCGATCTTCCACGCCGGCATGCTGCCTATCGCCGCCATGATGCTCGCGAACGCCGCGCCGACCATGCCGATGCCGATGCCAATCGCCGCCACGCTCGACGCCAGAGCCGCGCCGCCGCCGTTCTGGCTTTGCTGCGGCGGTTGCGAAGTCGCGGCGGTCACGTCGCCGAGAGCCTTCGTCTGTTTGTCGCCCAGGAATTTCTTGATCGAGCCCGCAATACCTTCGCCGACCTTCTTCCAAGGCGCCCAAAACGCCTCGCACAGCGAAACTTGCGCTTCCACGACCTTGGTGACCGCAGCTTCCCAGTCAAGCCCGTCGCGATCCTGGAACACGCCGTTGCGTCCGGCATAAAGCCCGGCGATCGTTCCTGCCGTCACCACCGCGCAAATATTGCGCTCCTTGCCCTCTCCGGGACGCTTTAACGAAAGATAGATGACGCAGCAATTGGACTTCTCGACTAGCGCAGAGTGTGCAGCCACGTTATCAACATGGAAGCAAAGGATCATCTCCTTGGAGTCTATGCGCAGCGTGCCGGTCTGGAAAATCGCCATCTCGCCCTTGGTGTAGAGCTTTTTCATGTTGACGAAATTCTGCAAAAGCTCCAGGAGATGAAGCTTGTAGCGCAGAACGCGCTCTTCGGTTTCGTCGGCCTTGGGCGGCGGAGGAAGACGAGGATTGGCGCTTTTGAGCGCGTTCCATTCGTCACGCGTGAGTTCGGCCTTGTTCTTCAGCGCGCACTCCTTGACGAGCGCCTTCAAGAGCGGCGCGTATTTCGGATTCAAGGTCGCCCCCAGCGGGAGAGGCTTGTCGGGCTCGGTGGTGACGAGCGGCAAATCGTCGGGGATGGCGAAATACGCGTCTATCACGCTCTCCGCCGCCCAGACGGCCTTGGATGCGGCGCTAGGCTCGGGAGTCGGCGGCTGGCGCTTCACGAGTTCATCGAGCTTGGCGCGGTCGGCATCCTTGGGCGCGAAAAGCTCCTGGAGATCTACGCCCTGTTCCTGCAGGAACTTGATCGCCCCGACGATCTCGCCGATTCTTATGCGACCGTCGTGATCGGTGTCGATAAGCTCCAGCGTGCGCTGATCGAACCGCACTCCCGCCAGCGGCATGGAAAGCGCCTGGAATTCCTTGCGGTCCGCGGTTACTAGCTCTGCAATGTCCTTGCCGTTCCTGAGTCTGGTGGAATATCTGCCCATTTTCGTTTCTCCTTTGGGATTGTCTGTTGCCCGTTCCTTGAAATCAAATGAATCCTGCCCTTGCCAAAGCCTCCTCCGTGAGCCCCTGGCGCGGCGAATTTTTGGCGATGTACTTGCCGAGGATGTCGCTCTCGAGGTTTACCTTGGCACCCGGGCGTTTGATCCCCAGCACCGTCTCAGAAAGAGTGGTGGGGATGAGGTCCACGCACAGGAAACCGTCGCCGATTTCGGTTATGGTGAGCGACACGCCGTCGATCGCGATGGATCCTTTGAGGACACTCTGCGCCGCCATCACGCGACCGCACTTGATTTTGAGGCGGAAGTCCCTGCCGCGCGGCGAAAGGCTCTCGATAACGCCGACGCAATCGACATGGCCTTGCACGATATGCCCGCCGAGCGCATCTCCCGCCCTGAGCGCACGCTCGAGATTCACCTTCGCGCCCGGAAGAAGCTCGCCGAAGTACGTCCGCTCTTCCGTCTCGCGCAGCACATCCGCCGTGAAACGCGTCGCATCGTGCCTTGCGACCGTGAGACATACGCCGTTCACGGCGATCGATTCGCCGTCCTCGAGCGGCGGAGCCCATGCGCCGGATTCGATCTCCAGCACGAGGCCCGCCGAGCGGCTGACGCGCTTTACCGTGCCAAGCCTTTGGATTATGCCCGTGAACATACGAAAACATCCTCCGTTTTGCCGCCCCCGAAAACTACCGCCTCGCCAATTTTGCGCGTCCCTATCACCTTGGGGCAAAGCACCGTAATCCACTCGTCCACAAGTCCCGCCTCTGCAAGGGATGTCGCGAGCTTGAGCCCGCCCTCGCACAAG
>JBGURT010000112.1:0-10262 GCA_045132115.1 Kiritimatiellia bacterium
CATTACAATGTCCCGGTCGTGCTCCACGAGGCGAACACCATCCCCGGCAAAGCGGTCGAATTCCTTTCCCGCTACGCCAAGGTGGTGGCGACTTCTTTCGAGATGACGAAAAACCATCTTCATCGCACCAAGGTGGAACTCACGGGGTTGCCCATCCGCGGCGAAATCGCCAAGGGAACCAGGTTCGACTTCATTCCCTCCGGCAGCTGGACGATATTCGTCACCGGCGGCTCCCAAGGCGCACACCGCGTGAACGAACTTGCGAGCGAAGCGCTTTGCATCGTAAGTCAGGAGTTGGCCAAGCGGCAAAACCAGGAACGCAAACTCTATGTGATCCATCAGACCGGAACTGCCGACGAGCCTTGGGTGATGGCGAAATACGCCGGGGCCGGATTGCCCGCGCGCGTCCACGCTTTCGAGCGCGAGATGGCGAATGCATTCGCCTCGGCGGATCTTGTCGTCGCCCGCGCCGGCGCTTCAACCTGCTTCGAGCTCGCCGCTTGCGCCAAGCCCACTCTTTTCATTCCGCTGCCTAGCGCAATGCGCAACCATCAGCACTTCAACGCGGATGCTTTCGTCGCCAAGGGCGCCGCCGACGAGGCAAAGCAGTCCATGCTCACGGCCAAAAGCCTTGCGCGCTATATCCTCAACGCCTACGACAAGCCCGGCAAGCTTGCCGACATGAGCGAATGCATTCGTGCGCTCGCGCCTGTCGATGCCGCCGCGAAAGTCGCCGACCTCGTCGAGAAAAGTGCTCAATGAGGATATAATCGCGCGCGCGGAAATCATTCGCGCGATCCGCAGGTTCTTCGACGCCCGCGGTTTTGTCGAGGTGGAGACACCAGTCCGCATAGCCGCGCCCGCGCCGGAGCCGAATATCGATTGTCCGCCCTGCGGCGGCAAGTTCCTGCGCGCCTCGCCGGAACTCCAGATGAAAAAGCTCCTCGCCCAGGGGATGGAGAAAATCTACCAGACAGGTCCATGCTTCCGCGATGGCGAGAACGGCTCGAAGCACAGCGACGAGTTCACCATGATCGAGTGGTACCGCAAGGGCGAGGATGCCGTTGCCATAATGCGCGACACCGTAGAGCTACTCAAGAGCCTTGGGGTGGAGGCCGCGCCGCAAGTCTTGCCGGTGCGCGAGGCATACCGCAAGTTCGCCGGATGGGATCCGTTTGAAACTTTCGACCACGACCGGTTCGATTTCGACATGACGGAAAAGATCGAGCCGAATCTCGAGGGCTGGACATTCCTCGACGGCTATCCGCGAGAGTGCGCTTCGCTGGCGAAAATCGAAGATGGCGTCGCGCAGCGATGGGAACTTTATTTCGGGCCCCTCGAAATCGCCAACTGTTTTACCGAACTTTGCGACGAACACGAGCAACGCGCGCGGTTTGCCGCCGCGCGCGAGGAGCGCCGCCGTCTTGGCGAAGCCGACTATCCTCTTGACGAGGAATTCCTTTCGTCGCTCCCGCTTGTCGGTTCCGCCGCAGGCGTGGCGCTGGGGATAGACCGGCTGGTCATGGCGATTCTCGGCAAATCCTCGATCTCCCAAGCCCGCATCTATTAGGCTTGACATCTATTTGGATATTTGATAAAATACACATAAAACAAACACAAATCCAAACCCGAAAAAGGACTGAATGGTACAGACAACCCGTGTGAACTATAAGATTCGCGTGCCGCAGGTGCGCGTCATCGATCAAAACGGAACGATGATCGGCGTGATGTCGACGCGCGACGCCCAAAAGATGGCGGAAGATCGTGGGCTCGATCTGGTGGAAATAACGCCAAACGCCATGCCGCCCGTGTGCAAGATCATGGATTACGGCAAGTTCAAATACGAGGAGTCCATCCGCGAGAAGCAGGCGCGGAAGGCCCAGAAGGTCCAGAAGGTGAAGGAGATAAAGTTCCATCCCGGAACCGACACCAACGATTTCGAGATGAAGCTCCGTCAGATCCGTTCGTTCCTCAAGGACGGCTGCAAGGTGAAGCTTTCGCTGCAGTACCGCGGGCGCGAGAATGCGCATCGCGAACTTGGCGAAGACGTCATCAACCGTGTGCTTGAATGCCTCAAGGACGAATGCTTTGTCGAACAGGCGCCGAAGACTCTCGGCCGTGTTTTGGGCGCGCTTATCGGGCCGCCGCGCAAGAACGGCCCCAAGCCCAAGCCGCAAACCCCCGGCGCAATCAAAATTCAGGTTTCGTAATCTGGAGTAAAACCATGGAAGAATCCCGTCCGGATTTCAGTCTCAAATCCTATCTCTTGCCGCACATAAATCCAGAAGGCGTCAAGTTCGGCATGATCGCGCTTTTCGTGGCGGTGGTCGTTTCGATCCTCGCCCACACCGCATGTGCGCTTACGTATCTGGTGATCCCCGCGTTCCTGCTCGCTTATGGCGTGTTTCTCTTCTTCCGCGATCCGGACCGCTATCCGCCGGATGACGAGAAGGCGATTCTTTCGCCGGCCGACGGGCGCGTGTGCCTCATCGAAGAGTGCGAGTTCCCCGACGGCTTTGCCGACGGCAAGAAGCACTGGCGGGTTTCGGTGTTCATGTCGGTCATGAATGTGCACGTGAATCGCATGCCCACGGCCGGCGAAGTCGTGAAGAAGGAATATATCGCCGCCGGAAAATTCTTCAATGCGAGTCTGGACAAGGCGAGCAAGGAGAACGAGCGCTGCAACTATCTCGTCAAGGCGGGCGAGGCGGAGTATGCGATAACCCAGATCGCGGGCCTCGTCGCGCGTCGCATCGTGCCGCAGGTCTCCGACGGCCAGAAGATGGCGCGAGCGCAGCGTTTCGGGCTCATCAGGTTCGGGTCGCGTCTCGATGTCTATCTCCCCGAGGGCGTCAAGCCGGAGGTGAAAATCGGCCAGACGATGGTTGCGGGCGAATCGGTTATCGGGCATCTGGCATGAACACGGAAGTTCCAATCAGGGCGATAATCCCGAATCTCGTCACTTCGCTCGCGGTATGCGCGGGAATAACCGCGATTTCGTTTTCGAGCGAGGGGCGCTTTCGCGAGGCGCTCTTTGCGCTTTTCGTCGCGTGCATTTGCGACGGGCTGGATGGGCGGATCGCCCGTTTTCTGCGTTCGTCATCGAAGATGGGCGCGGAGCTCGATTCGCTTGCGGACTTTGTGAACTTCGGGGTGGCGCCGGCGCTGTTCATGTATTACTGGATGACCGGAGGCCCTGCGCATCTCATGGCGGACGGCACGGCGGTTTCTTCGGTGATGATCCGCCTTACTCTCGGGTCGGCGCTTTTCTACGCGATGTGCGACTGCTTCCGGCTCGCACGGTTCAATACGATGCTCGAAACTCCGGCAGAGCCGTATTGGAAACACTTTTTCACCGGCGTTCCCGCGCCCGGTGGCTGCTGGATGGTGCTTACGCCTGCGATTTTGTCGCTCGCGCTTGACGCCAAGGGCATAAGCCCGGCGCTCGCCGATTCGTTGCAGAATCCATACCTCGGCGTCTTCATGCTCCTTTTCGTCGGCTCGCTCATGGCTTCGCGCTTGCCTACGATCAGCCTCAAGAAGCTCCGCATTTCGCGCGCGTATCTTTTGCCGGTGATGGTGTTGCTGGTGTTCATAATCGCGCTTTTGTTCACCAACTTCTGGCTGACGATCGGGGTTATCGGCGTATTGTACATCCTCACCGTGCCGGTTTCGTGCTGGGCGTTTTGCAGGATCAGAGCGAAATACGCCGCTGCGCCATGCGCTTCGTGATTACCGCGGGACCGACCCGCGAGCATATCGACGCGGTGCGGTTCCTTTCGAATCCCTCTACAGGAAAGATGGGCTTTGCCGTCGCTGAGGCGGCGGCGAAACGCGGCCACGAGGTGGTGCTGGTCGCGGGCCCCGTGGCGCTGAAAACCCCCAAGGGCGCGAAGCGCGTGGATGTGGTTTCGGCGAGGGAAATGCTGCGTGCGGTGCGCGCCGAATGCCGCCCAGGGACCGTGCTCGTGGGCGTCGCGGCGGTAGCGGATTTCCGCCCCAGGTTTGCCGCCCGCAGAAAACTCCATAAAAGCGAAATGCCCGGCGCGATCGAGCTCGTGCCCAATCCGGATATCCTCGCTTCGATCCGCACCAAGGGCGTGACCAAAGTCGGATTCGCCGCCGAAACCGACGAGGTGTTCGAGAGCGCCGCCGCCAAGTGCCGCCGCAAAAATCTGCGGATGATCGTCGCCAACGACGTTTCGCGCCGAGGGATAGGCTTTGGCGCCGACGACAATGAAGTGGCGTTTCTTTTCCCGGACGGCACCGCCGAGTGTCTGCCCAAGATGACGAAACGCGCCGTTGCCAGGCGTATTGTGGAAAGGATCGAATCATGGTTCTGAAAAACGGCATCGTCTTCAGGGGCGAAGAGTTTGTCGAATGTCCCGTGGCCGTCAAGGACGGCGTCATCACAGGGTTCGACGACGAGGCGTGCGAAGCCGCCGGCGGCGAGGAAATCGACGCCAATGGCTGCCTGGTCCTGCCCGGGCTCGTAAATTGCCACGGCCACACGGCGATGACGCTCGTTCGCGGGCTTGGCGCCGGACTCCCCCTGCAGCGCTGGCTGGACGAGGCGATTTTCCCGGTAGAAGCGAAAATGACGCCTGAAGACATCGCCGCGGGAATGACTTGGGGCGCGATGGAAATGCTCGCCGGGGGAACGACGACCGTTGCCGACATGTATGATTTTCCCGAAGCCGGCGCGGCGGCGCTTTCGGCCGCGGGAATGCGCGGCAACCTTTGCCGTGTAGGCCTTGCGTTCAGCGAGACCCAGGAAATTCCGCCCAACCGCATGAAGGAATGCATCGATTTCGTCGTCGCCCACAACGACGGCAGGATCGTCGGCGATTTCTGCCTCCATTCCGAGTATTTGACGAACGAAAAGTTCTGCCGCGAACTCGTGGAGGCGAATTCCGTTTTCCGCCGCCCGGTGCATGTCCACGTTTCCGAGACAGAAAAGGAGCATCGCGACTCCATCCAGCGCCACGGCAAGACCCCAATGCGCTACCTCTGCGATCTGGGGGTGTTCGATCATGGCGGCTATGCGGCGCATTGCGTATATGTTACCGATGAAGACCTGCGGCTCATGCGCGAGAAGGGCGTCACCTTGGTGCACAACCCCACGAGCAACATGAAGCTTGGCTCGGGCTTCGCGCCGGTCGCCAAGGCGCTGGCGATGGGCGTGAATGTCGCGCTCGGCACCGATGGCTGCGCATCCAACGACAATCTCGACATGTTCGAGGAAATGCATCTTGCCTCGCTCGTCGCCAAGGGAATCGCGAAGGACCCCGCCGCGCTTACAGCGCCGGACGTGATCAAGATGGCGACCGTAAACGGCGCCAAGGCGCTGGGGCGCGGGAACATCGGCCGGATCGAAACCGGAATGCTCGCCGATTTCGCGATCGTGGATTTGAACAAGCCGCATTTGCGTCCGGCGTTGGATTTCGCGGGGCTGGTCGTAAATTCCATGCACGCGTCCGACGTGGTGACGACGATCGTCGGGGGCGAAATCCTCTACAACCGCGGCGTATTCCCGTCGATCGACCCGTGGAAGGCGAAGGAGGATTTCGACTCCAGCGTCCGCCGGCTGCACGCCAAGTAAAAGCGATGTTCGCCGTCCGTTCTTTTCTGCTCGACATAAGTCGCGACCGGGTGCCGACTTTCCGCACCTTGAAGGAGATTGTGGATCTCCTCGCCCGGTGCGACTACAACCAGTTCCAGCTCTACATGGAGCACACGTTCGAGTATCCGGGCCACGAAGAAGTCTGGGGCGAAGCCGACGCGCTTTCCGCCGCCGAGATAATGAAGCTGGACGCCTATTGCCGGATGAACGGGATCGAGCTCGTGCCGTGCCAGAATACGTTCGG
Organism: Kiritimatiellia bacterium; assembly: GCA_045132115.1. Classification (GTDB taxonomy): domain Bacteria; phylum Verrucomicrobiota; class Kiritimatiellia; order RFP12; family UBA1067; genus UBA1067. Next base: position 5,868 of record JBGURT010000112.1, read on the forward strand.
CCACATGGAGCGCTGGCTCGTGAAGGACGGCTACAATCATTTGGCGCGCTTCCCCAAGGGCGGCGCGATGACGCCTTGGGGCACGATCAAGAAATTTCCCACGACGCTCGACCCGCGCAATGAAGGTTCGCTGAAACTCGTCGAAGAAATCCTGGGCTCGCTTTTGCCGTGTTTTACCTCGGAGCTCGCGAACATTTGCTGCGACGAAACGTTCGAGATTTCCGATCCAGAAGAGTATCTTGGTTTCCTGCTCAAGATTTGCGAAATATCGCGCTGGCACGGCAAGCGCCCGATGTTCTGGGGCGATATCGTGCTCAAGCATCCGGAGCTCATCGAGCGTCTCCCAAAAGATCTGATCGCGCTAGACTGGGGCTACGAGGCGAACCATCCGTTCGAAGCGGAAGCGGCGCGGTTCAAGGCGTCGGGGCTCGATTTCTATGTTTGTCCCGGAACATCGTCGTGGCGTTCTTTGTGCGGTCGCATCGAGAACATGCGCGAGAATCTTGAGGCGGCGGAAAAGGCGGGGCGGCGGTTTGGCGCCAAGGGCTATATGGTCACCGACTGGGGGGATGAAGGGCATTGGCAACCGCTCGCCTGCTCTCTCCCCGGAATTGTCTTGGGCGGCGCTTTCGCCGCGAGCGGCCAGAAGAGCGCCAAGATGGATCTGGAGCTGGAGCTGGACCGCATAATGGACGCGCCCTTGGGCGGGCTCTTGCTCCGGCTGGGCACATTGTACATGCGCGGCGGCGCGTTGCGCGCCAATTGCTCGGAACTCTTCAATATTCTCCTCAATGGACACTCTTATTCGCGCCATCCGGGACTCACCGACGGCGTGCTCGACGAGATAAGCGGCATCGCCAATGGCGTGAAGATCGCCGCCGGACGCTATGCAGACGACAATATCTGGGCCAAGGAGATTGTTTACATGGCCGACCTCATCGACGCCGCGTGCCACCGGCGCGACGAAGGGCGGTTGCGTGCGCTCCGCGCGGAGCACGGGCTGGTGTGGCGGCTACGGTCGCGCGAAGGCGGCCGCGCCGACTCCCTCGCAAAACTCCCCAGATTTTGACAGTTCGTTTTTGAAAGTTATGCATACAAAACTTGGTTCGATTCTCCTTGCAGCGGGAATGTCTGCGGCAGTGTTAGCCGCAGACAACGACGGGCACCTTGGCGACTACGACGGAAAAGGGCGGATTGATGTTCCGGTTAAACGGAATGATGCACATACCGAACACTATCTGAACCGGCACGATTCGCGCGTTTCGAGGATGCGCAAGAACGAGTCGAAGCACTACGATATCGTTTTCGTGGGCGATTCGATAACGCACAACTGGGAACGTGAGCGCTACAAGCACGATGTCTACGGCCAACAGGTGTGGAACGAGGAGTTCGCGGGCATGAGCGTCATCAACTGTGGCTTTGGCGGCGACCGCGTGGAGACGGTCCATTGGCGCATGGCCAACGGCGAGCTCGACGGTTATGAGGCGGACAACTTTTGCGTCCTTATCGGCACGAACAACCGGCAGAACACGTCCGAAGAAATATCGGATGGGATCAAGGCGCTCGTCAAGACGATCGAGTCGAAGCACCCCGAGTCGCGGATTGTCCTCATGACGATTCTTCCGCGCAACGACATCCATCCGCCCAAGGTGACGGAAGAGATAATCGCGCGAGTGCGCGGCGCGAATCCGCTAATCGAATCATGGGCGAAGGAGGATAAGCAGATCGTGGTCCTCAATCTCGATCCATATTTCCTTAACGAAGACGGGAGCGTCAAAAGCGAACTTTTCAATGACGGCATCCACCCCAACCCCGCCGGCTACAAAATCTGGGCACGAGAGCTCAAAAAAGTGCTCAAGACTCGCAGCGGCGAAATCAAAATCATTTCCACGCTTGATGGCGAGAAGCAGCGCTGCAAATGGCGTGCGCCGAAAGGCGAGGGCAAACGGCCGCTGCTCGTGAATCTGCACACCTGGAGCAAGGATTGGCGCTTAGCTCAACCAATAGCGGAAAAATGGTGCGAGGACAAGGATTGGGCATATATCGCGCCGGATTTCCGCGGGCCCAACCAAAAGCCCAAGGCGCTGGGCTCCGAGTTTGCGGTGCAGGATATCGTGGATGCGGTAAACTGGGCCAAGGCAAACGCAAATATCAATGAAGACCGCGTTTATCTGATGGGCGGGTCGGGCGGCGGACACATGACGCTATTGATGGCAGGGCGCCATCCTGAACTTTGGACGGCGGTGGCGGCGTTTTGTCCAATAACCGACGTAGGGCGGTGGTTCGAGTTCCATTCCGTGAAGGGCAAAGATGCGAATGGCAACCCTGCGCCCGACCGCTATGCGCAGATGATGGCCGCCGCCTGCGGCGAATATCCGGGCGACGAATATGCCAAGCGCTCGCCGGTAACATATCTGCCCGGCGCCAAGGGCGTGAAGGCGTATATCGCAACCGGCATTCACGACGGCCACAAGGGTTCGGTGCCGGTGGGGCACGCAATCCGCGGCTTCAATTGTCTGGCGGATGAGGCGGACAAAATTCCCGAGCAGACGATCGGGGAGATCGAGCGGACCCGCAAAGTGCCGGAACCGTATGCATTTCCCGGCGCAGATCCGGACTATCCCGTGCCCATCTATCTGCGGCGGCGATCCGGCAATGCGCAGCTGACGCTGTTCGAGGGCGCGCACAACATCCTTCCCGCGCAAGGCCTCCATTGGCTGGAAAATCAAGTGCGCGGACAGCCGGCGGTGTGGGATTTGCCGCCGATGGAAGGCGATTATTCGCTCACGCTCACGCCGCTGACCAAGTAGCATTAGAAAACTGACGCTCGAATGAAAAGAAAATCGCTTGTGTATGAAAGCTTGAGAAGTGTGCGCTCTTCTGTGGTGAAGTGCGCACACTTCTACTATGAAGAGCGCACACTTTATATGTAAAGAGCGCACACTTCAGACCTTTTCATTCGCAGTGGAATTTACTTTCATTCGTAGCCCTCGGATTTTTCATATGCAGAAGGCAAATTTCCCATTTTGTTCAACCCGATTCTTTCAAATAATGCTTGTATTTTGCCGCCGATTTTGGTATAATACAAAGAAATAAAAGAAAAGTTGCACCGCAACTTCTGTCTAATGTAATGATCCGGACAAAAGAAGACCTTGCTCAATATCTCGCCGACTGCCGTATCGCCTACGGCAGGCCGGCGCGGCGTACGCTCAAACTGTTCGTTTCTGACCTCTTGCTTCCCGACAACAACTACGAATACATGCGCAATCTCTGCTATTGCGAGTACCTTGCGAATATTCGTGGGGGGGGGGGGGGGTATAATCGCTAATATGCGCAGGCTCTACCATAATTGGCGGGCATCGCGCCTGAGGGCGAAAACAGGAATCGAGCTCGGCATAAATTGTGCCGGGCCGGGACTTCACGTTTCGCACGGCAAGGTGGTCGTAAGCGGCATCGCGAAACTTGGTGCGCACTGCAAGATTTTGAGCGATGTGACAATCGGCGGACAAGGCAGATACGATATCGGCGGCGCGCCGCAATTGGGCGATCGCGTGTGGGTGGGTTCCGGGGCGAAAATCATCGGACCGATAAAAATCGCCGACGGCGTGGTGATAGGCGCTAATGCCGTTGTGGCCAAGGACATAACCGAGCCCAACACGACTTGGGCCGGCATCCCCGCCCGCAAGGTCAGCAGCAACGGTTCAAACATGTACCTCCGCGAAGAATTCAGGGTGTAAAATGGCGGCAAAATACGCGCTGATGGGATGTGGGTATCATGGACGCGGAGTAGCGTCTGTAATCAAGTCCAAGAGTCCAGATGCGCAGATTGTTTTTGTGGACGATAATGCGCAGCCGAACGAGAAAATCATGGGGTTTGACGTACTCAAGGAAGTGCCGCACGATGTGACGAACTTTGCTCACGGGTCTGGCAACAACAAATTGCGCCGCAAATTTTCCGAAGAGAGGAAGCTCGAGACGGTTGTCGCAAAAGACGCTTCCATCGGCTACTTGGCAAAGATCGGAGAAGGATGTTTCATTGGTGCAGGAGCATTTGTCGGGTCTGAGGTCGTCTTGAAGGACGGCGTCATCGTAAATACTCACGCGATAGTGGAGCATAATTCCGAGATAGGGGCCTATTGCAATATTGCGCCGGGAGCAATCGTGTTGGGGCAATGCATAATCGGCGAGAATGTGTTTGTCGGCGCGGGCGCGAAAATCAAGAACAATGTCTGGATTTGTTCTGATGTGGTAATTGGCATGGGGGCCGTGGTTCTGAAAGACATAACAGAGCCTGGAACGTATGTAGGCAATCCCGCGAGAAAGTTAAACGACAATACGGAGGAGAAACATGTCCGGCGTTTTCGTAATAGCTGAAATCGGTTGCAACCACAATGG
>JBGURT010000113.1:0-19003 GCA_045132115.1 Kiritimatiellia bacterium
AAGGCTGTCACTCCGAAGGCCGAGAAGGCCCCCAAGGCTCCTGCCAAGCAGGACGTCACGTTCACCGTTCATGCCGAGGCCGGCAAGGCCGTCTATGTGGCGGGTGAATTCAATGCGTGGGATCCCACCGCCAAGAAGATGGCGTGGAAGGCCCGTCAGGGCATCTACACCGCGACGGTCAAGCTCGAGCCCGGAACCTACCAGTACAAGTTCGTGATCGACGGCACCTGGTGCGCCGACCCCGAGAATGTGAACGCGGTCGCCAACGACCAGGGTACGTTCAACTCCGTCGTCACCGTCAAGTAAACGGCGCCGGATCAATCGACCGCGAGTTCGCGGCCGATCTTAGGTACACTCGCCATAAGATAGCGGGTGTACTCTTTTTTTGGACTCTTGAGGACTTCGTCGCAAGTGCCGCATTCTTCGATGCGGCCCTTGTTCATGACGATAATCCGGTCGGCGATATGCTGCACGACGCCGATGTCGTGCGTGATGAAAAGAAGGCTGAGGCCCAGTTCGCGCTTGAGGTCCATCAAGAGGTCCAGGACTTGCGCGCGGATGGAGAGGTCCAGCGCGGAGACCGCTTCGTCGCAGATGAGGAGTTCGGGCTTGAGCGCGATGGCGCGGGCGATGCAGATTCTCTGGCGCTGGCCGCCGGAGAATTCGTGCGGATAGCGCTCGAGGATCGTGGGCGGCATCCCAACCTGCTCGAGGAGCTTCGCGGCGGCATCGTTCGCCTCTTCCTTCTTGATGAGCCCGTGGTAGATCATGCCCTCGGTGAGGATGTCGCGCACGGTGTGGCGCGGATTCAGGCTCGCCTGCGGGTCCTGGAACACGACCTGCACCTTGCGGTGGTATTCAAGCAGCTCTGCGCCCTTGAGCGTTTTGATGTCGCGCCCGTTGAAGACGATTTCGCCGCCGCATGGCTTGTTGAGCATCAAAATGGCGCGCGAAGTCGTGGACTTGCCGCAGCCCGATTCGCCAACGACGCCCAGCGTCTCGCCGCGGCGGAGATCGAAGCTCACGCCGTCGACCGCCTTCACGTAACCGATCGTGCGCGAAAAAACGCCCTTCTTGACGGGGAAATGGACCTTCAGGTCACGGACCTCGAGAATATTGTCTGACATTTCTCTTTTGCCTCTTTTGGGTAGTCGAGCGTCCAATGGAGCCCGCGGCTTTCATGGCGCTTTTGCGCGCTCTTGACGATAAGTTCGGCGCAAACGGCGAGGTTGCGCAATTCCAGCGTATCCGGAGTCACGAGATACTTGAAGTAGTATTCGCGGATTTCCTTGCGGAGCGTTTTGATGCGATGGGCGGCGCGGGCAAGGCGCTTGTCGGTGCGCACGATCCCCACGTAGTCCCACATCAGGCGGCGGATTTCGTCCCACATGTGCGAAACGAGCACCGCCTCGTCCTCGGGCACGGCGTCGCCGATCCGCCACGCCGGGATTTCCGGTCTGCGGTCGAACTTCTCCGGATGCGGCCCGAGGCGCGCGGCGGCAAGCCGTGCGCACACCATCGCCTCCATGAGCGAATTGCTCGCCAGACGATTGGCGCCGTGAAGACCCGTGGACGCGCATTCGCCGATCGCGCTAAGCCCCGGGATGTTCGTCTCGCCCGCGGTCGTCGCCTTGATGCCGCCGCAAGTGTAGTGCGCGGCGGGGACGATAGGGATCAGATCCTTGGCCATGTCTATCCCGAAGGAAAGACACTTGGCGTAGATGTTCGGGAAGCGCGAGGAAATGTACTTCCTGCCCTTCTTGCGGATATCGAGGAACATGCAGTCGGCGCCGGTGCGTTTCATCTCGGAGTCTATCGACCGCGCGACGATATCGCGCGGCGCGAGCGAGCCGCGCGGATCGTACTTCTTCATGAATTCGCGCCCGTGCCCGTCCACGAGAACCGCGCCTTCGCCGCGCACGGCCTCCGAAATCAAAAACCGCTTGGCGCCGGGGTGGTAGAGGCAGGTTGGGTGGAACTGCATGAATTCCATGTTCTCGATCTTGGCGCCGGCGCGCCAGGCGAGCGCGATGCCGTCGCCCGTCGCGGTATCGGGGTTGCACGTGTAGAGATACACCTTGCCGCAACCGCCGGCGGCGAGAATCGTGTTGGGGCTCCGCACCGCATAGATTTCGTCAGTCTTTTTGTCCAGCACATACGCGCCAAGACAGCGGTGGCGGCCTTTGATGCCGATGCGGTTGGACATGATGAGATCGATGACGATCGTGTCCTCGCGGTATTCGACGCCCGTCTTCTTGATCTTGCGGATGAGCGCGGCTTCGCACTTTTCGCCGGTGATGTCGCCGGCGTGGAAGATGCGGCGCGCGCTATGGCCGCCTTCGCGCGTCAAATCCCAATCGCCGTTTTCCTTGCGGTTGAACTTCACCCCGCAGTCGATCAAGTCCTGGATCGCCTCGGGCGCGTGCTCGCAGATTTCGTGCACCACCTTGGAGTTCCCAAGCCACGCGCCCGCAATCATCGTGTCGCGCGCATGCTTGTCGAACGAATCGCTTTCGTCCATCACGCAGCAGATGCCGCCCTGGGCGAAATTGGTGTTGCAGTCCTGCAACCGGCCCTTGGTCACGACCAGCACCTTGCCGTACGCGGAAAGATGCAGCGCGCTCAGGAGCCCGGACATTCCCGAGCCGACGATGAAATAATCGGCGTCGACGATTTTCACGCTGTTCTCAGAACTCCAACGCGGTGTAGAGCATGTCGAGGAATTCGCCGTAGGTCATGCGCGTCTGCTTCATCGAATCGCGCTCGCGCACGGTGAAGGTTCCGTCCTCGACCGACTGCGCGTCCACCGTGATGCACCACGGGGTTCCGGCCTCGTCCTGGCGGCGATAGCGCCGGCCGATCGCGCCGGAGACGTCCCACATCACGTTCACCTTCTTCTGGAGCTTCGTGAAGATTTCGCGCGCAAGTTTGTCCTGCGCCCCGTCCTTCTTGATGAGCGGGAAGATGGCAACCTTGATAGGCGCGACCTTGGGCGAGAAATGCAAGACCGTGCGGACGTCCTCCTTGCCCTTGTCGTCCACGAGCTTCTCTTCCTCGTAAGCCTCGCAGAGCAAAGCGAGCATCAGGCGGTCCACGCCGGCCGAAGGCTCGATCACGTGCGGAACATACTTGCCGTCGAAAAGATCGAGGCAGAACTTCTCCGCCGCCGCCGCGTCCTTGCCGCGGCTTGTCCAGTCGGCCTGGACTTTCGCGATGAACGCCTTGCGCGCGGCCTCGTCCAGCTTCTTCGCCGCCTGCTTCAAAGGATCGTCGAAGACCATCTGGGATTCGCCCGACCACTTCTGGTGCTGCGAGAGATCGAAGTCGCTGCGCGCGGCGATGCCCTCGAGCTCCTGCCGCCCGAACGGGAAGTCGTACTCGATATCCACGCAGGCGCGGGCATAGTGCGCGAGCTCGTCGGGCTTCTGCCAATATTCCACGAAGCGCTCGGTGGGGAGGCCAACGGCGTTCAGGAATTTCTTGCGCTGCTCCACCCAATACTTGTGCCACACTTCCCAGCCCCAATCGTCCTGCACGGGGCCGTTAAGGTCGGGGTTGTCGGCGAGGGTGACGACATGGCCGTGGAGAATCTCCACCGCTTCGTCCGGACGGATGAAGAACTCCAGCTCCATCTGCTCGAACTCGCGGCTGCGGAACGTGTAATTGCGGGGCGTCACTTCGTTGCGGAAACTCTTGCCCATCTGGGCAATGCCGAACGGCACGCTCTGGCGGCTCGTCGCCAGCACGTTCTGGAACTGCGCGAAAATCGCCTGGGCGGTTTCGGGCCGCAGATACGCGACGTTCGAAGGATCGTCGATAGGGCCCACGACCGTCTTGAACATGAGATTGAAAGGCTTGGGCTCGGTAAGTTCGCCGCCGCAATAGGGACAGAAGAAATCGCTCCCCGGGATCTTGGGCTGGGGCTTCTTCTTCTGGTCTTCGTAGATGTCCTTCACCTGATCGCTGCGCATGAGCTTCTTGCAGTCCTTGCACATCGTCATCGGGTCGGCGAAAGTATCAAGGTGGCCGGAGGCCTTCCAGATCTTCGGGTGCATGATGATCGTGGCGTCGAGTCCCGCGACGTCCTCGCGGCCGCGCACCGTGAACTGCCACCAAGCCTGCTTCACGTTCTGCTTGAGCTCGCTGCCCAATGGACCGTAGTCCCAGAAGCCCGGCATGCCGCCGTAGATTTCCGACGAATGGTAGATGAATCCCCTGCGCTTGCACAGCGCCGAAAGCGCATCCAGCGACGACTTGTTTTCTTCCGCCATCAGTTGAACCTGCCCATCTTCATTAGTTTTGCGTAGCGCTTCTCCATAAGTTCGTCGATGGAAAGCGAAGAGAGTTCCTTCAAGGCCTTGAGGACGGCCTTCTTGACATAGTTTGCCGCCACGGCGTGGTTTTTCTGGGCGCCGCCTGCGGGCTCTTTGACGATTTCATCGATCACGCCGAGACGCGCGAGGTCCGCCGCCGTGATCTTGAGCGCTTCCGCCGCCGCCGGCGCTTCCTTGCCGTCGCGCCAGAGAATGCCAGCGCAGCCTTCGGGCGAAATGACCGAATAGACCGCGTTCTCCATCATCAGCACCTTGTCGCCCACGGCGATCGCGAGCGCTCCGCCCGAACCGCCTTCGCCGGTGACGACGACCACGATGGGCGTCTTGAGGCCGGCAAAAACCTCCAGGCTCTTGGCGATCGCCTCCGCCTGGCCGCGAGCCTCGGCGGTGTCGCCGGGATAGGCGCCGGGAGTATCTACAAACGTCACGATCGGGAGGTGGAACTTCTCCGCGAGCTTCCCCAGCCTCATCGCCTTGCGGTAGCCGTCCGGATTGACCATCCCGAAGTTCGCCTCCATGTTCTCTTCCACCGTCGCGCCCTTGTGGTGGCCGAGAATGAGCATCTTCACGCCGTCCACCGTGGCAAAGCCACCGATAAGCGCACGATCGTCGTTCACGAGGCGGTCGCCGTGCAGCTCTTCGAAATCCTCGGCGATGAGCGAGATGAAATCCTTCAGATGCGGACGCTTGGCGTCGCGCGCGAGCTTCACCCGGTCCCAAGCCGTGGCGGCGTTCTTCGTGGCGGCAGCCTTGACCGTTTTCTTTTTCGTTGCCATTTTCAAATCTCCTTTCCCCAGTCCGTCAGCCCGCGAAATACCCGAGCATCTTGGCGATGAAGGCCTTCATGTCCTTGCGCTCGACGATCTTGTCGATAAAGCCGTGCTTCTCCAGATACTCGGCGCTCTGGAAGTCGTCGGGCAGTTTCTGGTGGATCGTATTCTCGATCACCCGGCGCCCGGCGAAGCCGATGAGCGCCTTGGGCTCGGTGATGTTGATGTCGCCAAGCATGGCGTAAGACGCGCTCACTCCGCCCGTGGTGGGGTCGGTAAGCACGCTGATGTAAGCAAGCCCCGCGTCTTTGAGCCTGCCGATCGCCGCGGAAGTCTTCGCCATCTGCATGAGGCTCAAGATGCCCTCGTGCATGCGGGCGCCGCCCGATGCCGAGAAGATGACGAGCGCGCGCTTTTCCGCGAGCGCCGTCTCGCAAGCCTTCGCGATGCGCTCGCCCGTGCCGGTCCCGAGACTCCCGCCCATGAAAGAAAAGTCCATCACGCCCAGCATGACCTTGTGTCCGCCGATCGTCGCGCGGCCCATGACGATAGACTCCGTCTCGCCCGTCTTGGCGATCGTCGCCTCCACCTTGGACTTGTAGTCGCCCGTCGCGTCGTGGAAGTTCAGATGGTCCGAATAGCTGACCTCGCGGAACACTTCCTCGAAGCTACCTTCGTCGGCGATCTGGCGAATCCGCTCGCGCGCCGAAAGCCGTCCGTGGTAGTTGCACTTGGGGCAAATCGCGTTGTTGTCCTTCCAAACCTTTTTCGCCATGTGGCTCTTGCACTTGGGGCACACGGCCCACAACGCCTTGGCGGGGGGAATCTCCACCTTGGCCTCTTTCTTTTCGAACCAGCCCATTTCTTTGTCCTCGGATTTTGTTTCAGGTTTACATCGGCATGTAATGCACGCCCACGAGCGTCGCCTTCTTGCCGCCCACGGCGTGGTAGTTGTGCTTCACGACCGCGTTGAAATATGCGCTGTCGCCGGCTTTGAGGCGCTCGGTCTTGTCGCCGTAATTGAGCTCGATCTCGCCGTCGAGGACGACCATGAAGAATTCGCCCTCGAATGTCATGCTCTTCACGGTGCCCTTCTCGTCCAGAACGATCCAGTACGGATCCATGTTGCGGTCCGGCTTGCCGTGCGCCATCATCTTGACGCCCTCGTCGTCCACCGGCTCTTCCGCCCTGGAGATTATCGGGTCTTCCGCGTATTGGTCGTCCATGAAAGTCCCGAGCCTCTGGCCCATGGCCTTCGCGATGCGGAACAGCGCGCCCATGCCGGGCATGAGAGTGCCGTTTTCAAGTCGGACGATCGTCCTTACGTCGACCTGGCTTTTGAGTCCGAGTTCCTCGACCGTCATGCCGAGGTTCTCGCGATAGGCTTTGATCCTGCCGCCGAGTTTGTTTTCTTGTGCCATAATACAGTATATTATACCAAAAATCCCGCCAGAATACAACTACACGGCGGGAAGATATTTGTCGAGATATTTTGCGAGCCGGCCTTCAAGCCAGGGCTTCGCGTGCCAATAGTCGCGCAAATCGAGGTATTCGCCGACCGGCCCGCTCTGTCCGCACTTTACGCCGTATTCGCACTTGATCATGATGTTGCGCGCCGTGGAGTCCGCCGAGACGAATTCCACGACTTGGGTCTTGAACCCGAGAATGCGCATGATGAGCGCGCGGAAAGAGTCGGTCAGAAGATCGCACAACCGCTCGCGCAGGATCGACTGCCTTAGGAGCCCCGCGAAATCGCGATTGCGCTCTTTGGCGAGGTGCGACTGTAGTTCGTGCTGGCAGCATGGAGCGGAAAGGATGTGGCGCGCCTTCCATTCCACGCCCTTGGCGAGGGCTTCGTCGGTCGCGGTGTCGCAAGCGTGGAGCGACACCACGAGATTCACGCCCTCTACCTCCGCCTTGGCGAGATCGGATTCGATGAACTCCACCTTGTCCGCCACGTCTAGCCTGCGGGCCATTTCCCGGGCGGCGCCGGTCACGTCGGCACGGCGATCGATGCCGACTACACGCACATCCTTGAAGCCCAGGGGTCCCGCAAGATAAAAGTACATCGCGAGCGTAAGATAGGCCTTGCCGCAGCCGCAGTCCACCACCGTGAATTTCGCCTCGCGATCGTCCTCCTTGACGGAGGTTTCCACGGCCTTCAGGAATTCGTTCACCTGATTATACTTGCCGCGCATGGAGGTGCGGATGCGCCCTTCGCCGTCGGCGATGCCGGTGACGCGCAGCAAGGCTGCGGAATCGAACGATTCGAGCGGCAGGTTCTTCACGCGGTCGTGGGGCTTTATCTCGACCTTGCGGTCCATCTTGGCCGAGCGCGAAACGAGCGCATGGCCCTTGCGGGTCACGCGGACATGGAGATCGCCGTCGCCGCAAATGAGATGGAGTTCCCGCGCGCCTTTCTGGGCGATGATTTCTTCGAGCCCTTCCAGCGCGGCGGCGCTGTCGAGATTCTTCACCAGCACCTTGCCGCCTTCTACCGACTCCGCCTGGAATTTCTTTTCGCCGCCGATTTCTACCGGCCTCAGCGAAATGCGGAACGACTCGCCGCCGCGCCGCACCGATTGCACGAGTTTGATGAACCCGCCGCCAAAGACTCGGCGGCGGATTTCCTCCTGGAGCTCTTCGTCAAGATCGAACTTCTCCATCAAGCCTCGTCTCCCAGATCATTCCAGTCGAGCTCGCCATCGAATACCTTGCGCCACGGCCCGGTAAGCGAAAGCGAAGAAACGGAGCGACCTTCGCACTTGCCGTCCACGATAAGCTCGAATCCCTTTGTGGTTTTCACCGCGACCGGAAATTCGAGCCCGTAGTCGAGAACGCCAATCACGGCGGAAGCCACGGCGCCCGTGCCGCACGCGCCGGTTTCGGCCTCGACGCCGCGCTCGTAAGTGCGCACGATCGCCGTGCCCGGCAGACGATACTCGACAAAATCGACATTCGTTCCGTTGGGCGCGAACTCCGCGCTCATGCGGATCGCGCGGCCTTCGCGCTCGACATCCACCTTCGCGACGTTCTCCACGCTCACGATCTTGTGCGGAACGCCGGTCACGGCGAAGTCTTCGCCTATCTCCTTGGGGTCGGGCATGCCTATACGCACGAGGCTGCCGGGGAGAATTTCGGCCGAGACGATGCCGGCTATGGTCTCGAACTTCATCGCGTCGCTATTCACCGCACCGATTTCGCGGGCGAACGCGGCGACACATCTGGCGCCGTTGCCGCACATCTCGGCTTCGCTGCCGTCAGGATTGAAAAACCTCATGCGGAAGTCCGCCTTGTCCGATTTCTGCACAAGGATTATTCCCTCGCACCCCACGCCGACACGTCGCGTGCCCATCGCGGCAATTCCGCGGTAGTCGTAAATCGGGAACGAGCCGTCGCGGTCGTCGACCATGATGAAGTCGTTGCCAGCGCCGTGCATCTTGGTGAAACGTATCTTGTTCATTGCCACCATCTCCGCGGGGGCTGCAGCTCGGCGCCGCCGTTTTCGACAACCATGTCGCCAAGGATGCGCAGCGTCTCGTCCAGCACCACGTCGTTCTTTTTCTTCTGGTTGCGCTTGCGCCGCGAGACAACCTTCTCCTCCATGCTCTCTTCCTCGTCTTCGTCGAGCTCGCGCAAATCGCGGTCGCCCTTCATCATCTTGAGGCGCGCGGAGTATTCGAGCGGCACGTCTTCGCGCGCCCCGATCTCCTTCATGCCTTCGCCATTTGCGAGGTGCTCATGATAACGCGCATCGTCCTTGAGACGCGCGGCGGATTTCGCCTTTAACGCGGGCAGCAGTTTCTCCGCGTTCCAGCAGATGCGGTAGCTCGCGGGAAGCACCGACGAAAACGGCAACGCATAAGTAAGCTTGTCCTCGCCGATGTCGAGCGAATCGAGGAGCGACGGTAAATGTATGTCCGATGCGACGCCCGCGACCTGCGTGGAATTTCCGTTAACGCGGTAGAAGCGCGCGTTGGTGATTTTGATCGATCCGTATTTCTCCGGCCCCAGACCTTCGACCGACTGCACGGTGCCTTTGCCATGGGTGCGCGAGTCGCCGACGATGATCGCGCGCCCGACATCCTGCAAATGGCCCGCAACAATCTCCGAGGCCGAAGCCGAAGCGCGATCGACCATAACGACCATAGGCTTCCTGAACGCGACGGCATTGCCCGGCGGAATCGGCATCGCGCCCACAGTGCGCGTATCTTTTATCTGTACCACAGGCCCGCTGGGCACGAAAAGCGCACTCAGGAGAATCGCCTCCCTGAGACTGCCGCCGCCGTTGCCGCGCAAATCGAGAACGAGGCCTTCCACGCCTTGCGAGTTGAAATCGGCAAGATAGCGGTTCACGTCAAGAGCGCAACTCCTGAAGCCCTCTTCGCCAAGACGCTTGTCCATAGTGCCGTAGAACGACGGCAGAAACACATAGCCCAGCTTCATCTCGCGACCGTCCACAGTGATGCGCTCAACGCGCCCGGTAGCGGCCTGATCCTCAAGCGTGATTTCGTCGCGCATGAGATCCACGAGTTTGCGCTTGGCGCCGAACGGCGCGTCCTTCGGGAGTATCTCGAGCGTCACCTTGGTGCCCTTGGGGCCGCGGATTTTCTTTATGGACTTTTTAGACGGCTGCCACATGATATCGACAATCTCGCCATCGTCGCCTTCGCGGACGCCGGTTATCCGGTCGCCTTCTTCGATCCTGCCGTCGCGGTCGATCGGGCCTCCCGGCATGATCTCAACGATTTTGAGCGCTCCGTCGTCCATGCTCAAAACCGCGCCCACTCCGCATAGCGAAAGATTCATTTCCATGTCGAAATCTTCCTTCGACGCCGGGCTGAGATAGTCAGTGTGCGGATCGTATGCCCGCGCCACGGCGGAGAGATAGTTTTGCAGGATCGCCTCTTCGTCCGGTTCGGCCATCACGGCGGCGAATTGGCGGTATTTCTTGATGAGCGTATCCTCCACGGTCTCTTCAGGCTTGGCTTCGGCCGCAGGCTCTTCCTCTGCATCGGCCTTGGGCTCTTCCTTCGCATCGGCCTTGCCCTTGGCGGCTTTTTCGGCGGCATCGAGTTCGCGCGAGATCTTCGTCGCGAGCACCTCGTTCTTCATCCGCCGGCGCCAAAGATCTTCCGCCTCCTCGCGTGTTTCCGGCCATGGCGCATCCTTGCGCTTCACACGGTAGGATTCGTCTACGGTGAAGTCCCAATCGGCTTTCGCGAGAAGATTCGTCGCGAAATCAATGCGCTCGCGCATCCGCTCGAGATAGAGAGAATTAAGTTCATAGCCGAAATTCACATCGCCGCGGCGAAGCTCGTCGTCGATCGTCAACTCGTGCGCCGCAAGGCGGTCGAGATCGGACTTCAGAAACACCGAGTGGTCGAAATCGTAGAAACTCACGAGATTCGTCCAGGCGCGCTGCGATATTTCGTCGTCAAGCCGATGCTGGCTGACATGGTAGTACGGGAGTTTATGCGCGACAGCCTGGGCTATCTTGCCGTAGTAGTTTAGCGGCGCCGCAACCGACGCCGCGAGAACGAGAGACAAAAACATTTCAGTCCTCCATCAATTTCGAAAGCCGGGAAAGTTCAAGTTCGGTCAAGACCGGGATGCGGTCAGAAAGCCATTTCTTGAGCCGCGAAGAATTGAGCACGGTGACTCCGCCCAGTTCGGCGAAGCCCGGTTCGAACGTGTCGCTCGCAAACACCACGATCGGCGTCACATCAACATTCCAGCCGAACCCTTTGAACTTGCTCTTCAGTTCATTGCGTTCGCGCTGCGCCTGGCTCACGGGCGAACGCGTCGGCAGCTTGCCGTCGACAAGAATGCAATCGTCGTCAATCGTAACCTTGCCGTTCCAGAACTTCGTCTCCACGCTGTAAATGCCGCCCGGGGAAACGACCACGTGGTCGATGTGATCTGAGCCTGCCTGGTAGTCGTGAAAGACCCAGCAATTCTCCGGCAATTCTTCAAGTATCGCCGCGATGCGCTCTTCGCCTTTGGCGCCTTTGAAAAAGCTCTCCACTTTCCTGAGCCCCTGTCTCGCGCACCACACGACGAGCATCGCGGCCATGGCGAGCATGAAGAGTCCGGATGCCAAAAATCCAGTCATCAGAATCACGGCCAATGCGAACCCGGACATGAATATCCACGCCATGAGCGGCCACAGCCCCATGACTACACCTTTGACTCTCGCCCATTCTCCGGGAACGCCCACGACTTTAGCCATTTTTCGCGATCCTTTCGCAAATCGAATCTACGTCCAAACCGAAATTGCGTTCGAGCTCACGCACCTTGCCGTGCGGCACGAACTCGTCCGGCCAGCCGAATTTCAAGTCCGCCCCGATCGCTTCGCCCAACCCGCCCGCGACGGCGGCGTTTTCGAGCGACACGATCTTCATGCCCGCATCGCGCTGCCGCGCCAGCGTCGCGGCGTCAAAGGGTTTCAAATATCTCGCGTGCACGACTTCCGCGCCGATCCGCCCGGCGACTTCGTTCGCTTTGCCCAGCCAGTCGCCCGTGGTCCAAATGGCGATCTTCGCGTCCTTGCCGCACTTGAACGGCTCCACCTTGTCCGGGCAAACTCCACGCGGATACCTGATCGCCGTGACACCGCCGCGCTCGATCGCCTCCTTGAGAAGCGCGCGCAAATCTTCCGCATCCTTCGGCTGGGCAATGACCACATTGGGGATGGTCTTCAACAGCGCGAGATCGAAAACGCCCTGATGCGTTACGCCGTCTGCGCCGACTACTCCCGCGCGATCGATCCCGATTACCACGGGGAGATTGGAAATCGCGAGATCGTGGACGACCTGATCCACGGCGCGCTGCAGGAAAGTGGAATAGATCGCGACAACCGGGCGCATGCCGCCCGCCGCGAGTCCAGCCGCGAATCCCATCAGATGTTCCTCGGCTATGCCTACATCGAAGAATCGCCCGGGGAATTCGTTCGAGAAACCCTTTAGTCCTGTGCCGTCTTTCATCGCCGCGGTGAGCGCACAGATGCGCGCGTCTTTGCGGGCGAGGTCGCACACCGCCTCGCCGAATGCGTCAGACCACGATTTGGCGCTTTCCTGCGCCGGCTGCTGCCCAGACGCAAATGCGCCGATGCCGTGGAACTTCGTGGGCTCGACCTCCGCAGGGCGATAGCCCTTGCCCTTCTTCGTCACGACGTGCACGATTACGCTGCGCTTGTCCTCTTTCGCAACCGTGAACGCGTCCTCAAGCGCGGCGAGATTGTGGCCATCGACAGGACCTATATACCTTAGCCCGAATTGCTCGAAAAACCGGTTGGCGAGGAAGAGCCCCTTGATGCGGCTTTCGATTTCATGATAGATGCCGCGCAAGAAGGTAAGTTTCAAGCCGTGGCCGGCATTCTCCGCCGCCTTCTTGATGCGGTTGTATCTTACTCCGGTTATGAGCCTGCCGAGAAACTTGGCGAAACCGCCGATCGGCTTGGAAATGCTCATCTCGTTATCGTTGAGGACGACGATGATCTTGCCGCTGGCCGTGGCGCAATTGTTTAGCGCCTCGAAACTCACGCCGTTCGCCATGGAAGAATCCCCCACGACCGCGACGACATGCTCCGCGCCGCCGCGCCTGTCGCGCGCCGCCGCGAGTCCCAGCGCAACCGACATCGCCATGCCGGCATGTCCCGCCACCGCAGCGTCCGCCTTGGACTCCTTGGGATTGGGGAATCCGGAAATCCCCCCAAACTGACGTAGCGTATCGAACGCGCCGTCGCGCCCGGTCAGGATCTTCCACGCATACGCCTGATGCCCAACATCCCAGACGATCCGGTCCTTCTCCGGCTCGAAAACCTTCGCGAGCGCGACGGCTATCTCCACCGCGCCAAGACTTGACGCAAGATGGCCGCCGGTTTTGCCGACCACCTCGATTATGCGCTCGCGGATTTCATCTGGATTTTTCATTGCATGCCGTCCGTCGATTCCAGAATGAACAAAGGCGTCGCGTTCTGCCCGAAGCGTTCTATGTACCCGGCCTGCCGGTAGCGCCGTTTGAGGATGCGCCAGAATTCCAACTGCTCGGCCATGTCGCGGCGATCGCACTTTGGCGGCTCGATCGCGAACGTGTAGCCGGACATCGCGGCCACGCGGCAATTCGTAAGCTCCAGAAGCGCAATCCATTCGTCGTGCGAAAGAATGCTGAACGGCCCCATCTCGAGACCTTTGGGAACCTTGCGGTTCGTCTCGATCGCAAGGTAGAGATCTTGGGTCAGCAACGTCTTGCCGTCAGGATCGAGCGACTCGATTTGCCGCGCCGCATCCTTGAGCAGCGCGAGTTCCGGCTTGGCCTTTTTCATCGGCCAAAACCTGTCGTGCCCGTCTACCACCCACTTCTCGAGGAGCGGGCTCCCGAATGCAAGCGCAAACACGACGAGCAAAAGAACGGGAATCTTGTCCTTTGCGATCGCGGTTGCCGCAACGGCCGCGACGATACCCATCAAAGGAACCTGGTAATCTTCGTAAGGGAAAGGCGCGAGCCATTGAATCGCCATCACGGCGAGCACCGCGGCCATCATCGCTCTCGATTTGCCGCCGGATGGTCTGGAGACGAAAAGCGCCGCGAGCACCGCCACGGGAAGATACCAGCGCACGAGCCGCGAGATGCTCCCCACCGCCATCGCGGGATCGAATCCGCTGCGAGCGGCATGATACGCCTGCGCGGCGATGAGACCTTCGCGCGTCGCCGGATCGATCAGGAAAGATCCATAGACCGCAACGAGCGCCAATATGCCGCCCAAGGCGAACATTACCGTCTTGAACTTGAAGCGGCTCTTGTCCGAAACCAAGAGCGCGATGCCGGCAAAAGGCAACAAAAACCCGATCGAGATTCTCACCCCCGCGCCAATCGCGAGAAGAACCCCGGCGAAGAAAATCGCCGCCCAATGTTCAAAGGTGAGACACCAAAAAGCGATGGCTACCGCGAGCCCCGCAAGCGCGTAAGTCTTGGGGATGGCAAGATAATAAAGATGGTAGAGGTTGCAGGCGAGGAGCAAAAACGCCGCGAGCGCACTGCCGCCCAGACGCCGCGCGAGCAGGCAGCAAAATCCAATACCGAGAAACCCGATCGCCAAGTTGAAAATCCGCGCGCCCAAAATGCCGTGAGTTTTCCAGATATCCGCAAAAAGCGAATAGACGTACGGCATCACGGGACCTTGAGTAAAGGCGAAGTCGCGATACGGCACCTGGCCTTCCGCTACGAGGTTGGCGGCATAGAGATACCAGCCTTCGTCCTGGTTGAGCCCGCCCAGCCAAATCGCCGCCGTCCCCAAGACGAACGCCGCCGCAACGGCAAGCAATGCGCAAAGGCGATGCTTATCCTTCACTCGCGAGATCCTTCCGGCTGCGCGCCTTCAAAAAGATCCTGAGCGGCGCACCCTCGAGTCCGAACCGCGCGCGGATGTTCTTTTCGATGTAAGAAAGATACGCCGGTGTGACGAGTTTGGGGTCGTTCACAAAAAGCCTTATCGTCTGCGGATTCGTCGAAACCTGAAGCCCGTAGTAGATCTTGAGCCGCTTGCCCTTGATCATCGGCGAGAGCGTCTTCTTGGCCGCAACCGTGAGAACGCGGTTCAGCATCCCCGTGGGGAGCTTGAGGCACGCGTTGCCCGCCGCCGTGTCGATCGCCGCGACCGTCCGGCGAATGTTGTAGCCAGACTTGTTCGAGCAGAACACGACCGGCGCAAACGCGAGAAACGGCATCATCGCCCTCAGCGCCTCGGTCGCCTTCGTCTCGGTCATGCCCTCTTCCTGCGCCAGATCCCACTTGTTCATCATGACGATGCAAGCGCGGTTTGCATCGAGGATTTTTCCGGCGATACGCTTGTCCTGCATAGTCGGACCAAGCACCGGATCGAGCACGAGGATCACGACATCCGCTTCCTTGATCGCCTCCTCGCTGCGGAACAGCGAAAAGTTGTCGACCGAAGTCTTGGACATCTTGGTGTGCGGCTTCATGCCCGCGGTATCGACGAGCATATACTTGCGCGCTTCGGGTCCCGTGCCGATCTGGAACGGAACCTCCACCGCGTCGCGGGTGGTCCCAGGGATTTCCGAGACAATGACGCGCGGCGCATTCAGAAGCCGGTTGATGTAAGAGCTTTTTCCCGCATTCGGCCGCCCGACGATCGCTACGCGCAACGGTCTGGCCGACTCTTCCTCCACTTCCGCCGCCGGAAGTTTCGCGGCGATGGCGCCCAAAAGTTCCTGCACGCCGCGACCATGCTCGGCGCTGACCGCGAAAACCGGAAGCCCGAACCGCTCGAACTCCGCCGCGCGATAGTCGTCGTCCGCCGTGTCGCACTTGTTCGCCGCGATCATGCATGGAACGCCGGATTCGCGCACGCGCACTATCACCTCTTCGTCGAGCGGCGTTATTCCCTCGCGCGCATCCACTACGATCGCGCACACCGCGGAATCCTCTACCGCAAGCGCGGCTTGCGAGCGCGTTTCGTCGTCCAGCGGATCGCGCGTGACTTGCCGGTCGAAGGCTATGCCCCCGGTATCGACGAGCATTACGCGCCGACCGGAAAACTCCACTTCTCTCGTCACCCGGTCGCGTGTCACGCCAGGCTGATCGAATACGATCGCCACGCGCTTTCTCGCGATGCGGTTGAAAAGCGCGCTTTTCCCGGTGTTGGGACGCCCGACCAGAGAGACTACGTTCATCTTACCTCACAATCGCCTTGCGTGCCTCGGCGAGATCCTTGAATTCGCCCGCCGCGATCATCTGCACGATCAAATTCCCTATCGCGGTCCCTTCGGTCGGACCAGCAATCACCTCGAGCCCCGTC
Source organism: Kiritimatiellia bacterium (assembly GCA_045132115.1). Classification (GTDB taxonomy): domain Bacteria; phylum Verrucomicrobiota; class Kiritimatiellia; order RFP12; family UBA1067; genus UBA1067. Next base: position 15,924 of record JBGURT010000113.1, read on the forward strand.
GCCTCGCCGGTGAGGGAGTTGAGATATTTGTCCTTGCTGCCGCCGCCGACGATGTTGATCGAGGTGTATTCGACCCCCGTGATCGCGCTCATCGCCTTGATCGCGTCCGCATAGCACTTGGCGAGCGATTTGTATACGCAACGCATAAGTTCGCCCACCGTCGCGGGAGCCTTGCCGCTTTCGCCAGCCGCCGCGATAACTTCGCCGATCATCGAGGCCGGGTTCAAAAACCGCTGCGAATTCGCATCCACGAGCGCCGTGTCCGACGCCGCCTTCGCCGCCTGCTCGAGATCCATGAAGGAATATTCCTTGCCTTCCTGCCAATCCGAGAGTTTCTTGAGCGCCGCCGCCGTCGCCTCGCCGGAGCTGCCTTCCACGTATTTGACGCCGTTCAATTCGCGACGGATAGACTGGATCATCCACAACCCCATGATGTTCTTGAGGTAGCGATAGCGTCCCCAGGCGCCGCCTTCGTTCGTAAAGTTGGCCTTGCAGCTTTCCGCGGTAGTGATAGGCTTCATAATCTCCACGCCCAGAAGCGACCACGTGCCGCTGGAGAGATACACCGCCTTGTCGTCGCGCGCCGGCACCGCGAGATAGGCCGACCCCGTGTCGTGCATCGCGGGCAGAACCACCTTCACGCCCTTGTATTCGCCAACGGTCGCGCCGGGCATGGCGAGCGGCTTGAAGATGCGCGTGGGGAGCCCGAGCTTTTCGATAAGATCCATGTCCCAAGTCTTCTTCTCCGCATCGAGTAGCGAAGTCGTGGATGCGTGAGTATACTCGGGAACCATCTTCCCCGTGAGCCGGAAGTTGATGTACTCGGGAACCGAAAGATACCAATCGGCCTTCTCGAGTTGTTCGGGGTGCTCCTTCTTGAGCGCCCACAGCTGATAAATCGTGTTGAAGCTCGTCTTCTGGATGCCGGCGCGACGGTAGAGTTCCTCGAATCCCATGACCTTGGCCTCGATCTCCTCGGCCGCGCCGGTCGTGCGCGCATCGCGGTATGCGACCGCATCCGAAACGAGATTGCCAGCATTGTCCACGAGCACGAAATCCACGCCCCATGTATCGAGACCTATCGACTCGATCTCCGGCTCTTTCGCGAGCGCCGCATCAATACCCTCTTTCACCGAGGCGACGAGTTTTTCGATATCCCAGCAGTCGTGTCCGTCTTTGCGAACCTGTCCATTAACGAAGCGATAGACTTCCTCGAGCTCGATCTTCCCGTTCTCCACGCGCCCGACGATATGACGCCCGCTCGACGCCCCGATATCGATAGCAAGATATTTCTTCATCGCCTCTTCATCCTTGTTCCTCCGCCTCACGCGGCGGCAATCAAAAACGCAATCAACACCAAAACCGTCGCGAGCAACTTGCGCCAGAGCGCGACTTTCTCCGGCGCACCTTGCGGAGCCGCGCCACGGTCTCTGCGCAGGATTTTGTTTATCCCCCGCAGCGCCAGGGGCACGCGCCCTTTGGGAGTGACGAGCGCCGCCGCGAAGAGCACCAGGCCCATCGTGACGACGATCGCCGCGAGTTCTCCCCACTCAGCCATTCTTGGCTTCGAACTCCTTCATGAACTTGACGAGCGCGTCCACGCCTTCCATCGGGAAAGCGTTGTACACGGTCGCGCGGATGCCGCCAACGGAGCGGTGTCCCTTGAGCGAGCTCATGCCGAGCTCCTTCGCTTCGTCGAGGAACTTCTTCTCGAGCTCTTCGGTCGCGAGGCGGAAAGTGATGTTCATGTCGGAACGGAATTCCTTCTTCGCCGTGCCGCGCCAGAATTCCGACGAATCGATCACGTCGTAGATCTTCTTGGCCTTCTCGATGTTGAGCTTGAAGAGGTTTTCCTTGCCCATCTTCTTGATCCACTGCATCACGAGCCCGAAGAGATAGATCGAGTACGTGGGCGGCGTGTTGAACATCGAATTGTTGTCGGCGTGGGTGCGATACTGCAGCATCACGGGGATCTGCTCGTTGCCCTTGGCGACAAGCTCCTTCTTGATCGCGACAACCGCCATGCCCGCAGGCCCGAGGTTCTTCTGCGCACCGGCGTAGAACATGTCGAACTTGGTGTAGTCGCGCTCGCAGGAGAGAATGTCGGAGCTCATGTCGCCGATTAGCGGGATGCCCGGCAGCGATGCGGGCATCGTCTTGAACTGCGCGCCGGAGATGGTCTCGTTCGTGCAGATGTGCGCATAGGCCACGCCCTCGTTCCACTTGAGCTCGTCCTGCGTGGGCATGCGCGTGGGAATGTCCTTAGCGCAGTTGGCGACTTCGTTCGCCGTCGCGCCGCGCAGCGCCGCCACCTTCTTCGCCTCCTTGAGAGCCTTGCCCGACCAGGTGCCCTGGTTGGTGTAGTCCGCGCTCATGCCCGCGCCGAGGAAGTTCATCGGAATCATCGCGAACTGCATCGAGCCGCCGCCCTGGATGAAGAGCACGTCATAATCGTCGCCGATTCCGGTCAGCTCCTTGAAGTCCGCGATCGCCTGATCGTGGATTGAGGGATAGTCCTTGCCGCGGTGCGACATCTCCATCACGCTCATGCCGGTGCCCTTGTAGTCGATCATGTCGGCCTGGGCAGCCTCGAGAACCTCCAAAGGCAAGGTCGCAGGACCCGCCGAGAAGTTGAATACCCTGTTCATTTCGTTTGTTTCCTTTCGTCGATTAGACTTGAAAGATCCATTGCGTGCGATCCCTTGAGGAGCACTTCTCCCGCAGAGATCAAATCCAGTTCCGCAAGCGCGAACTGCCGCCCCACGGTCACGACCTTGAGCCCCTTGGCGTAAGCGTACGCCAATACCTCGCGGTGCAGCTCGCGGCTTCGCGGACCCAATTCGCCCATGTCGCCAAAGACGACGACCTTGCCGCCGAATGCATCGATCGCCGCCTTCATGCTGTCCGGGTTGGCGTTGTAGGAATCGTCGATGTATGTAACCTCGCCGACCTTCGTCTTGCGCCATCTCGCGCCGGGCAGCGCAAATTTCTCCAGCCGCTCCGCCGCTTCCTCGAGCCCCACGCCCATTTCTTCGGCAACGGTCCACGCGAGCATCATATTGGAGCGCGAATGCGCCCCC